>NZ_CAMKRR010000035.1 GCF_946415235.1 uncultured Ruminococcus sp. | reverse complement strand
TATGAGCGAGGAGCTCAGGAGAACAATAGCTTCCCGGTATCATAAGCTCAGGATGTTCCGCACGTCTGATATTGCATGGTTCTGTACTTACTTCCGGAGCTGTACCGCACTTGATACACTTGTATACCTTTACTATGTGACGGCGGATATGAAATTTAGCAGGAGTGTATATCAGTTCATCGTATTTATCCTCACCGATCTCCGTCATATCAGAGCCGCATTTATCACATTTAGGAGCGTTTTCTTTATGTAATACCTCTTCAACCGGCAATTCGCTCATCCATTCATCATGAGTACGCTTTTTCTTTCGCTTATGCTCGGGGACGGTAATAGTCTTATCAGTAACATGACTGTTTTTATCATCGGTCACAGGAAAGAATGAAAGCTGCATATCGCTTCCCATAATTACAGAAGTTTGTTCAGTTTTCCTTCCGAATACCTGTTTCTTCAGCCATGCAAGTTGTTCCTGCATAAGAGAAAGCTGTTCTTCAAGCACTGTAACTTTATTACGGAGCGCAGCATTTTCCTGAGCCAATGATATATCATTATTTACTGTATTCTGCTCAGACATACTGCGTTCCTCCATTCCGTTTATGATATATATATTATACCATAAAACTGCCGAAAAATCAAGAAATATCGCAGAATTTTCTTAATACAATATGCTTGGTTTCCCTTCATGGATAGCTTTAGGTTGCTCTATTTTTAAGCCTTCAAGAAGCCATCGTGTCTGCTGTGGTGTGAGCAGTAAAGCTTCTGTTTCATTACGCGGCCATTGGAATCTTCCGTTGTCAAGACGCTTATACAAAAGCAGAAATCCGTCACCTTCCCATAGAAGTCCTTTAATGCGGTCGCAGCGTCTGCCACAGAACAAAAACAATGCCGTACTATACGGATCAAGCTGTAACTGTGCTTTTATTATCATTGCAAGTCCGTCTATTGACCGCCTAAGATCTGTATACCCTGTGACGATATATACCTGCTTATCTAATGACAGATCATTCAGCATAATTCATGTACTAATGCAAGCAAAGTATCTGCTGAAATATCTGACGGAAGTGATATTTGCAAGCCATTCTTCTCAATACGAATATCTGAGTTTGGTCTTGGGACAGATACAGGTACTATTGCAGGTTCGGATTCCATAAAGTGCTCCCGAACTTTGCGAAGATGATAGTAATATGTCTTAATATTGATCCCGTTCTGAGCACAGTACGCTGTTACGGTCATACCACTTTCCTGCTGTGCTTTGATCTGCTCCGTCCATTCCTGCAGCTGTACATCTCGCTTGACAGTGGTAATAGCTGTCGTTGTTTTCAATTCCGTATTCCTCCTATGTCTAATTTAGTCCAGTTTACTCCATAGACTATTTTAGATACTCTAATTTAGTCTATGGAGCTGCTTAGACTTTATTATACACCAGATTCCTTCTTTGAGGAATACGTCCTTTATTTGACGCTTACAAACGATAATGAGATAAGTGTTCCTGATGAAAATTATTCATTCTATTATTCAGACTATCAGGATGTACAAAAGAAACTCTCTTCAGCTGGTTTTACTAATATTAAAACTGAACCGTTGTATGATATATTTTGGGGTATTACACCTGAAGGATCAGTTGAAGATGTAGAAATTAATGGGAAAACAAATTACAAAAAAGGCGATAAGTTTAACAAGGATGTAGAAATTGTTATAACATATCACTTGAAGATTGAAGATGATCCTGCTTATAATTCTTCATCTTCTTCAGAGAATACTAACAGATTATCGGATTTCGAAGTCGACTCATCTTTGACACAAGGACAGAAAAACGCTCTTAGATCTGCAAAGAATTATATATCGATTATGGACTTTTCTAGAGATGGTTTAATAGATCAACTCCAATATGAGGGATATTCATATGATGATGCTACTTATGCTGCCGATAATTGTTCTGCTAATTGGTCTGCTGAAGCATTAGAGAGTGCCAAAAATTATATCAAGCATGACTCTTTTTCATATAATGGCTTGATTGAGCAGCTTGAATATGAACAATACACATACGATCAGGCAGTATATTGAGCAAATAATTGTGGAGCAAATTGGAATGAAGAAGCTGCTGAAAGTGCAAGAAGTTACATTTCTTGGATGGATTTTTCACGTGATGAATTGATAGATCAGCTTGTATATGAAGGCTTTACATATGATCAAGCCGAGTATGGAGTTCAAGCTGTAGGGTATTAATAAGCAATAAAATGATTTGATGTAATATAGCCTAAAAAAGAGGTGATGTTAATGAAAACCCTATTTGGCATAATAACAGCAATTGCAACTGTTGCCGGAATTGCAACTATTGCATCAAAAAACGAGAGAGAAGCAATTGAGGAACAACAGAGAATAGCACTTGAAGAAGAACGATTACGTCTTGAAGCGGAAGAGAGAAATCGTCGCTTTAAGCAAGAGCAAGAATATCAGGAATATCAAAGGAAACTTGCAAATGCTCCTAAAAAAGCAATATATAAAGCTGTACCGATGCAATGTCCACTTTGTAACGGCCATCGTGAAATTGATGATGAAAAACATCAAATAAAATGTCCTTATTGCAGTCACGTTGAAATGCTAACTGTTGAAGGATATGAAATAGATCAACAAGCATTTCAGCAACAGCTTCAAGAAGAACAGAAACAAAAAGCTGCACTTGAAGCCGAAAAGCAACGCATCAGAAATTTTAATACAGCAATAGGAATTTTTTCTGTAATAACGGGATTCCTTTTAATTTTCTTTATTTTCTCTCCAATTATCGGTTCAGCATTTTTCATACCATCATTAATAATATTAAGTATATTACTATACCATCGTTTCCCAAAGGCAGGAGAAAAAGTATGGAATGTAATAAAACTACCACTGATTTGTATTGTATTATTTCCAATACCCATTACTTTTGCCTTAATGAAAAGCGAAAAGATGAAAGCAAAATTATCTAAGAATGTTAGAATTGGATTAAGTATAGGAACATGGGTAATATATACTATTTTGGTAGTATGTCTTGGCGTATTATACGTTAAAAGCTTTCATAATGCTCTACATCCAACGGACTATTATCAATATAGCGCAAATGAATTAAGAGAAGAAGTCACTACTGAACCACCAACTCAAGAGACAACTACTTTGCCTGTAGAAACAGTAATACCTGCTGCAAATAAGACTAATCTTGAATTTTATGATGCAAGCACAAATTTTGAAGTTGAAATGGGAGGACTTATCATTTCAATTCCCAAGTGCTGGCATGAAAGTGGCAATCAAGAAGGTGATACATATCGTCAGTATTGGGATAGCGAAGAAAAGATAAACATAGGTCAATTAGGATTGACTGTGTTCGATATAAAAACGGATATCACAGATAATCAAAAATTTACTAACGACTGTATTGAATGTGCTTCAGGAATTATGAGTGGTATTTACAAAGATACTACAGACGATCTTCCAATTCAAGATATAATTATAAACGACTTTAAAGGTATTTCAACATATAAAACGGGAATGGTTAAGCTGAATTCAAAGGAGCTTCAAATTGACTCATATATATCTATGGTTTATAATTCGTCTGACAATCAGTTAGTAGTTATCAATCTAATGGAAATGAATGAATCTACACAGACATATTGGAATGATTATAATAAAATAGTAAGTACTATAAGACGTGCAAATATAGAAGAGATATCAACTGAAAATCAGACAGTAGAAAACATTGAAGTGACCTCTGAATCCGTAGATACAACCAACATATCAGAAACTAAAGTTAATATATATCCGCAAGAAAAAGCATTTCGTGCTGCCGTTGTATCTCTTACTAACGCCCTTTCTTCTGATGTATTTACAAGTGACGGCTCTCAACACGATACAGCTAAATATCACAGTTATTCGGACACATCTGCTTTTTACATGAGCATATTATCAAAAGGAACATGGACAGAAAAAAGCAGCGATACATGGCACGTTGATAATTTGATACTCCAACCAGATGGATATGATGTTTTAATTAATGTTCCAATTAATGTATCTACTGAAGCTAATGCTTCTTTAGATGTTACTTTTGATGGAACGAATTATATTATATCAAATATTTCTGGTATGTATGCAATTCCTGGAAAAGAAGAGATAGGTACAGATTTATCATACTTAAATTCGGATAATATGTCAAAGACTGCTCTTACTGTCTCCAAAAACATGATTGAAAATGATAGATAGTGTGTATGCCGGGGCTAAATGCCCCGGCTTTCATATATTCAATTCGTAAAGATTGTTTAAACATTTTAGTCAGCTGATTGACTAATTGAGCAATAATTGATATAATGAATATAGGTATAACCCCATTGATTTTGTATATCAGAAGTGGAGGTGCGACTATGACCATACTGACAAAAAAAGAAATGTCCGAGGAAGATATCAAGCTTCAATCAACTGCATTAATTTGACCATCATTATTGACATCAGCAGCAAGCTTTTGCTCTTCAGTGTAACCACCATCCTTATTTGTAGAGATCATTGCATAGTATGATAGAACTGAGGATGCATCGACTGCATTTATCTGACCATCATAATTGACATCTCCGAGCTTATGATCAACATGAGATACGTTTTTAGTAGATGTAGTGGTAGTAGTTACAGTTGTCGTGACAACCGTCGTAGTTTTTTTCTCGCCTTGGATCTTTATATAACCATTGAATATGCCCTTAGTAAATACGTAGGTCATCTGAACTTTACCAGCATCATTCTGTTCCGAATTGATGAATGTATCATAAGCTATTCCATCATCAACATACGAAATGCCAATTGGATAAACATCGCCCTGTTCGGCATTTTCGGGAACAATAAAGTCAATGGTGAATATACTGCCGTTATTTAGTATCGTATCATTGGAATATGCATAGAATACTAATTGTCCTTCTTCAACCATTGAAGAACCTGTTGTGAAGTCTTGTAACGCCTTTCCAGTATTTATGACTTCGCCGTTTGAGTTTTCCTTGACGGTCAGTCTGGTATCGTAAAAAACATGGAATTTAATATAGCCTACAGGTTCTGTTGCACCTGTTATGCTGAAATATACTCGCTGTACCTTACCATTAGCATAGTCAGGCTCAAGTCCAATCTTGTCGAAATAGAGCATTATACCGCCTTTATAATCCTTCGGTTTAATAGTAGGACAGTTCCATTCTTTAGGCTGTACCCAATGCGTACCATCATATGGGACTTCCTTGTCGTCCTGGTAGTTAAATGGGTTTTCTATTATTTTATCAAATTCATCTGAAGCATGCTCATTTGCTGAAATAGTTGTTAAGGCCGAAATTGAAGTAGTTTTTAAAAGGCTATTTGGGAAACAGTGATAAACTGCAATCAATAATGCCAAACTTGTAATTGCTGATATAAAGCGATTTAAGCATCTTTTTCCCATGCCGAACCTCCTGTTTTCTATATGAAGCTTTTCGGTATCTGAACCAGTTGTAATAAGTGGCATATAATCTGTCAATGTAAGAACAGATATTATCATGTCCTATACCACCCGTCTTACTATTGAATCATGAATTAGTAGCTTACGAGTATAATATCATATCAAAGCTGAAGTGTCAAGTGTTCAAGAAAAGATGTTGCAGTAGTTAATTATAGCATAGTTAGAGAACAGCTCTCCCGGCACAAAGGCCGGAAGTTGAGTATATAATACAAGCTGTTCTGTTTATTGATTGAAAGTTGTATGTTCAAATCAGATCAAGCTGTCTCAAGCTCAATCGGTTGTGTTCTTATGGGGATAGAAAATTCTTTTAAAATCATTCTTCCCCTCAGTATTGTTGTCTCCGTCCTGAGTAGTGTTTGTATCAGTATTTTTCTTTCCAACGACAAGTTGAACAGGTTTCTGGATAATATCTGCCGTTCTCTGAGCCACTTCATAGTTGAGTGTATTGTTTGTATGAAGCATCTTTCCTGTTTCAAGGTCAGTAGTACCAACAAAACTATGGGTGTGATAATCTGACTTAGGAGTATGCTTTTGATGAACTCCAATCAGAATCTGATGATTTTCTTTGAGAGGATCCAATACATGATCACTTATCTCCATAGCCGTTGTAGCATCAGGAGCAGTCTCCGTCAGAAAAGACATCATAACATGAATGAACTGATTCTTTCCGGTGTTGCCGTAGTATTTCGTCACAGTATCGAACTGCTTCTGTGCTGTTTCGGGATCGTTGTCAACAACTCCGTATCCTTTTACAGCTACACTATCCTCGTTTGAAGGATAATGAGATACGCTGCTTGAATATGGAGTTCCACCGTCAGCGTGTGTGATCACTTTGAGAATGTCAATGTTTTTTGCCATAATAGGTTCATCTCCTTCTGAGCTTCTTCAGTTTTTCCTGCACGAGTCAAGTTGATGATATTCTGTGTCTTGGCAAGAACCGCAGGTAACGGTGTATCCCCTTGGTTTCTCAACCTTTTTACTACTTCCTTAGAGAATATGATTCCCTTCTGTTCAGCTTTAGTCTCGATATCATCGTATATGTCGTTAGGAACTCTTACTGATATACGTTTTGTACGTGTACTCATGGTGTAGTACCTCCTGTTGTTGATTTTGAATGCTGACTGTTTGTTTGTATATATACGCGCGTGTGCGTGTTTATTAATATTATATTTAATATATATTAAATATTATTATCTATAATATTTTTTGCAGGTATATATAAGACATTTTGTCAGACATTCTTACTGCATAGTTATTTTGTCAGACAAAAAAACTCCCGAATAATCGGGAGTAGAAATATTATCAGAAAAACGAAAGCTGATTATTGATCCAGCTTACCTGCTCCGCCTGGTGAATAACTTCTCCTTCACGAAGTGTTCCAACAAGGAATGGTGACTTTGAGTCATGTTGTCGGATATTTCTTCTTACATTCTCTCTGCTTGTATTGGCGTAGCAATAACGACAGAGGTGACCGCAGGTATCATAAGCGCCGATATCAGTACCAAGAACGCAGCTGCATTCTGCTCGTTGTGATTTCTTCTTTGGGATATCAAGAGAACAGCCGATAGCTGCCTCAAATGTTTCCTGAGTCATACAGCCGTTGCAATCTACACCGAAATGTGCAAGGTCATTTCCCTCAGCGCAGGCTTTTATTGTAATACCGTAGTTCTTTCCTATCTCAACAAACGCTTTACCGATAACGATACGCTCCTGTGCAGTTACTGTTCTTGCCTGTTGGAAGTTCCGCTTGACTTTTTCATACAGGTCAATGAAACTGATAACACATACTTCTGTATAACCTGAAAGAGTTCTGCACATTGTCTCGAAGTCAGATATGTGACGTTCGAGAGTATAGGTGCTGTCAATGAATATCGGATCATACCTCCAGCCGATACAGTTGATTCCTACTGCTTGAGACAATGTAATAAAATCCTGCATTACCTGCTCCTTAGGTGGAACGTTGGGTTCAATGTCCTTTCCATAGGGAGTTATCGTAACGAACCAATACTGATGGAATCGGTTAAGTTCATTCATGTACTTCAGCATCGGAGCAGGATTCTTGGTACAGAAGGCTATGCAGTCAACGACATCCGGATCAAGCTCATATCGGGTTATCCAGTCTTGACGGTACGGATTTCGTACCAGAACGTAGCCTTCACGTATCCTGTTCAGGAACCATTCAGAGTAAAATGCGGGGATATCCGTCCGCATACCTGTGTTAATTATCATCTTTCTCCTTATTTATGGGCAGTGGTATGAAAGTATCACTGCTTTTTTTGTTTTATAGCGATAAAGCCGCCCGTAATGGGCGGTTATATACTGCGTATGTGTTCAAAATCATATCTTCATCTGTTATGATAACATAAAAAGACGCTATTTTCAAGCAGATTAATATATAATTTATCGCGTTTTCCGAGAATTTTGATTTTTTAAACATATATCATTATTATGAATAATAATTATTCATAATAAAAGCTTTTATTTTTGCCTGTTTTTAGCCTCCTTCGAGAATTCTTCTTTTCTGTATATATATTATTTTATTGATACCATTTTCGTGGTAATCAAATTCAGAAAGGAGGATCAAAAAATGTTTGACAACAACCGATACCTGACCTGTGGTGTCGATAGCTTGATTCCAATGGAATTGCAGATGTTTCTTTGGGGCTGTGTAGAGCGTATGCCTGCTCCGAAAGACTATCTACAGGTCTTTGAACTAAGTGCAGCAGGTCCCATGCAGAGTATAACCCATAGCTCAGAAGAACCTGAATACCGAATGACGTATCTTGTACCGTCAGATGCACCCATAACGGAAACGCTGTACATCATTGACGATGGTGATCACTCAACAATGTTACTTGCAAATGAATATTAGAAATAATGCCAGCCCTTCGGGGCTGGTCGTTTTGTTTTACGGAGGTTTTTACAATGAAAAACTTAAAAGAGATCACCACAAATCAGCGGATCATAATTGATACTGATATATGCGAACGGCTGGAGTCTTTGTTTATACCACCTGAGCTCAAAAAGCTTTTATCTGAAAAAGTTTATAATAAGGGCACTTTTCCCAAAAGCATTATATCATTGGCTTGCATAAGCGGATTGGGCATAGGAATCGTTCCATTGCTTAGCAATGTAGGCTTACCATTTTTACGGAGGGCTATCAAAATGGAAGAGAATAAAACAGAAACATTATACTGCTCCCACTGTGGGGCAATCATAGGCGCAGACGAGGATTACGAGACTATCGATGGGGAGATAGTATGTACTGACTGTGTTGAGCAGCATACCACTACATGTGACAGATGCGGCGCTATTATCTGGACAAATGATAGTTATGGCGATGACTATACTACACTTTGTCATCACTGCTATGAGAATCACTACACTCGTTGCAACTGCTGCGATGCCCTTGTTCATGAGGACGACGCCTATCACTTGGACGGATACGACTATTGCAGCGAGTGCTATCATGACGAAGTCGACA
Source organism: uncultured Ruminococcus sp. (assembly GCF_946415235.1). Classification (GTDB taxonomy): domain Bacteria; phylum Bacillota; class Clostridia; order Oscillospirales; family Ruminococcaceae; genus Ruminococcus. The sequence goes on along the minus strand of NZ_CAMKRR010000035.1, from coordinate 17,556 downwards.
GGAACCGCTCTATCCATGATTACGGGTACAAACCTGAACCCATATTCTATGGCGATTCTAGGCGGTATTTTGGCGTAGAACTTGAGATTGACGGAGCAGGCAAAGACAGCGATAATGCAGATGAGCTGCTCTTAATTGCCAACAGAAATGACGAACACATATACATCAAGGGAGACGGTAGCCTTGATGACGGTATGGAGCTCGTTACATATCCAATGTCTCTTGAATATCACAAGAATTATTGTTGGGACGATATCATGAAAAAGGCTATATATCTTGGATATCGTTCGCATCAAACCAATACCTGCGGACTTCATATTCATGTCAACAGAAGCTGTCTCGGTGATAGTCGTGAGGAGCAGGATGATGTTATTGCAAGGATATTATACTTTATTGAACATCACTGGAACGAATTATTGAAGTTCAGCCGTCGCTCCGAGTACAGCATGAATCGTTGGGCAGCCCGCTATGGCTTTGAAAAGACAGGACGTGAGATACTGGACAAGGCCAAGAAGGGAAACAACGGTAGGTATGCAGCTGTAAATCTCATGAACTATGCAACCATTGAGTTCCGTCTGTTCAGAGGTACGCTTAAGCACAACACGCTTATCGCAGCCTTGGAGTTGGTTAATGCCATCTGCGATATCGCTATCTGCTATACCGATGAAGGTATAGCAAATATGTCGTGGTCTGAGTTTGTTGATACGGTAAAGGAACCTGAACTGATACAGTATTTGAAGGAACGTAGGCTCTACATCAATGATATAATTGAAACGCAGGAGGATATGTAAATGAAAAATTACAGTATTATCAAAAGCTTCCCTACAGGTAATCCCGTTGCGGAAATAGCAAAGATAGCTGTACTTATTGCAGCTACGGTTGTTATTGATGCCCTAAGTGAAGCTATAAAGGATGCTCTTAAAGAGTCTAAATCACCGCTGGGCAATGTTATTATTAAGGAGGACAGATAATTATGTGTGCATTATTCGGATGGCTTGACTATAAAGGAATTGTGCCCTATAGGGTACTCCGGAAGCTTACACAGGCATTGGCTAATGCTGCGGAGGAAAGAGGAACTGATGCAGCAGGTATCAGTTATATTCATGACGGTAAGGTCACTATCTTCAAGAGGCCGAAGCCTGCACATAAGATTCACTTTAACGCACCTGCTGAAACAAAGGCTATTATGGGACATACGCGATTAGCTACCCAGGGCGACAGGAAGCAGAATTACAATAACCATCCCTTCGCAGGTCACGCTGATAAGGAGTTTGCCTTTGCACATAATGGTGTGCTCTGGAACGACAAGGAACTGCGTAAGGATGGAGTGATCCCGAATACTTACATTGATACCGACAGCTATATCGGCGTACAGCTGATAGAGAAGCAAGGCAAACTTGACTTTGACAGTTTGAAGTATATGGCTGAGACAGTCGAAGGCAATTTTACTTTTACTGTGCTCAATCAGTACAATTCATTATACATTATAAAAGGAAGCAATCCCATGTACTTGCTTCATTTTGAGACGATCGGCTTGTACATATATGCTTCAACTGAGACTATCATGAAGAAGGCTTTGAAACAGATCGGTCTTTACAAGTTCGAGAGCAAGCGTATTGATACCGAAGAAGGTGATATACTTCGTATCGACAGGAACGGCAAGATCACAAGATCACACTTTGAGCCTAAGATATTCCGTTCCAAGTATATGAGCTGGTACGACTACGAGGACTCTTCTTATTATAATATGCATGAAGAAATCCTTCTGGCATATTGTGGCTGCTATGGAGTGGATAGCTCGGACGTAGAACTCTTACTTGAGTACGGCTATACCTGCGACGAGATTGAAGATATGCTTGCAGATCACAGTTTGCTCCGGGAAGCTCTCAGAGATGTAAAGTATATGTGCGGTGAAGAATTGTATGAGAGCTACTGCGGAGCATTTTAGATCCAAAAAAGTTTACTTTATTGCACACCTTGAAAACAAGCAAAAAAGTGTACATAAACGTCCTGTTTTGACTTTATGGACGTCTACAAAGTAATACCCACATTTATGGACAAATTGGAGGTAATATGGATAACAGAATATACGGTTATGCCAGGGTATCTACCCGGGAACAGAATGAGGACAGGCAAATTGAGGCTCTCACCAAGTTTGGCGTTCCTGAGCAGAACATCATCATCGACAAGGCTTCTGGTAAGGATACAGAACGTGAAGGCTATCAATATCTCAAACGTCAGATACTCCGTAAGGGAGATACACTCGTTATCAAGGAACTGGACAGGCTCAGTCGTAATAAAGCAGATATAAAGCGCGAGTTGGAAGAGTTCAAGGATATGGACATCCGTGTGAAAATACTGGATATCCCCACCACGCTAACAGATTTTCCACCGGAGCAGGCGTGGGTGCTGGAAATGATAAATGCTATCCTCATTGAAGTGCTCGGTTCAATAGCTGAAAATGAACGTAATAAAATTAGAGCCCGTCAGCGTGAAGGAATAGAAGCCGCTAAAAGGAAAAACGTCCGCTTCGGGCGTCCACATAAATCTCTGCCAGATAACTGGCAGCAGATATTGGCGGATGTTCATTGCGGAAACAAAAAGCCTGTAGAAGCAGTTAGAGAGCTGGGTATATCGCGCTCTTACTTCTACAAGCTTTATAGTAAAAATCAAAACTAAGTCTATGGCTTGCCCCTTTATGGGGCAGGCTCAGGAAAAACTTTTGCGTGAAAAAAGTGGTAAAAGTGGTAAATACTTTCTATTTTATATCGTTCTCCTTTGAAAAAATACGAATTAATTTTAATAACGTATGTATTTTATGATTTTTAACTGTATGAATCATAAAAGACTCTCGACTTGCAACAAAATCCTCTTTTTCTATCATACGTATTGTCGATAGTATTTTGACAAGTATATCTATATGATGAATTTTATTATAATTGCTAATTTTACGATATAACTCCCATAAATGCTTAAACTGTTTATCAAGCTTATTTTCCATATTTCTTGCGTTGTTACTGCCAAAACATGTCACCTGTAGTTCATAAGTACAATAACCATATTCTATTAACGAATCAACAGAATCTTTTAATTCTCTGATATAAGAATTAATAACAGGTTCTGTCTTGGTTACTGGTTCGACCTGTTCGCCTGATATTGAGCTAATGGGAACAGAGTTATCATCTTCTGATACGTTTTTTGTAATCTTATTTTTAATGCTTTTTGTACCAATTGATTTGCGCTCTTTCCATGAAAGATTTCTTGGACTCGATTTATATGCTTCTTCAGCATCATCAATTATTTCGCTAAAAGTATTTGCAATATCACTAAAGCAACTTTCAAGATCTTCAAATAATCCTTTTGTTTTTATTTCCTTCTTCTTTTCCTTAAAATTTTCGAACAGTTGTGATTTTACATCAAATGCATTTTGGGAAAGAAAAGTAATAAATTTTTCTTTATTTGCAGGCGCGATCTTATATGCAAAAGTATTAATAGAAACGCCACTCGCATATTTGTAATAGCGTTGATTATATTTAATTTTAATAATAGTATTAGAAATTTCTTCTGTTACTTTAACGCCTTCATTAACTTCTTCCAAGCTATCGGTAATCTTATGTCATATCCTCGCACAAGCTCAGAACACCTGACAGAAGCGATGATACCAGAAGTCAAGCATACAATAGAGCTGATACTTCAAATGCCAGAATATGCTCAATATAATGTGTCAGAGTGGGCTGAATTCAGCAAAAGGCATTTTGATGATAGTAAAGTCGGAAGTCATACAGCTGTTATACCGACTGAGAGTGTACCGAATAACCTTACAGGCTTATCTGAGGACGAAATAAAGCTCTATGGCCTTGTAGCAAGGTCATTAATCAAGATAATCTATCCAAAGGCTGAATTTGATGATACAACAGCAATGATAGCTGTAGATAAGCATACATTCAAGGCTACAGGCAAATGCATAACTAATCAAGGTTGGTATGCTGTTGACGGTAAACCAGAAGCAAAGGAGCTTCCGCCGTTGTCTGAGGGGCAGGAGCTGCAAGGTGAATATAAGATAACCGAGGGTGAGACAGAACCGCCGAAACGATACACAGAAGCGGAGCTGCTTGCAGCAATGGAATTAGCAGGACAGAAGCTTGAGGACGAAGAAGCCAGAACGCTTATGAAGCTTCAGAAAAGAGGTTTGGGAACGGACGCTACAAGAGGTCCGATACTCAAATCATTATTTGACAAGGAATACCTTGCAAAGAAAGGAAAGTCCATATACCCAACAGAGCTTGGAATGTACCTTATAAAGTGTCTGCCTGTAAAAGAGCTAAAATCAGCCGCATACACAGGTGAGCTTGAAAAGCAGTTGAACAATATAGCTCTTGGTAAGTGCAGCTACGATAAGTACATAGCTTTTATAAAGCAAAAGACAGCAGAGTGGTTCAAGGTGATCGCTGAGTCTGAGGACAGCAAGTTCACTTCATCGACAGAACAGCAGCTCATTTGTCCTTTCTGTGGGAAGCCCCTTATAAAGCTTGATTGGGGCTACAGCTGCACAGGCTACAAGGACGGCTGCAAATTCCATGTAAACAAGAAAATATCTGGTAAGAGCATAACCGAAAATCAAGTTATAATGCTCTGCAAGAGTGGCAGAACAGCTATTATAAAGGGCTTCACAGCTAAATCTGGCAGCACATTTGACGCATATCTCGCAGTAGATAAGGAAAAACAGGAAGTAAGCTTCCAGTTTCCAGAACGGCGTAAAAAATAAAAATGTGCTATAATAGCACATTTTTTATAAGTCCCAAGGATTATTAACACGCCGCTCGTCTCTCGGAATATCAGACCACATAGAACTGATATTATGTGATCTGCAATAATCAGCAACAGCTTTGCCAAAGAAGAATTCCGTTTTATCAAAATTACGTGCGTGACGATTATCTCTTGTATGGTCATTCCAACCACAAAAATATATTTTATCTTCTTCGTCCACATGACGATATGGAAGATAATGTCTTAATTCGGCGTAGTCAACACCTTGACAATTAGAGTGGCGAGGTGATCTTTCAGAAAGGAGTTTGAGGAAAGCAATTGAGTTGAAATGATTTGTGTTCCAATCAAGATGTAATATATCTCTAAGTGAGTAATATACATCATCAGGCACTTCAACGTAATAATTATTATTCATACTTAAAACACATCCCCAGTTTTCGGTATGAATAGCAACAAGTATTTCGTAGCCGCCTTGAACTATTGATAGAATTACATCAAATCTAAAACCGTTATAGTCAAAATGATAATGTTCTTTATCAATGTTATTGTTCTTCATGTCAGTAATAAGCGGTTCAAATTCAGTACATCTCATATTGTAACCTCCAGTATTATATGTTTATAGAAGAAAAAATGAAAATAAGAGTTATCGATGATGATAATAAAACTTATACAGGTTCTGTTTACAGAATTGTAATTCAATCTTGTGAAGATGATAACAACAGACCTCATGCTGTATTGTTTATATCACAGGACAAACAATATATTGAGCAAGAGGGCGAATTTGGCTGTGCTTCTCTGTGGGTAGATAAATTAAAATCAATTGAAGTTCTGTAAAATAATTATACTCCGTAAAATAACGGAAGTCAAGGGAGATGATAAGTATAAACCGAGAAGAAATAATAGCAAGCCTGATAAGCAATATAAATATCGCTTGTAAAGAGAGGAATATGTCTATAAATGAGTTCTGTCGCTGCTGTAATATCCATAAAAGCCTTATGGACAACCTTAAAAGGAATAGTATTCCTGCGGTAGAGATAATCGCCAAAATAGCAATATTCCTCAATATTTCGGTAGATGAGCTTATCGGACTTACAGAACAAGTCAGGAATAGACACTAAAAAAATGTGCTATAATAGCACAATTAAGAATGGAGGTATAAAATGCGTATCACAGACGAACAAAAACAGGCAGCTCATGAAGTTGACCTTGTGAGCTACCTTGAAAGCAAAGGATATGAATTCAATCATCGAGGAACAAGCTATAAACTGAGAATTGCAAAACCATTCCCAGGGGATATGTCAAGCGTAAGTATATTCGATGATCGAAAAGGTTGGAAGCGTTGGAGCAATGGAGAACACGGTGGAGACGCTATTTCTTTTCTCCAGAAGAATATGGGAATGAGCTTCCAAGAAGCCATACTTGAACTTACAGGAAGTGGTGCAGCTTATGTTGCGCCGCCGCCAAAATCTGATAATCAAATACATGAAACGAAAGACCTTGTGCTGCCTAAGAAATGTGAGGGTAAGTATTCAAGGGCTTTTGCATATCTGAATAAAACACGGTTTATTGATCCTCAGATCATATCCAAGATGATAGTTGACAAGAAGATCTTTCAAGACGATCATAACAATGTAGTCTTTGTAGGCTATAATGAGGACAAAAAGGCTGCATTCGCCTGTGTCAGAGGAACAAATACAAAAGTCCAGTACCGTGGAGACTGTGACGGCAGCGACAAACGATACGCCTTTTCTATGGAAGGTAAAGGCAACAGCGGTAAGCTGTATGTGTTTGAAGCTCCGATAGATCTGTTAAGCCATGCTACAATGGCGAACATGATAACAGGCAAAGAGGACGCATGGACAGCTCATTCACGAATAACCCTTGCAGGAACGTCAGATGTAGCTCTGGAGCATTATCTCAGCTCACATCCAGAGGTCAAAGAGATACACTTCGTACTCGATAATGACAAGGCAGGACGTGAAGCTGTTGCAAAGTATAAGCCTAAGTATGAGGAAAAGGGCTACAAGGTCGTAGATCATGTGCTTAAGAATAAGGATATGAACGACGAGCTGAAAGCATACATAAACGCTGCAAATGTAAAAAAAAAACACAACAATGAAGTTATAGGTGAAAATGTTTGGTTATTTATGATTTGTATTTAAATTTTTATTGCTCAATAAATCTAGTTGACAAAAAAGTTGTTTTAAGGTAATATTAGTATATAAGGTTGTATATTTTGCCTTGAATATTACATAAAGGAATGAAAAATATGAAAAAACTATTTTCAAAAACGGTTGCTGCGTTATTATCTATTACTTGTATGGGTAGCATTATGACATCTAGTTTCAACGGGAACCCTCTGTTTACTCCTAACCTTACAGCAAAAGCAGAAGATACATATTTTGTTTCATTAAATGAAGATACAGGATTGCTTACAATAAGCGGAAATCTTAATAATTCTGCCTTGCGTATTTTTAGAGGTGACAAAAGAGTTAAGGAAGTGATAGTGCTAAAGGGGACTGTACTGCCTGAAGATTGTAAGCAATTATTTTACAAATTAGAAGCAGAAAAAATTGATATCTCAAATGCTGATTCAAGTAATGTAACTGATATGTCAGATATGTTCTGCTGCTGTCCTAACTTGAAGTATTTGAACCTTGATAATTTGAATACAAGTAAAGTTACAAAAATGTGGCAGACATTTGGAGCCTGTCCTAATTTGAAATCAATTAATCTACAAAGCTTTAATACGAGCAATGTTACTGACATGACAAATATGTTTCAAAGCTCAGGCTTTGAAGAATTAGACCTTAGTAGCTTTGATACAAAAAAGGTAAAATATATGGGCAATATGTTTTTTAAATGTGAAAACCTTAAAAATGTTGATTTGAGTAGCTTTAATACCAGTAATCTTGAGAATATGAGCGGTATGTTTAATAGCTGTAAAAATCTCAAGTCTCTTGATTTCAGTAACTTTGATACAACAAATTTAAAATTATTTGACAGCGTTTTTACAAACTGTGAAAGTCTCGAAAAAATTATATTTGGTAATTTTGATACCAGTAATATTAAGAGGATGACATATATGTTTTATAAATGTTCGAAACTAAAATATTTAGATCTTAGTAGCTTTGACACTTCAAACGTTGAACAAATGGATCATATGTTTGAGGAGTGTAAAAGTTTAGAAAGAATATATGTTTCGGATGAATGGTCGAATAATAAAGTTAATAACGGCTGGCTTATGTTTAATAATTGTTATAGTCTTAAAGGTGGCAACGGAACTGTTTATGATAACAATGTATGTCATCTAAATCACAGTCGTGCTTATATTGATACTGCTGAAACACCAGGTTATTTTACAAAGAAAGATCTTATGAGCATTGTCAGTTTTCTATTTGAAAATATTGCTAGTGAAATCTTAGAGCCTCTTCCTGATATTAAATCTGGAAATGGTATCGATAATGATCCTTTGCCTGATAACAACTCAAATCCTACAAATAACAATTCAAATCAGGATAATAGTACATCCTCTGATAATAACACCTCTCAGAATGATAATACTACCTCGAATAACAATAATTCAAATAACGAAATCTATATTGAACAAGATGATATAAAAACGTGTATCGAAAAATATGGAACGCATGATGCTTTGATAGGATATGAAATACCGATTAGTCTTAGTTATTCAAAATGTTACATATTAGAAGTTTGTCCTGATCAGACATGTTATTATGATATACCAAGTGATGATTTTATTGCAAGTGAAATATATAATAAACCATTTTTGAAAGATTATCAACGAATAGAACCAGTTGATAATAATGAATTTAAGGATGTTTATTACCTAGAATGCAATAAGACATATTATATAAAAATATATCTACCAAAAGTGACTGAGATGTTATATTCAGGGTATACATTAGATTGGACATTTTCAATATATCCCCATGTAGACAGAATTAATGAAAGTGAGAAACCTATGATGTGGGTATCTAATGAAGCATCAAATAATCAGTCAGCTTTTAACAACTATAATGCAGCAATAGTTTACCTTCCCAAAGATACAGTAAAAGGTTTTCATAAAGCCGCATACTGTGATAAAAGTTTAAAACAGCAAAGTGACCTTGATGAAAAAATAGTTTCAATTCTTTATACCGGAATTAACCAAGGTGCTACGGATTTTGCAGATGAGGCGACTCCAGTAGCCGTGCTTGAAGCAATGTTTATAGAAGCTTTAAAGTTGGAAAGTATTGATAATGTTAATGTTTGGAAATATATAGATGAGAATGCTATTATAGAATCAAACGAATATGAAAATGGAATAAAAATAACAAGAAAAGGAAATGATACTTTGCCTAAATCCGTTAAAGATATTAATATTGAGGCATGGTATGGTGATCTTATGGAAGGCCAAGTAGGACAAATTGGGCACTTTATACCATTTCAATATTCTGATATTATAAATCATAAATAATATTATTATGGCGGTGGTGACGCTTAGTGAGAATAAAAAGACCGATTATTCAATCGGTCTTTTTATATTTATGATACATTTTTTATAGAAATGTGCAAGTAACAATATTAAGTGAGGTAAAAAATGAGTAAAACGAAAATATCAAATAAGATATTCGACCTTGGATTAAATGCAAAAGAACTGAGCATATATGCTTACCTTTGCAGCTTACCTAATGATTATCCAATGTTTGACGGAGTTGCCGTTAAGGTGAAACAAGCTACAATAGCTCAGAAATGCGGTTTAAAGGCTGTGCAAACGGTGTCAAAGGTAATTGACAGCCTTGCAGCCAAAGGGCTTGTAGTGCCTGTAAAACGCTCCACAAAAGCCAATGGCTATAGGGGAACATACATATACGAAGTAAAGAAGCTGCCCACAACGGACAGCTTCTTCTTTGTTGACAGGTCTGTGTTCGGGCAGCTCGTTCCGAGACAGATGATGATATATCTGTTTATTTGCAAGAGCTTCTCCATGCAGCTGTGGGATTCATGGAACAGCTACAATGACATAGCAGAGCAGACAGGCATGAAACGTGAAACGATCATCGAGACTATTGCAGAGCTTGAAAAAATGAAGCTCCTACGTAAGAGCAGACGTAAGTCAAAGGATAATAAGCGAGTGTTTGTAGATAATCATTACTTCCTGATAGTGTATATCACAGGAAGGATAAGAAAACACTGCAAAAAAATAGCCCGAATGTACTGCGAATACAATCGGACTGTTCAACTGCTTTATAAAAGCATTCTTCTTAATTGCAATAGTAACACAAAAAAGTCCATTTGTCAAGTGAGCAGCAAAAATTTTTTTGAGAGTGGGTAGTCCGCAAAATTAAAGTCATCTTCTTAAACCCAAGAATTATCTCCCTTGGAAAAGAAAGAATGATTAGATTCCTCTTAGTATTATTATAACTTGTAGTTATATATATTAAGGGCTGATATGCTATTTTAAGCGAAGTGCGGTCTTTTCTTCTCCAATGCGAAATAAGAAATTTTTGCCGTTTTGTAATTTTAAAAATTTCCCTGTAAAACTTGACATCAATACTTTAAAGTGCTACAATATGATTAAGGGAGGACTTAGAATTGCAAACAAAGTACGAAAAATACGAACAGCTTTCGCACGACACGCTTCACAACATAGCTGAAAGCAAGGACAACTGGCTGAAATTCCTTGATACTGCGTCGAGAATGTACAAGTACAGCTTTGACGATCAGGTTCTAATTCATGCACAGCGTCCTGACACCAGAGCTTGCGCCGACTTCGCGTTCTGGACAGCAGAAAACCGCATGAACCGCCATATAAAGCGGCATAGTGACGGAATTGCTCTCCTTGACCGTGATAACAAGAAGCTGCACTATGTCTATGCCGTTGAGGACACGGAATCAAGGGCAAACGGCAAATCCAGAGATCCCGAAGCATATATATGGCAGCTGTCACAGGAAAACAGAGCCGTGATAAACACCATGCTTTGCGATCAAGGCGGTATTCAGAGCGAAAATATTGAAAAAACTATCGTATCTATGGCTTTTTCAATGGCTCGATTGCGGTCTGTCGATTACGTCAGTGAATTAGACCAGATAAACACGGAACACAGTCTCTTGTGCGTACTGAAATAAATGGAGAGGTCGCATATTATAAGCTTTCGGGAATGTTCCTTGCTGATATTATGAGCGTAGCAGCTGACAACGGTTCGCTGCAAGGCTATGAAAAAATCGGTACTCCTATCAATGAGACAGAATATGCCGAAATACAGCAGAGTTCCGATTTTACATTCTCAGTTGAATTAAGCTCCGATGAAGATACAATAAACATTTATACCGTAAATAATGGTATCGGCGGCATTCCAGAGGGAGAAAGAACAGATGATAACATTCGTATCGAGAATTACAAGTTATCTGAATATCTGCGCCCAAATGGAGAAACAGAGCTGCCGATAGATACAGCCAAAAGGCTTATAAATGAATTCTGCGAACAGGAATACGGCAGCAAAGCGGATTTCTCTGATATGAGCAGCATAAACATCGCATATACCTCAATCGTAGAGATAGATAATACTCCTATTAGTGACGAGCTTGAATTACAGGTATCAGCTGACCTTAAAAACTATGCAATAAATTCATATATAAACGGTGACCTTATTCATTCTCAAACGTATGATAGTATTGAAGCAATGATACCTGTACTCAATAATCTGGACTTCAATGAACTTACATCAACAGTAGATTATGAGGAAGAAATACAGTCTTTACTTGCCGATAAACAGGCAGAAAGAGCAATTGACATTAACGAAGCACTTGCTGATTCAATAGGTAGTCCCGAAGAAAAAGCAGAGCTTCAGCGTGAGCTTGACAGCATGGTCGAAAATACCGCTGAACCTGTAGTTGAAGAAATAAGCGAACAGAGCATTATTGAACGCTCAGAGCGAGAAAAAGCCGAAAGACCGACAACAACGGTCAAAGGTAATGATCTGAACATCGGTGATAAAGTGCTGTGGGAAGGTAATCCATACATCATCGAAAGCAAAGGCGGTCTGCTCGGCATGAAGCCGCTGTTTGAAACAAATGCAAGCATTGTAAGCCCGTCCATGATATGGCAAGGAATGGATTTTGAAGTATATGAGTTTGCAGAACCGCAGCAAGCTCTGGCTGATGAGTTCACAGAACAGGAAATGCTCGATATAATCGGCAATTACAGATTTATCAGCACTTCAAAACAGGACGTAGTCAACCATTTCAATGAAAACAGCGATCCTGCCAACAGAGCCGATTATCTGCGGTCAATATATAACGATGATTATTCTGAGCTTATAATAAATGACAGCAGATACGGCTATAAAACGCAAGAGGACGGACTTCTTTTATGGAAGGGCAGTTTTCTTTCAAGCGATGAAAAGCAGACTATCAGTTGGGACAGAGTACAGGAGCTGACCGCAAAGCTCATTGATAATGAGGATTTCCTTGATTTAGCAGATATTATTGAAAACAACAATAATATTGATATGGATCAGCTTTCTCTTTTCAGTGATATGCCAGCAGAAGCTGAACCAACAGTGCAGCAAGAAGATGAACCGATAGTTCAGCCTGAGACAGAAGCTGAACAGACAGTTCATGCCGCAGATAAAAAAGACTTTGTTATCACCAATGAGAACTTGGGCGAAGGTGGTGCAAAAACAAAGTATCGTGCAAATGTGGCTGCTATCAGGACACTGAAAGAGATAGAAGCCGAAAACAGGCTTGCAACGGCTGCGGAACAGCAGATTTTATCGCAGTATGTCGGTTGGGGCGGTCTGAAAAATGCCTTTGAGGACTTCCATGACGATTGGAAGAACGAATATGCAGAGCTGAAGGAACTTCTTACTCCAGAAGAATACTCCGCAGCTGCGGCTTCCGTACTGAACGCACATTACACAGCACCTGTAGTAATTACTGCAATGTATGACGCTCTGAAAAACAACGGCTTTACAGGCGGCAGAATATTAGAGCCTGCAATGGGCGTTGGTAATTTCTTCGGAGTAATGCCTACGGATATTCATGATAACTCCAAGCTTTACGGCGTAGAGCTTGACAGTATTTCGGGACGAATAGCGCAGCAGCTCTACCAGAGCGCAAATATAAAGATAACAGGCTTTGAAAAGACCGATATTAAAAACGATACATTTGACCTTGCTGTCGGAAATGTGCCATTCGGCGGTTATTCGCTTAATGAAGCAGCATATAACAGGTATCATTTCCAGATACATGACCACTTCTTTGCAAAATCCCTCGATAAGGTAAAGCCGAACGGCATAGTTGCTTTTGTAACATCAAAAGGAACTATGGATAAAAACAATCCTTCCATAAGGAAATATATAGCTGAAAGAGCTGAACTTGTAGGAGCTATAAGGCTTCCAAACAATGCTTTCAAAGGCAATGCAGGAACGGAAGTAACATCTGACATTATTTTCTTGCAGAAGCGTGAAAAGCCCATAGAGCTTACACAGGACAATATGCCGTCATGGATAGACCTCGGTAAAACTGAGGACGGACTGGCGGTAAATCAGTATTTTATTGATAATCCTGATATGGTACTCGGTAAGATAGTCGAGGGCAACAAGCTCTATGGTCACGGAGCTGAGGATACAACGTGTATTCCTGTTGAGGGTGCTGTACTTAAAGATCAGCTTGCTGAAGCTATAAAAAATATAAAATTCAAGGCAGCAGCTGCGGCAGCTGAAACATCAGAGGATATTTTCAATGACGATGAAGTTGAAATACCGCTGAATGTAAGGAATTTCAGCTATGCAGTAATATCTGATAATCTTTATTACCGTAATAACAATGATTTTGAGAAGTTTGAAGGTAAGAAATCCGATATTCCTCGCATAAAGGGCATGATAGAAATTCGTGATTGCCTGAGAGAAGTTATAAGCTGTCAGATAGACAACGGCTCAGATGTTCAGTTACAAGCTTTACAACAGAAGCTGAACACCGTATATGACAGTTTCGTTGAGAAGTACGGACGTCTGAACACAAAGCAGAATACATCTGCGTTCAAAGAGGACAGTGCTGCGCCGCTGCTTTCATCGCTTGAAAAGTACAAGGGCGAGGAATTTATCGGAAAAGCAGATATTTTTGACAAGAGAACAATTCTCGCAAAAATAGACGTAACGTCAGTTGAAACATCTGCGGAAGCACTTACGTTGTCAATGGCGAAAAAAGCTCATGTGGATATGGCATATATGCAGCAGCTCACAGGCTTTACAGCTGAAAAGATAATGGAAGATCTGAAAGGCGTTATCTTTGAAAATCCTATGAAAATGGACGATAGCGGAAATCCTCGCCTTGAAGCTGCGGACGAATACTTATCAGGCAATATCCGTAAAAAGCTTGAATTCATGCAGGAACATTACGCAGACGATAGCAGATATACGCAAAATATTGAAGCACTGGAAAAGGCTATGCCTATACGACTTCAAGCTGCGGATATCGACATAAAGCTCGGTGCGCCATGCGTTCCGAAAGAATTTGTGCAGCAGTTCATGTATGATAACTTCGGTACTCCGCATTATATGAGGGAAATGAACTTTAATAAGCGTTCCTGCATTAAAGTCGATTATTCTGACTTGACAGGAAGATGGAGTATCGCCAATAAAGTACATGATAAGGGAAACACTGCCGCAAATGCAAAATTCGGTACACAGCGCAAGTCTGCGTATGAGATACTGGAGGATTGTCTCAATCTCCAGAGTACAACAGTTAAAGACCGTGTAGATAATGGCGGCAAGGAAGTTTCGGTAATAAACCAGACCGAAACAGAGTTTGCACAGGAGAAACAGAGACAACTGCAAGAAGCATTCAAAAAATGGATATACCAAGAGCCAGACCGCAGAGAGAAAGTTGTTGAACAGTATAACCGTATGTTCAACAGCTCACGTCCCAGAGAATATGACGGTTCGGCATTGGAATTCCCTGGCATGAATAATGAAATACAGCTCCGTAAACATCAGAGGGACGCTGTTGCTCATGCCTTATATGGCGGCAATACGCTGTTTGCACATGAGGTAGGCGCAGGAAAGACTTTTGAAATGATAGCCGCTGCTATGGAAGGTAAGAGATTGGGACTGCATAATAAAGCATTATTATGCGTACCAAATCACCTTACAGAGCAAGAGGGAGCTGACTTTATAAAGCTGTATCCTAATGCGAATATCCTCGTTGCAACAGCTGACGATTTTTCAAAGAAAAACCGCCGCAGACTGTTTGCGAAAATCGCTACTGGCGATTATGACGCAGTTATCATAGGACACTCTCAGCTCATAAATCTTCCTATATCCAGAGAGAGACAGGAAAGGCTCCTGAATGACCAGATAAATGAAATCATCACAGGAATTGCAACTATGAAATCACAACAGGGCGATAACTTCCAGATAAAGCAAATGGAGAAAACAAGAAAATCTCTTGAAGCAAAGCTTGAAAAGCTTACGGAGTCTCCTGTACGTGATGATGTTGTCAGCTTTGAGGAACTTGGAATAGACAAGCTCATTATTGATGAAGCCCACATGTTCAAGAACCTGTTTATCTCAACAAAAATGAGCAATATATCAGGTATATCCACAAATGATAATGTTCAGAAAACAATGGACTTATATCTGAAAACGCAGTATCTTGATGAAATAACAGGAGGAAAGGGCGTTATTTTTGCCACAGGTACACCTGTCAGCAACAGTATTTCTGAGATATATACGATGATGAGATATCTTCAGAACGATCTCCTTGAAGAAACAGGCTTAAAGCACTTTGATATGTGGGCTGCGAACTTTGCGGAAACGGTAACCGAAAGCCAGCTGTCACCAGAGGGCAACAGTTATCAGCAGAAAACAAGGTTTGCAAAGTTCAATAATATGCCTGAGCTTATGGCATTATTCAAGGAGTGCGCTGATATTAAGACAAGCGATCAGCTCGGATTAAAGATACCTGAGTGTGAAATGCATACTATTGTTGCAAAACCGTCCGATATGCAAAAAAGCTTCATCGAAGATCTGAGTGAAAGAGCAAGGCGTATCAGATTAAGGCAAGTAGATCCTTCAGTAGATAATATGCCGATGATAACAAATGACGGAAGAAAGATAGGTCTTGATGTAAGGCTTATGAATCCAGATTTGCCCGATGATGAAAACTCAAAGCTTAACATCTGCATAAACAACGTATATAACATCTGGGAAAGGACAGCAGAACAGAAGTCCACACAGGTCATATTCTGTGATCTGGGAGTACCTCAGAGCAAGACAGATGAAAAGAAAAACGGCAAAAAGTTCAGCGTTTACGATGATATTAAGGAAAAGCTCATACAAAAGGGCGTTCCTTCCGAGGAAATTGCATTTATTCACAGCGCAAAGACTGAGGAAGCAAAGGATAAGCTCTTTGCAAAGGTCCGTAAGGGCGAAATAAGAGTGCTTATAGGCTCTACACAGAAAATGGGTGCAGGAACAAATATACAGGATAAGCTCATTGCTTCTCATGATTTGGACGCACCGTGGAAGCCCTCTGATATGGAACAACGGCGTGGAAGAATGGTAAGACAGGGCAACGAAAATGAAAAGGTTGACCTGTACAGATACGTTACTGAAGGCACATTCGACGCTTATCTCTACCAAATGCTTGAAAATAAGCAGAAGTTCATCAGCCAGATAATGACAAGCAAATCTCCTGTCCGTTCGTGTCAGGATTTAGATGAAGTATCGTTGTCGTATGCAGAAATTAAGGCATTATCCGCAGGAAATCCACTTATCAAGGAAAAAATGGACTTGGATATTGAAGTCGGAAAGCTGAAAATGCTGAAAGCAAGCCACATGAACTCCCTGTACGATCTGCAAGATAAGGTTTATAAAGAGCTGCCTATGAAGATAAAGACGTATAAAGAGCTGAAAACCAAAATAGAAGCGGATATACAGGACTTCAAAGCACGTCCAGTTACTCTTGATGATAAGGGAAAGCCTGTATTTTCGTCCATAGAGCTTTACGGCAAGGTTTACACAGATAAGGAAGTTGCAGGAAAGGCTCTTATAGAAGCTTGTAAAAAGGCTGTAAAGGCTAATTTCAGCGGCTATACCGAAGTCGGCAGTTATCAGGGCTTCAAGCTGAATATAGGATTTGAGCCTATGAACCGCATATATGTGGCACAGCTCAAAGGTCACTCTGATTACAGAGCTGAACTTGGTGCAAGCGAAAGCGGTAACTTCACAAGGCTTGATAATCTGCTCAACGGTATGGAAGATAAGCTCAAATCGGTAGAAATGCAGCTTGAAAGGCTTACAAATGAGCTTAAAGAAGCCCAGACACAGCTCGATGTACCCTTCCCTCATGAGGAAGAGCTGCAAGAGAAGTCAAAGCGGCTCGATGAGCTGACAAAGCAGCTTGAAAACGCTGCGGACGAAAAGCCTAAATCAGAGCTTGCCGAGATCGTAGATCCTTATTTTATCGAGGTAAGCTCCGAGGAAGCTGCGGAAAAACTGAAAGAAAACGGTATTACCTTTGAAATGAAAGAAAGCGAAGGTCATTATATCGTAAAAGTAAACCGCAGCGACAAAGACAAGGTTCATGACCTACTTGAGCAGCAGAAAAAAATTGTGCTATAATAGCACAAAATCTCTCCCCTGTGATAACCAGGGAGAGATTTTTCATCTATCCTCTCTTGACAAATTATAACTTGCGAGTTTTAAAAGGAGAATAAAGGCGATAGTAAGAGTCTATCCTAAAATTTGTGTAAACCTCCAAAGTAGTGTATAATAGAAGAGA
>NZ_CAMKRR010000034.1 GCF_946415235.1 uncultured Ruminococcus sp. | reverse complement strand
TAAACTATAATGAATGCTTTTGCATTCATTATAGCATATTCCATATTGCAATTCAATGCGTTTTTGCATTTTCAACAGCAAAGAATTCGGGAGCTGTCTCGTTTTAAATATATGATACACCGTATAGTATAAACGAAACCTATCCGCACCCCTTACTATTTATCCGCCAGGTTCAATAGTCCATATTTTCAGAACACCGAATAATTCAGCAACTGAAAAACCGTTTCACGAACAATCTGCATTCGTTATCAATGAACGCTGCAAGAGCGCCCCTCGATGTACACCTCCAAAGCGAGATCTCATCGCCCTCATATTCAAGCGGCACATCCTCAGGCGCTGAAAGGCGGTCGCCGATAAAACTTTCTCTGGCAAATAAGCCATGCTTCTGATAACCCTTGTCAAAGATAACGCTCTGACCGTCTGAGGGCAGGATGAGCATACTTGAACCGCCGATATCCGGCAGATATGCTTTTTCTTTTTGAAAGTCGGTACATACGAGCTCGAACTCTGTATAATAGTAATACCAGAGTCTTTCACTGTCGTCGATATTCATTGCATAGCAGTCGCATATACCTCTGTCAGCTTCCCATACGGCACTGCCATCTTTGCTCCACACAACGAGCCCGCTTGCGCCCAACGGCTGCTCCCAGCCATAATTGCCGAAAACACCCTCATCAAAATAGCTTGTAACGATCCTGCCGTCCGAGAGCGCAATAACGTCGTTTATCCCGTCTCCAAAGCAATACTGCCTTATGATGTTTCCGAACTCATCGAACACAGCCGCATTGTTTTCTCCAACGCCGTTCCTGCAATAGCATCTTGCACCGACCAGCAGCAGTCCATCGTTTACAGGCTGTACAGCCGCCTGTCGAAGCCGATCTGCATATTCACATACGCTTCTTGTCCGCAGTTATACTTTTCAAATATTTCTCCGAGGTTTATGGTATTTGAAAACAAACTCATATTATCACACCTTTCATACGTTACGGCAGCATCCTTCCTGTTACCCAATATTATAACAAATAAAGCCGAAAAAGTCAAAAGTTTTTCACACCTCTCTCTTGAATTTTAAAGCAATTTAGTGTATAATATGGATAATACAAGACCGCTGCGGCAGCAAGGAGGCTTATTTATGCATTGGAATGTTGGCTACGGAGATGTTATTGATTATATCCTCTCTGACAGTCAGGTAAATCCGCAGTACTGTTTATGCAAGCGCTATTTCCCTGTTCGACAGGATGAAAAGCGCTGGTTCGGAGAGTCCGTAAAGGAAGTCATTTCTGTTGACGGTGCATTATTTCCCGAAGAGGAGCAGATCCCCATGACCGAAGAGCAGGCTGAGGACATTCCGATCGAAGAGGGTGATCAGGTACTGCGTGTCTTTTGTATGCTTGACGGGAATGGGGACCTCGACATTCCCGATATCGCTGAACAGAAGGTCAAAGGATATGTATTCTGCGGATTTGACCTTTCGGATTTTTTGGTAAGTGCCATACTCAACTGCGGAAGCTTCACAGCAGGAGATTATTTTTCAAAGGCATTCGATCATCGTGAACTGAACGGATTTGGTCTGATACCCGACTATCGCTCGGCAGTAAAGATCAGGCAGAAGCTTAAGGACGAGTATCCCGATGACGATCATGCTTACTGTGCTGTTTTTGCCATATGGCGCAGGGTCTGAGACCATATCCTGAAGAAATTCCTGTATCATTTTTTCAATAAACAAAGAAATGAGCTGCCTCATAAACTTAGGCAGCTCATTTTAGTATTGGAATTTGCAGATCAATCTTCTCTTCTGCGTAATACGCAGGAAGCAAGTACTGCTGCTGAACCGAGGATTATAAGAACTGCGGCTGAGGTTGCTGCGGCTGCTGTACCGAGATCGTTGATACCTGTCTGCGGGAGGTTTACTTCCGCACCTTTTTCATCGGCACCTGTACCGGTAAAGCGGTCTATCCTGTACTCCGAACCGTCAGCAAATCTGATAACTACTGTGCCGTCATCGGAGCTGATCGTCTCTGAGACCTCAGCCTTCTTGCCTGTTTTCTGACTGCGGTCGGCTGCTGCCATCTCCGCAAGCTTTTTATCGCTGTAGAATACAGTCTTATCTATGGTCTTTTCGCCTGCATATGCAAGCATTTCGGTCTGACCGTCTGCTCTTGTGAGCATTATCTCTGAATCTGAGAGTGCCTCTGCAGCGGCTGTTTCAGTATTATCGCCCGAGATAAGCTCAACCGCTTTGGTTCCTATCCAGTTATACTTCATAACCTCTTCGGAACCGTCCTCAGCATTGACAGCTATGATATTGCCATTGCCGTCCGAGCTGTAATACTTCAGGCTTTCACCGCTCCTGCAGCTCCACAGTCCCTGAGTAAAGAGGTCCTTTATCTCGGGAAGCACTGTGATATCAATTTCATTTCCGAGCATATCAAAGCTGTTTCCGCCGAGTGGATCGGCTGCTATGGTCTGTCCGTCAGAGAACATCATACTGTATCTGTCATTGTCGTCGAACGATCCGAATATAAGCTCGGGGCGATCGCCCGTTAAACGCTGACAGTAGTCTGCTGCCATTTCATTGAGCTGAGAGAATGTATATACCTTAACATCGGTATTATGATCCGCATCAAGGGTAAGCTTATAGCTGCTTCCGTCAGCTGATGTTACTGTGATCTTTGATATCGTGTCGTATGAAACATTTATGGCTTTTTCGTCCTCCAAGCCCTTGTTGCATACGATCACACCGCCGCCGTATTCTGCCGTGCATTCCATTTCGAGACCGTCCTCTGCGGAGTATACAGCGGCTTTTCCGTCCTCTCCGAAGATGACATAATAATGCTTTGATTCGATGCCGAGATTCTGTGATACACGGTATACACCAATTCGGATATATTCAAATTTAACAGGCTTGCCGCTGGGATCAACGGCTTCATTCTTAAACCTGTCGAAAGCGGTATACTCGGCTATCGCGCTGCCGTTTTTATCAAGCAGGCGAACGATACCCATTCCGTTTTCGTCGTATGCTGCCTCGGCAGAAGCTGCCTTGCTGTCGCTGTGTGCGTTGTGATATACCGTTACGATGTCCTTTATTTCAGGCGTGGTGAGGAAATCGGAAGCTCCGATGCCGTCAGAGCTTGCATAGAAAAGCTTCTCTGTAACGCCGTCATCCCATGCGATCACCGCATTTCTCTTATCCGTAAAGGATATCTTTCCCGTGCGGGTCTCCGAGGAAGCTTCGTCAGAGATATTCATTGTAACATTTTCGCCGTTCTGCTCAAATGTAAAGCTCTTTGAAGGAGCGCCGCTCTGATAGAGGATACTGCCTGCATTGCTGTTTATAAAATTATAGTAAACGTCATTTTCCCCAACGTTCTTTGACCACCATAATCCCGTTTTCAGATGTGTTATATCACGGCCGTCCGACATGATCTCTGTGATATTGAAAGCCTTGTCCATAGCCGCAACAATGTAATCGTCAAGATCTGTCACATCGTAGGTTACGGAAATGCTTCCGTCCTCGTTCTTGTACCTGTATGCGGGAAGAATATCGGAGAAGTCATAAGAATCAAGGATATCCTGTTCATATGCGTCCGCGGTACCCATAACAGCATTGATAATGAGAGAGTCGGAGTTAACGGGATTCCTGTATTCCTCAGGCATACCAATGACCGGTATATAAATACAGCCGATCGTACTGCTGATGTTATTCATCTCTGTGAGCTTCGGGCTTTCCGAAGTATATTCTCCCGCGATACCGCCGCTGCCCTTTCCCATGATGTAAACACCGTCAATATTCTCATCAGCGGAAGTGATCTCGATAAGCTTTCTTCCCTTTTCTTCTTTGGGCTTTATCTCAACTACGGGAGCTGTTCTGTCTATTACCACAGGGACTTCATAGGTCTGAGGGTTCTTGTCAGCGCCCTCATAATCGATATGACCTGTTATCACGCCCTTGTATGTACCGTCCGGATAATCACCCGGTTTCAATTCCGATAAATAGCACACAGGCGAACATGCTGGGAACATATCGTCCCCATCCGAGTCTGCGACAAGATTGTTGTCGCTGTCGTAGATCTTAATACCTGCGAGGTATGCATTTCTCTGTGTTGTCAGGTACACTTCCGCCTGTTCAGCCATTCCGTCTCTGTTCGGAGAGATGTATATGCTGTCATTCGGACACTGTGCGAGGGCATCATTATATTCATCATCCAAAAACATACTTATACTAAACGGATCGTATAACATTCCCTCTGATGCCTCGTCAGGGATCCTTCCGAGGAGATAATGCATAGCCTCGATATTGCCTGCGAAGGATACGGAAGCAGGTAATGTGCCGTTGCCTGTCTGAGTATATAATGTATACGGTTCAAGGTAATTGGTACCGTTATGGAATATAGGCACCTGAGCCCAGTCTCCGTAAAATCCCATGACAGGTACAGAGATATCGCAGCAGTTTTCCGCACCGCTGAGGACGATATATCCCTCAACGAAGAAGCCGTTGGGGAAGGCCGAGCCGTGTGCGTCAAGATCGTCGGCTGAGAGCTGTGCATTGACCGTTACTGTACGTGTTTCATTTGCGTCTGCCTTCAGCAGTGACGAAAGATCAGCCGTAACGCCGATATTGCTTGCGCCGCAGATTGACAGCTTTCCCGATTCGTCGCCCTCTGCCGCAGCACCGTCCTCAGCTGTCAGCACCAGCTTAGCCTCCTTGAATTCAACGTCCTGATCGGTGAAGTTCCTGATATCCACGTCGAAGCTGAGCTGAGCCGTGAGCTTATCCTTCAGTTCTATCTTTGCAAGACCGTCCTTGCCCGTGAGGATAACCCTGTCATTCATCAGGTTTTTCATGTTCACAAGTCCCGCGCCCTGACGTCTCGGGCTCTCGTATACGTCTCCGTCCGAGAAAGGAACGGCGGAGTTCATCATAAGATTTTTGATGAATGCTGCCTTTTCCGCGCCTGTGAGCTCAAGGCCGTTTTTCCTGAGATACTGGTCAAATACAGCCGCACAGCCCGCAACATACGGAGAAGCCATTGAAGTGCCCTCCAGCTGATTTATCTTGTTGTCATAAGCGGCAGATGATACCGAACCGCCGATACCTGCGATATCGGGCTTGAGAGTAAGGTCACCTGTCGGACCGAATGAGCTGAATTCACTGATCCCTCCGTCAAGAGGAGTAGTGACGCTTAAGGTGCTGTCTATGCGTATCTTTTTGGACTCGGCCTCCTTCATCTTATTTCCGTCATTCAGTGAGATAAACACAGCAGGGAAATCCAGCCCGTTCATTGCCATCATTGTGAGGCTCTCCTCTTCAATGTCGTTGCATACGACCATAGCTGCAGCGCCTGCCATCTGAGCGTTGAACGCCTTTTCCATGAAGCTCTGAGTACCTCTGTCGATGAGAGCTATCTTTCCCTGCATATCCTTGCCCTCAAAGTCCTCGGGAGCACCGAGGCCGCAGTATACATATTCGTATACATCATCGCTGAGATGATCGCTCAGTGTAATGTTTTCACCGCTGAAGAATGGTATCTCGTCATCAAGACCTTCAATGAGGAAACAGGGATCGCGGCGGAATGAGTTATTTGCGGAAGCAACACTTAAAGCATCCTTTAATGAAGAAGGTGTGCCCACCGTATGGGTATCGGGCGAAGAGGTATCAATACTGCAGTAAACGCCTTCCCCCATAAGGTTATTGCTGTCGTTTCCTGCTGATGCAACAACTACGATACCTGCGTTATTGAGTGCTGCTATAGCATCCTTGTACGGGCAGCTGTCAGAATTGATCTCAGGACTTCCGAGGCTGAGATTTACAACATCCGCCTTGAGCTTTGCAGCGTCCTCCAGTGCAGCAATAATTGCGTCCGTATCAACGGCGCTCATATATATACCGCTCATTTCGTCAATAGCGATCTGCCTGAACACCTTCATCATCACGATCTGAGCGTCCCTTGCGATTCCCGAGAGCTCCCTGCCCTCGGGATCACTTACCTTACCGCCTGCGGCAATGCCTGCAACGTGTGTGCCGTGATAATCCTGAGGAGCTGCGTATTCATACGGAGTATCATCGGTATAGTCTATAACATACGGCAGCTTGCTGCTGATATATGCCTTCTCGGGGTCGATCTGAACATTGAGATCACCTGATACGGCTATGATGTCGTCCTTTGAGAGCTTGTTCTCCTTATCATCAATGGGAGCGAACATACTATGGGTGATATCGAATTCCGTATCCAGAACAGCTATGACCTCGCCCTCTCCGAAATAACCTGTGGTCTCTCCGAAATAGTCTGCCTCACCGAGCCCGGGAGCAGTGTAGAGCTCGGGCTTGACGATATTCAGAGTCCTTACTTTAGTTACCTCTTCTATCTGACGGCAGGCTCTTGCTTCGTCCAGAAGGTCCTCCGGAAGCTCGCAGGAAAAGCCGTTGGTGAGCACGTTATAGCGATAGCCTATCTCAAGCTCGGGATAGAGACTGCGGAGGTAATCCTCCGCTTCGCTGCTTATCTGACGGAGGGCTGCCGCCTTTTCTTCCGATCCGGCAGTATCGAGATAATCCGCTCCCATTTCTGCTGCTTCTTCTCCTGCAAGTACTGCTTCTCCGCTGAGACTTATAATGACAGGAACAAGGCTTTCGTATTTTTCCGCATCATATCTTGATGCTGCCAGTGCAGCCGAAAGCCCGCAGTTCATAACTGAGGAGCCTCCGATAATCGCAGAAGCTGTCATGCTTAGCAAATGGCGTGTAAATTTCTTCATTTTTTCATCGGTCCTTTCTGTTTAATATTGCTGTAGTAAAAACAGTGTGTCCTGAAGTGAGCTGTTTTGAATCACATAGGCGTGTACCTCCTTTTTTGAAATTGGCAGTATGATGTTTATTGCGTATTATCTGTATCCGGTGTATGCGTTTTTCGGTCAGGAGCCTGCTTCATGACCGGTCAAAAAGGCAGAGTTCTTCGATCGTTTCGCCCCTGAGTCTGTATATCACGGCATGATCGTTGGTAGTTCCGCCAAATATTCCGAATACTTTATTGCATATCAGCTCATTGGTCCCGTCATTATCAAGGTCTGCAAGATAAGCATAGGGCTTATCTTCACTGCATTCTGAATAAGCAAATTCAGAGCCTGTATCATCGTTTACGAACTTGACGGACAGAGTATTTCCGTATTTATTATTTTTTGCTTTTTCAATATGCCAGTTTCTGACACCGAGAATATCTCCATTGTAATCATCGGTTATTGCTACAGGAGTAAATGTGTTTTCAAGGCTGTCCGATGCTGAATAAGATGCTGTATTATTTAAGCTGTCGCTTTTTTTGAGCTGAGAATAAAAAAGCGATCCGAGTGTTGTTATTCCTGCAACTATTGTCAGAGAAACAGCGGCGGAAAGAGCTTTCCTCCATATGGGCCTGTGGTAGATCTCAACATTGTGTTCCTGAGCTTCCTCGTAATATTCCTCGGTATCATTTGTTATACGTCTGAATATCTTTTCGGCCTCAGCATCATCCAAGGCCCTGTATTTATACGAAAGCGCCTCAATAGTTTTTATATCCGAATTCTCAAGTATTTTAAGATCCAATTTCTTTTTCATAAAGATCTCCTTCAAATAGATATGTCATTATCCGAAAGCAGTCTGCGGAGCTTTTTCAATGCTCTGCTGCTGCGTACCCTTATCATTGCAGGCGTAAGCGAAACAAATCCGGAAATTTCAAATGAGTTCCGTCCGTAGTAATATTTCTGTATTATTATGGTCGAATCGGGTTCACCGAGACTTTCAATAAGCTTCATGAGAGTACGGCGCATTTCATTTTTTTCAGCCGACTCGGAAATATTTTCGTCTGACGGAAAAGTATCTGTATGCTCATCATCCAATGAGATGCTGTTTTTGTTTCTGCACAATCTATGGTAATACGCTGCCGACTTCCTCAGCGCAACAGTTGAGATAAAGCCTTTTATATCATTGTCTGCGATGGGTTTGTTTTCATATGAGTCGAATATATCCTTAAAAATATCACTCACGCACTCATCAACGTCCTCGCGGCTACCACAGCTTCGCAGGCGGTTGAATGCGATGGTATAAACGTAGTTGAGATACTCGTCGAATACAGTGCGCTGCGCTTTGCACTTATCTGTTTTCAAAAGCTGTTGGTACTCACTGTGCTTCAATACTTGCTTCCTCCTTTCGCCGAAAAAAAGCATCATTATATATATTTACATTATAACATAAAAGTGTAGCATATAAAAAGATTGTTTTTTTATTTAACAATTTTCGTGAACCGCCGCAAACACAAACAGCTCCCGAGCGGGAGCTGTCATACATTATTCCGTTATACTGTCATGATCGGAGAAGCTGCCCGATCACTCGGTCGGGGCTCCGAGAAGGTATCTCTGCAAATATACAAGATCGGCAACATTTACTATGCCGTCACCGTTTGCATCAGAATTCGCAGGAGGCTCATTATTATTCATGACCAGCCTGATGATCGCTCTCCTGAGTGCCGAGAGATCGAATACATCTATAACGCCGTCACGGTTCAGATCACCATTCTGAGGGTAAGCATTCTCCGCCGTTACTTTTGCAAACGGTTCGACATTTTCTAAAGCTTCATAAGCATCGTCAACGTAGAAATCGCCTGTATAATCAGGAGTTTCTATGAAGAATGAAAAATCCGATGCGCTTTCGGGGATAGCGAATGAGGTGTTGAAAAGCTCTGTCCATTTTCCTGTTGGAGCGCTGGCTTCCGCGAGTATTTCGCGCTGAATACAGCCGTCTGCATCGGTATATTCCATAACCAGTGCAAAGTCCGCAGAGGCTGCTTCGTTCTGCATGACAACAGCACCTAAGCTGTAGGCATCTCCTGCAAAGAAGAACTCCTTATCAACGGGGAAGCAAGGTCCCTGCGACGGCGAATTATGGTCGATAACGCGCAAAGAACCTATTCCCTCAAAGCTTACGGGACTATACCTTAAATTCGCATTTTCTCGGGATGACCATCTATCATTATTATATTTGGTATCATAATTATCCAGATCATATTTGTAATAGTAGCCGTCATCGTCAATTATGCCCCTTAAAGTATTATAGTACTTATTCGGCTTAATATCGAGGGGCGAGCTGTCCTGTCCTTCTTCAAAATTCAATTTCTTCAGCTCTGCTGTTCCGCTTGAGCGGTAGCCTTCCACAAAAAACATTGCTTCATATAAAGCGCCTGATGTATCAAATCCGAAAGCTTCCCACGAGGCAAAATGCTTGGAAATATCTATAGCGCCTTCTATGTGGTCATCAGTATTATTCTGTACAGCGTTTTCCTTACGTACGCTCCAGTACTGAGGAAATGACTCTGTTCCGTCGAGCCCGGGCTGATTTATGCGGTACATCATGAAAACATCATATTCGTTTCCGTTGATGACAGCTGTACCTGATAAAAGATTATTTGAAACCGAAGGAGGTTCATGTTCGTTCCAGCTTTCAATTATATGGTATTCAACGGAAGGATCCTGAGTCCGGTCATATGCACCGAAGTAAGCATCGCCGCAGGGTGAGAAGTCAAGGTCATAGCTAAAAGAGACATTTTCCATATCCTTGCCGTTTTTCTGAAGCAGATCGTTTTTTTTCCAATGGAAGCCATACATAATTCTATGTCTTTCCATGAAATGATGAAAGAACCTGCTTTGGGCTCCATTGTAAATTCGCCCGAACAGTTCTGATTGTATAATTCATAATCATATCCGTCTATATTTCCTTCTTCCATCAGACTTTCAGCAGAAGCTGAAAACGGAACAGACGAAACAATTACTGATGCCAAAGCCGTGATCGCCAGTACTTTTTTGATATTCCCAGATCTCATAGGATCACTTCCTCTCTGAATCATATGAGCTGTTTGTTTCCCGAACATAGTTCGGAGCAAAATAAGCTTGACATAAAGAAATGTATTTCCGCAAAAACACAAGTCGTTTCTTGTTATTGATATCCATGATATCAACATACTTAAATTTTATCGGATATTCTCAGAGACCTCTTTCTTTCAGGTCACTGACCAGCTTCACGTAGAATTCTCTTACGTCAAAGCCCTTTATATTCTCACGGTTAAGGTCGATAACATCGCCGTGAGTTATGCCTCTTCTGCCGCTTGGTTCCGCAAAATGGAAAGCTTCTCCCCATTTCATGGAGTCTACCGCAACAAGTCCGTCGTTCGGGCCGTCAAAGTACTTTACCAGATGATAAGAAAGGTTAAGGGGGAACCGTCCGCCCTTAGCCGATGCCGAACGCGAGCCCACGCTCTGATAAAATACGCCCTCAGCGTCCTCACATTTCCTGTTCATTTCCTCGCAGGCTGACGCCGTAAGGTCGGAAACTGCCGCTATAAAATCAGGAGAGGTATCACCCAGCTTTTTCAGAGCAGCATTGTACTTGTCTGCAATTCCGTTCCTGAAGCCCTCAGGCGCTTTAGAAAGCAGATATTCCGCAAACTGACATCCTCTGTGCGGAGTATTGACAGTAGTGAGGCTTGCGACCTTATCCGACGCTCCCAACACCGAAATAGCGTATCTTGAATCAAGTCCGCCCTTTGAGTGAGCTATTATATTGACCCTTCCGCACTTTTCCTTTTCCACTATCTCGTCTATCTTTGCTTTAAGCTCAGCCGCACAGCCTGCAACCGAGTCTGCCGACTGCTGTGAACCGTAGTATATCCTCGCACCGTTCTTTTCGAGTGCCTTGGGTATCCTGCCCCAGTAATTGAAGGCTTTTATATCTCTGAAAAAAACTCCGTGCACCATAAGTATGGGATATTTTGTGGCGCAGACTTTTTCATTCTCACGTGAACGGTCAAGCTGGAGCCTGCTGCATTCCAGCTCATACTCATCGTCTGTGAGCCGTATCATCTTAAAGAGTATCACAAGGTTTATTACAGGGATAAATGCGAATATAAGCCCCAGCAGTCTCCATTTCACGCCTATCTGTGCGGAGCCTGCATATATTCTCACGATGGAGACAATAAACATCAGAGCCAGCAGAAGAACTGCAATAATGCAGTTTACAGTGGCGATAGCTCCCCATTTGCCGCTTACAGCAAGATATATATCAAGTATCAGCTCTGCCGCCGCGTCAACAAGGAATACCTTCATAAGCTCGCTCCCGCGGTGCATACGCCCGAGTCTTCCGCCCTCCTTAGAGCGGCACGGGATAACACAGAGCATGAGTATAAATATGATGCCTGCAGTTACCGCAAGCACTTTCCCTGCTCCGTGCAGATACATAAGTGAGATTACATATATATTGACTGCACAAAAGGAAAGCATGATTTTTATCAAAAGTGACAGTATTTTCATATATTCCCCCCATTTATCAGCGATATCAGGTGCATCACCGCATCTCACTAAAATTATACATCAATGAACGGGCTTTGTCAATAAACAGCCGAAGCAGCGCAGATATAAAAAGGCTGCGTAACCGTGATGTTACGCAGCCCTGTCTTCAGATCACATAAAACGCTTATCAGTTTTTCACGTAACTGTAGTCATAGTCGATACCGTATACAGGCAGAGCGTATTCTCTTGAAAATCTCACCTTATACGAATGATTTCTTCCGTCATACACGATATTCAGGGTAAACAGATCCAGCTCCTCACCGAGCCCGATCGTCCTGAAAGAAGCCTCTCCGTTCTGCCGCTGCTTCACCTGTATGCCCTCGTCCGTAATGTCAATTATCTCAAGTATGACAGGAGCCTCGGCTAAGTCGGCAGATCGTACCTTAGTCCATTTTCCGTCCGTTTCCTCACAGAAGATATCTCCCTTGGAGATATTGTATCCGCACTGAAAATCCTCGCTTTTAAGCTCTCTGCCGTCGTATCCCCGACCGCCGTAATGCACGTCAACGGTCATGGTATAATCATAGTTATAAGGAGAAGTCAGATACCCGCCGCCAATGCTTATAAGCTGTTTTCTCAGCATACAAAGATCGAAAACGTCTATCCTGCCGTCTCTGCAAAGGTCAGCCGTTGTCCAGTCGGGGATCGCTGCATCCGACGCGCCCGCCAGCCACTTTTTGAGGATCAGCATATCAGCGATGCCGAACACCTTGTCCCCGTTCACGTCACCGAGGCACTTCCACTCCACCTTTTCATCATGGTAAGAGCTTCTCGGAACAGCCTGCTGCATGATGCAGAAGTAATCCGTATTGCATATTCCGTAATCGGGAGAGGGCTTGATATAGTAGACCGATATCTTTCCGTCGGACACAACAGTATCCTCAATACTTATGCTTTTCCCTCCTGTGGAATCTATGGTGAAATTAAGAAACAGCACATTGTCTTTGAAGAAGTCGCCGTTATACTTTTCGGTGAGCTCCTTCTGAAGCTCGTCCGCAAGATAACGCGAAAGCACCTCTGACAGCTCCGAGACCGAAGAAACCACCGCAGAACTCAAACCGCTTATTATGCCTTCTTCCTTCAGACCTCTTGTCGCCGCCGAGATCTTGTCAATGGCGCATACCTTGCCGACATTGCCCGCTTTTCTTACATTGAAAACGATATCAGCCGAATTATAAGGATATTCGGTTATCACCACAGGATCTTCGCTGCACGGCTCATAGCCCTCGGGCAGGCAGTCCGCGTCGAGCTTCAGCTCCGTCCATTTTGAAATGGCAGTCCTGTTATCGCAGTAATAAGGATTGCTTCCCTCGCAGTACTTCATTGCATTTGAGAACAGGTCCAGTACATCGTCATACGGTATCTCTATGGGCTTTCCCGTATCGGCATCAATGACGCTGATGCGCTTGCAGTCCTGCTCAAGTATCTCCTCGTCCTTCCATACCACATCCGAGCCGTCATACTGCTCCTTAGGTATCTCCGCTTTAAGGATATCGAAGCACGATGTTCTCATACGGACTGCACTTACCACAGAGGTATGATCTATCACGAGCTTTCCGTCCCTGTATACCGCGTCCCTGAATCCATGCTTGAAAACACGTCCCTGATACGGGTCAAGGTAAGTCCCCAGCACAAGTACATAATTCCCGAAGAATGTATCCGAATACTGCGACACGAACTTATTCAGTGCCTTTTCTTCAAGATATTCCGAAAGGAAGTCCGTAAGCTCTGTCTTTGACCTTATGACAGCCGACTCCGTGCCCTTATACTTATCATATATCTCCGTTGATGAAGCTTTAAGGTCTCCCGAATAAAGGCTGTAGCTTGAAAACGAGAAATATGCATCATCAATATATGAATCATCAAGAGTTATATTATGCTTATCGTCAGCTGCGGAGCAATCAGCAGTCAGAGTCTTAACCACAGGCGGTATCCCGTCATCTGCGTAACCTGAAAGCTCCCATCTGATGATGCCTTTTCCGCTGTTCAGAGCCCTGTAAACCGCAACAAAGCGCTGTGTGCCTCCGTCAGTGAGCCTTGCCGTCTCCATTGAACAGGACGAGCGGAACAGCTCCGTGAACATATCCTCGTCTGCGGCTGATGTCCAGCTGTATGCCGTACCGACAGCTTTGTCAATGCAGAACAGGACGAGATCATCCCTTGCGGATACGGCGCCGTTCTTCTCCTTATAAGCCTCGTACTCGGCAGCGCAGTCGGGAAGCCAGCCGTAGATATCAGTTTCGGTTATCTCCATATCCTTGTCCACTTCAAAGGAATAGAAAGCAGAAGCGTTAACGCCTCCAAGATCGATCCCCGCCTTCTGAGCAAGGGTATTGTTCTCCAGAACGGGATCATATCCGTTCTCGGGCATTATGCATATCTGTACCCACTTGTCGGTGAGCGCCACAGCAAACTCGCCCTGCTTCTCGGGAGCATAGTATACCGCCACTTCATAGCAGCTGCCTGTCTCCGCACTTTCCGAGGAATAAGTTTCACGTTTGAGCTCTTTCATCATGCCTTCCGTAGTCCTGATCTCATAGCGTGACACTTGCTGCTCACCATCTGATGAGCCCGCCATGCTCTCCTTGAACACAACACATACAAGACCGTCCCTTACAAGAGTAGCACCGTAGGTATTTCTGAATTCAAGAGCGCTTTCAAAGCTGTCGGGTATCCATTCGGGAAGCGCAGCACCCATAGCGTGGTCAGCCGCATACACAGCGGAAGGAACGAACACGGAAAGCCTGTCCGCCGAAAGAGGGGTGATCGCAGCTGCAGCAGCGGCAAATGCAGCAGCTATCTTCCTGAGTTTCATAATATTCACCTGCCATTCTTCAGATTTGCAGCATAAAGCTGCTTTACTTCATTATATAACGATATCTGTATAAATGCAAGAGGTTATCGTATTTTTGCTCTGTATATTTTAACGTATGAGAACGGTGAAATGTGCGGCTGAAATAGTAAACTTTTTATGAATACAGCACCGCCCGGCTTAAACCGTGCGGTGCTGTTTCACCTGTTATGCAGCTCATTTTCTCCATTTCAGGAAATCGTCGCAGATCAGGGGCTTTGAATAATAATACCCCTGAAAGCTGTGAACATCGTATTGTCTGAGTATCTCAGCCATGCGTTCGGTTTCGATGCCTTCCACACAAACAAGCGAATCACAGGTATTTGACATCATAACAAAGGTTTTTATCAGCTCTCTCTCCTTGATGTCATTTTCTATATTGCGGACAAGGCTCCTGTCTATTTTTATGGTATCGAAGGGAAGGTCCTTGACTACTCCGATAGACGAAAAGCCTGTACCGAAATCATCGAGAGCGACCTTTACGCCTCTGCTTTTGAGGCTGCATACCGTATTCTTCAGAAGGTCGATATCAAGGAGCCTGCACCGTTCGGTAATTTCGAGGCAGAGATTTTCAGGAGGATAGCCTGTCTTATCAAGGATATCCATGACCATATCCACAAAATCCGCCTTTTCTATCTGCGAGTAAGACAGATTGACATTGATAATGAAATCGGGATCGTTTTTGATGATCTCCCCCGCATCCCTGATCGCAGTTTCGATTATCCACTTGCCCAGCGACGGGAAAAGAGGGTCCTTTTCCAGCAGCGGGATAAACATATCAGGCGGAACTACTCCGTACTCTTCACTTTTCCACCTGAGCAGCGCCTCAGCGCCTATGAGCTTCTCCGTCTTTGCGTCCACCACGGGCTGATACATAAGGTAGAAGCCCTTAACCCCCTGTGTGATCGAAGCTCTGATCGTATGGAATTTCTCGACATTCTGCTTATTGCCGCTGCCGAGATCGTTATCGAACACAACAAGATCTCCGTGCTTTTTGGTTTTTGACTCATTATAGGCAAATGTCAGGCAGGTCATCACAGTCTGCGAGTCAATATTGAAATTATCTATTTCGATAAGGCTTGAATTCAGCTCTAAAATTATATTCTTATCGTCAATGACCATGCTTTCTCTGCAATACGAGCGCATATCATCATATCTCGCCATTGTCTCCCTTACAGTCAGAGACGTACTCAGAACAGCGAACTTTGTTCCGTCAAGTCTGAACACACTGCCGCAGTTCCCGACGTGTTCAAAAAGGAAACGTCCGAATTTCTGAAGCACGAGATTTCCAAAATGGTATCCGTATATCTCATTTATCTCCGAAAACTTAGCAATACCGACGATAGCTATGAGCATTTCCTTGTTTTTGACGATATTGAACTGCACCTCATCGAAGAACCCGTACTGATTGCTGAGTCCCGTAAGGCTGTCTAAATTGCTGTGTACGCCGTGATCTCTTATAGTACCCACAAAGTAATCAAGCTCGCCGTTTTCGTCCTTGAGCACGATACCGCGGCAGGTGCAGACATTATATTCGCCGTTGATCCTTCTTGCCCTGTACTGCATATCGTGACCGCTCTGGTTTCCCGCAAAGATATCCGCGATGCCTCTGCGGTAAGCCTCCTTGTCCTCCTCATGGATATGCTCCTCCCATATTGCACCCGCGCCGTACATATACTCCGACGGAAGTCCGTATGAATCCACAGCAGCCTTTGACCATCTTGAAAAGTCATACTTCATATCGCAGAGGTAGATATACACACCCTCAGCCGATATGCAGTTCATCCTGAACATACCGTCCAGCAGTCTTTTACGCTCTGCGGGGATACGTACAGGTCCCTCGCCCTGTTTCTCGCTGACGCCGTCATAGGTTTCCGACTTTATGTTCTCCTTGTCCTCATACATATTTTCATCAGCGCGTTTGAAGACGTCCGAGACCTTTTTATCGTTGACCCTGTCGTACACGCCTATTCCCACAGCTACAACGGGACCGTTGTTCTGTCTGAAGTTCTCACGTGATCTTCTGCTGAGCATTTCCACAAGAGAAACACGTTTGTCGTAGTCATTTCCGACGAGAACAGCAGCAAACTCATCGCCGCCTATCCTGAAAACGGGGCTGTGAGCAAAAATACCGCATATCATCCTGCAAGACGATCTGATATACTCATCACCCGCTTCGTGTCCCTGGGTATCATTGATATGCTTAAGGTCGTTGATATCGCAGACAACGACAGCAAACGGAGAATGGCCTGCTCCGCTGTCTATGCTTTTCTGTATAGAAGCTTCAAACTCACGAAAGGCGGTAACATTTCTCGTACCTGTCAGGACGTCGCGTCTTGCGAGCTCATTAGCCCGTCTGAGAGCCTCTATCTGCTCCTGTTCTTTCTTTACCTCTTCATCTATATTTTCAAGGCCGACAATAAAATGCAGATTATCGTTGGCCCGCATGACAGTGAGCCTTGTGTGCTCTATCCTGCCGTCCGCAAGAATTCTGTAATCCTCGCTGTACTGACTGGTATATCCCAGAGCAGTAATGATATAGTCCTTATCAATGATGGAAAGTATCCTGTCCCTGTCCTCTGCATGGACCTGTGTTTTTATGATATCCACAGCTTCGGAATAAAAATTCATTCCTTCAAAGCTCAGGGAGGGATCTGTGGTAACGCCGTCCGAGGTATACCTTGAATACTCACCTGTTTCGCCGTTGACGTAGTATATGACGTCATAGCGCAGGGCGAGGCTGTTTACTATCTGTCCGTATGTAAAGCTCTGTTTTTTTGTCTCCTCCAGCAGCTCGCTTGCCCTGACCTCGTCATTAATGTTCTCGATACCCACGAGGATATGCTTTTTATCGCTTGCCCACACAAGGACGCAGCGGCAGTTCATCAGACTTTCAAACATAATGAGCCTGTAGGTCATGCTGAACATCCTTGCGCTTTTAAGCTTTCTCAGGATAGTGCGCTTTTCAAACATGGGTATGACCTTTTCACGGTCGTCGGGGTGAACATATTTCTTCAGATTTTTCAGGCTCTCGCTGAAAAAATCCTCACCGCTCGCGGGTATGTTCAGGCTCTTGTATGTATCCGTGGAAGAGTACTCAAAGTACTCGTTTGTCTCCATATCCACATAATAGAGGGTATCGAAATGACCTGCAAGGCTTTCGGCGATCTGATTATATATCTCAAGCTCATGCTCATTTTTTTCAGCCTGCTGTCTGTCTCTTACTTCCTTGTCAACATTCTTTACGCCGAGAATGAAGCAATCATCAGCCTCATCTATGCCTCTTATGAGGCTCAGAGCGTGGTAAACAGGCTTGCCTTCGATCATAAGGCGGTATTCTATCCGCTGCTTTGCGCCCTTGCCTACAAGGGAAAGGAGGTGATCCCTCTGGATATCCTGCATAAAGATATGCTTATCCTCCTCATAAATGACCTTATCGGCGTCTCTTTTAAGGTTTTTGAAAAAGTCCCTGCCGCCCTGCTCTATATGAAGGGACTGAAATTCGGGATCGGCAGAGTACCACTGATATTCGTTGGTTTTTGCGTTTATATAGTAAACACTGGTATATTCGACCAGCAGTGCTTCAGCAATTTTCAAGAAAACAGGATCGTTGTATATCATAAATATCCTCCTGACCAAAAAGCAGAGCTTTTGTATCAATCATCTATTATTATACAACATTCCCGAGAATAAATCAATAAAATTGCCAATTCTTAATAATGTGTTTACATATACTTTTTCAGTCCGAAATATTGCATGGACCTTTCCGGCGCTTTTATATGCTTCTCCCCAAGGAGATACCGCTGTAAAAGCCGCAGCCTGCCGCCGTGACAGCCATAAAAAAGCCGCCCCGATCTGACAAGGCGGCAATATACGATAACTATTTCACTCTTCTGAGTCTGCCTTTTTTTACGATGAAAACTCTGTCGGAAATATCCATAAGGGCTTTATCGTTGTAGGAATCGGTATAGAAGCTGTCTATACGCTTTTCTCCGTACAAAGCCTTAAAGCCTCTGACTTTGTTTTCCCCGAAATTAAGATACCTGACCTTCATTTTATCAGGGTCGATGCTGCTGCAAATGATGTGGTCGGTGTTGATAAGGTCACGTATACCGTTTATGAGGAAGTCGGGACCTGCGGTTATTATAACGTCCTCACTGCCTATCCTGTCCAGCAGCTTCCTGTCCAGCTTATGCCTGTTCTTATCCCAGAAGCCGTTAACAGCGTTATAGATCTCCTTTTTGCTGCGTAAGGCATTATTCAGGAAATCATTGATAGCGGCGACCATTTTTTTCTTGTCCGCGATGCAGAGCTTGTACTTTATCAGGTTATAGAAGATCTTCGGCAGATACAGGATTATCCTTCTGTTATTCCTTATCATGTACAGTGCAAGATCAACGGAGCTTTCCCCGTGATACAGCGTATTATCGAAATCGAATACTTTCATGTTTTCCTCCGCGGCTTATATTTGTATACACACTGACAGCAGCCTGAAATTGACTTTATACATCTTTTTAAAGCCGTTTTCGGCTGCCATGGTGCATGAAGTGACAGACAGCGCTGCCCGAGACCGTTCATTCAGTACACATCAATTATACCACACTCCGAAAGAAAATGCAAAATCCTCATCTTCATACCTCTCCCCGCCGTAAGTCGGAGCAGCTCATCGCTTTTCAAAAGCTTGACTGAACCCATGCGGCCTGATATAATAATAAAAAAAGAAGGTGAAGGCGATGTATTCATACAGTGAGTTTATTGCTGTTACAGAAAAAGCAAAGGAACTGGCGTTAAAATACAAGGACAGATACGCAGAGCTTTGCTCAGAGCACCCCAACGAATATCATACCAAATACAGATCGGGCAGAACGATCCATAATCTCAAGGAAAGCGTCCGTCCCGACCTGATGTCGGTACACAAGGATATGTGCTTTTCCGATCTCAGCAGAACATGGCGCGTAAAAAAAACAGAGAATGTATAAAATAAGCAGGTCTGCCGACTGAACAGCCCGAAATATTCTCATGCATTGAAGAACTGCCACATATAGGCATTACATATTCCGCGAGCCACTGCACCGATAACTACTGTATCATGAAAAAGGATATACCTGTTGTAACAGAAAGGATAGACTCCGACACCCTCGGGACCTTTTACTGCGTGTATGACTCCATGAACAGTACCTGCCTGAGCTTTTCGCCAAGCGGACTCACTGCCGACGGCGCCTGTCTTATACACGGACAGTTTGCGATAATGGACAAAAACGAGATATCGGATACACTTATGAAAACCGCCGCAAAGGCTCTCAGAAAGCACTGCAAGCGTTATAAGGGCTGGTATTTCGGACAGGAAGCAGAACAGCTCAACGGTAAAGTAAGGTATATCTCTATAGGCGTAAGCGAGCCGCAGGAATACGATTTCAGGTTATCGTGAGGATAACTTCGGCAGCCGTATAAAAAAACAGGGCAGAGATAAATTTCTCTGCCCTGCCGTTATTTCATAAGTCCGTATCGGTCACTCACACGTCCTGCGAAAAAAAAGCTTATGATATCGGCAAGCTCATCAAGATGACCTGTAAAGCAGTGATCCGCACCGTGTATCGCAGCAAGCTCCGCATCGTTATAAAGCTCCGCAGCTTTTTCCGCATAAGAGAAAGGAACTATATCATCTTCGTCACCGTGAACGATCAGTACTTTCTTTTTGAACCTTGCAATAGACTCCTCCGCATGGATAGTCTGAGCTGTGCGGATATAATCTCCCGATATCTCCCAGCTTTCGCTTGCCAGCTTTTCGGGTATGTGTTCACTATCGAATTTATTTCCGAGGACTATGCCCTCCCTTGCGTTTTCGGGTATCATCCATGCAGGTGACAGCGGAACGATAGCTTTGAAGTCGTCCGCACACATAGCACCTGTCAGCATGGTAAGCAGTCCGCCCTGCGAATGACCGCACATATAAAGCTCTGTCACAAAGCCGAGCTTTTTGGCATATCCGACCACTGCAAGAGCATTGGTCACCCATTTGTACAGGGTATGCTCCCTGAATTCGCCGTCGCTTTTACCGTGCCCGTACATCTCCGCACGAAGTACCGAAACGCCTGCTTCATTCATTGCTTTCTGAACTGTGACGATATGTTCTTCCTCCATATGGCCTGTAAACCCGTGAACAAGTATGCAGAGCGGTCCTTTTGAGGTATCGTCGGGACGGTCAAGCTTTGCATGAAGGCGTATTCCGTCACTGTTTATATAGAATTCTTTCATATTTATCATTCTCCGAAAAAGATATTATTTTCATAAATTATATCAGACGCTGTACATTTTGTCAATATGGCTATAAAAATCATTATAAACATAAAAAAGATGCAAGAGCATAACGCTCCTGCATCTTTTCTCATTTTAATACCCTCATTCACGATAACAGGTATTGATATCCCCTGATAAAGGCGATCAGCCGACAGCTTCAAATCTGCTTTCTATATCATCGACAGCGCTTCCCACAGCATTTATCACAACAATGCAGGTATCATCTATCTTTCTCACGTATGAAGAATGAGGATCTGAACTGTCAGCGGAAGCTATCCTTAAGTACTCCTTACCACAGATGTTAACCGCATCGGGCCCGCTCATTTCCTCCAAGTCGCCCTTTCCGTGATCGTTGCGGAACTCTCTCTGTATAAAGTCTTCAGCCGACATATTCTCGGTCTTTGGGTATCTTTCCCTGATGTTGTAGAACCAAACGCTTATGTTGCCGTAGGTGTCGGAATAGTATACCGAAGCGTCCTTTACGGCAGTAAGATAATGTTCTCTTTCCTCCTCATACATAAACCTTGTGGGCATCATGTACTCGGTATAGAGATCGGTCTCATCAAGAAACTCCGTATTCGCAGGCGAAGTAAGTCTGAAGCCCGCATATTCCGAGGTGTATGTATTGCCGTCCGATACGCCCTTTGTGAATTCATTTTTTTCGGGAGCGTCTTCAATAAACAGCTCTTCATTATCCTGTTTTTCTTCAAACTGTTTCATTGCCTCGAGAAATCTCTTACGTGCCTCTGTATAATCAGCTGCCGAGAGATCGTCAGTATCCTTTATAGTATCGGCAACTGACAGCTCCTCCATTTTTTCCGTATATAACGAGTATGGTTTTGGGTCAAGGTTATCTATCCTCCAGTCACCGCAGCTCGGGTCGATAATAAAATCGACAACGTCGCAGCCCAGTGAAGAAACAGCACCGAAGCTTCCGCAGATATTGGGATAATATGCTCTGAACGAATTATCTGTAACATCGGTTATGATTATAGGCTCATTGGGCTTCATATGACCGATAAATCCGCCGTTGAACGGGTTCATATTCACATACATCCTGCCCTTGTAATTGATGAAATCCGAATAATAAAGTCCGTTTCGAGTATCAATATCAGCGTCATCAATATGGTCGCCTTCATTATACCTGTCGCTGATATCCACAAATTCATAACCGATACCGTTATTTTCATATCTCTCTGAGTATACAGTCTTGGAGTAAGCCGTAATATCATCGGGAGAATTGAATTCCAGCCCCTTACCCGAGATATGTCCGAAGGTCACATTCTCTGTCCTGCCGCCGGAATTTGGTAGATCAAGATTAAACGTAACGGTATCATCGTTATCGACATACGTATTGAATTTATAGAGGAACTGCGGCATCATCACATAGTATTTTTCGACCAGATCATAAGCAATATCCTCATATGAGACATTATCCTTTTTATCTGAAGCTTTTCCTGTCTCCGCAGCAGCCTGTGAAGCTTTTACATCTGCTGCCGCATTTATGTTTCCCGTGTTCGGATCATTCATCTGCACAGGTATATTCAGTTTATTATCGCATGAAGTAAGTGAACAGATCGCCGCAGCGAATGTTATGATGAGTGTAGTTTTTTTCATAGTAATTTCTCCTTTTTAATAGAATTAAAAGCTTGGTAATGATCGTTTCACGTTTTTAGTACGTACTGTTATTACTTATCCATAACAGGAGCATCTCCTGCCTGTTATCTCACCTCCCAAAATATGACCGCAGTCATGCAGCCGTTTTTCTCAGCATTTCAAAATGCTGACTTTTATCGCGTCGTTTCTGACTATGTCATTATAATATAACTTTTTTATAGATACCGTAAGATGACATTTGTCACTTTCTGCGTGATATATGTCACCTATTCCGCATTGTGCAGCGCCTGTCCGCAAATGCTTAAAACTTATTTTGCCTTTCATATATAATAATCGCACAAACAAATGAAAGTGTTACATCTTTTCCAAAAAAATCATACAGGCATCTTCACGCAAGAAAAAAAGCAGAAGCTTCATACCTGAAGCTTCTGCCTTTCCGCCGTAAGCGTTATAAAATAATGAGAGAGAGTGAATGTATTACAAAATCAAAAAAGCAAAAAAGAGTTTTTATGAAAACGATCATAAAATACCGAAGATCATCTTCAAAAGCATCATAATGAGGCTGAGCAAAGAATTCTGAGGATATTCGGGTTCCTCAGCGGGAACTATCTCAAAGTTCACGACATATGTTCCCTCATAGCCGTTGATTCCCTGTACCACGGCAGATGCTGTACCTACATTGATGTTGTTATCATAGCTGACAGTATAGTCCTCATTCAGAGTCAGCACCTTATCTCCGTCTGTAACAGTAACGGAGGGTTCAGCAGGACTTCCCGTATATGTAACATCGGGAATTTTGCTGAAGCTGCACTTGGTAATATCATGTTTTTCCTCGATTGAGTCATTAAGATAGTCGAGGGAGAAGTATTTCCACCAGTTGTTATAATTTCCTGTTTCCTCGTTTATACCATCAGCATGAGGTAAATGCTCGAACCACCATTTGTGGTGCTCTGCGATATCTCCGCCGCCCCAGTCATCGCAGGTAACGATTCTTGGATCGCCCGAAAGATCGGGATAATTTTTCCAGTTATCGCAGTATGACAGAACTTCCTCAGGATTTCCCCAATCATAATCCGTTTTGCTGTTGGGAGCAAAATGAACACTTCCCACACCTGCATTTCCCTTTGATACAAGGTCGTAAGCCGTGAATTTCTCCCATTCGTTATACTCTGAATAATCCTTTGAATAATCAGTCGGTCCGAAGATATTGCACATTATGGATTCTGTGCGGTGACCTGCATCCTCAAGCATTTCCCCGAGTCCGCGCTCATAGTTGAAGCCATACGTAATGAAATTCCTGCAATCCTCTTTTACTAATGCTTCACCGTTTACCCAAAAAGCGTCCTTTCCCGTCATCATTGTCTCATTGAGCGTAACGCCCGCCATAGGACCGCCGAAGAACCATACTTCGTCTATTTCGCCGCTGTTCACCTTGTCATACACATGGTACTCATTGAAATAGCTGTCATAATCGAAATTGAATTCTTGTTTTCCCCAGCCTTCATAATCCCAGTATCTGCCGTCAGTCGCGTTGCAGGCTTCCACAAGGGTATTATAGTATTCTTCTTTGGTATAAGCCTTGCCGTTTTTATCCTTCGGTAATTCATCAAGCTCGATCTTTTCGGAGATGGTATAATTCACATTTCCGTAGCTGACCTCCGACATTGCGTCTGCAAAACTATCTGCAAGCTTATTCGGATCATTCCATTCGGAAATGGCCTTATTCTCAACATCAAGAACGCCCATAAGGTCGTGCATCTTGACTTCCTGACCGTCCACGTCGAATACAGGGTCAAAGGTTATCATCATGACCTTATAGGTCTTACCGCTGTCGGGCTCCATTGCCGAAGCCGTCATCTGCATTGCTGACGCAGCTACCGATGCCGCGATCAAAGCAGCTGAGATGTTTTTCATCAGTTTCATCATCATTACTCCTTTATATTAGTATATCCGTAAAAATCCCGTTCCGCCCCTATACTGCCTGTTGTGCAGAAAAGCAGTCTTCCGCAGATGTAAAAAAGCTCACCTCCGATAATGATATTACAAGCCGAAAAGCGTGGCTTGTTTTGTCCCAATCCTGTTTTATTATCCGGGCTGCTTCATTAACGCTGCCGGTTTTTATTTTTTTCGTTCCGATCAGCGGCAGCATTTTTACACATAACAGCCTTTACTTATAGTAACGCAAATGATATGAAAAGTGTAACACAAAATAAAAAAATTTTTTTCATAACTCTTTTGCAAACGCAAAAAAGTCCCCTCCCTCACAAAATAATCAGCCGAAAAGAGCCGCATAAGCGGCTCTTTTCGTTATCTTAACTTCTTTGTTTCCCACACATTTATTATATTCCTTACATCATCAGGCATTTCCCGCTGTCGTATTCTGTGCAATGAGGTTATAGCTGTTGTTATAGTTTCTTCCCGATTTTTTCCACCACCACTGCATGAAGAAGTGAATGGCAGCAAACCCGACAATATACACCGCCAAAGCGATAAGCGCAGCCACAGGAACAGTTACCCCAAAGCCCTTATTTATGAAGCTGAACCTCGTAAGAATTATCATCTGATTAAAGAACGAAACGAAGATCAAAGCTGATAATACCGCGTATATTTTCCCAATTTTTTTGGACATAGTCGCATTCAAAAAACAGGCTGTTATGGTATTTGCCGCGTCCACGATAAGCAGATCCGCAGCCATACCGCTTCCACACCTGATATATGCACACGCAAATGTAACGATATCAAACACAAGGCAGACCGTTCCCATAGCCGCAATGGGAACATCCGTGAAAAGCACCTTTGCCTGAGGCAGAGAACCGAAAAACTTCATCTGCGATATGCTGATATTACCTATGAAGAATAATATCAGCAGTATAGCGTGCATCATTCCCATGCAGGCGATCATAGAGCCGTAATCCTTTTCACCCTGTTTTGCGGGATCGGCGACCATTGCAGCTATCATGCTTATCGGTACGCCCAGTCCGAAAACGAGAGTTATGGGACGAACAGCCGTCCTTATATACATTTTCATTGCTTTCATAAAATTATCCATAGTATTCTCCTTAATTATCCCAGCGTGTTTTCCTGTAGTCCCTGAGCACCAGAGCTTCGGAAATGATCGTAAGTACAACAGCCGCTGCCGCAGGAACTATCTGTAAAACACCTATTTTTCCGCCCGAGGACTCGATCAGCATTATTCCGAATATATTGACAATGTAAAGCAAAAACATTATGACTATTGTCCTCGTTACAGGTTTTTTTATTAGCCTGCCGAACGAAGCTATGGCCCTTGCAAGAAATACAGTGATAAAAAGCATAAGGCAACTTCCTACAGCGTTTCCTATATCTATTATACCGAGCCCGCCGAGCAATGCAAGGAAAGCACAGAACGCAAAAACTACGACTGCGCCTTCGGCTATGAAAGCCTTCTGCGCCTTTGCAAAAGTATCAAAACCGCCCTTTACTGTCCTGAAATATTTTCCCCCCGGGGCACCTTTATCAAATGAGTATAACATACGTGTCATGATAAGCATATTACAGTATACCGCAGCAAGGGTGATACTGAAAAATGATTTTGACCTCAGATCAGTGTCATCATTATCTGCCAGCATAAGAAGTGCCATAAACAGCATAATACCTGCAAAAAATGCAACAGCGCCTATGGAGATCACCACAATGCTGCTTGTGAATGAACGTCCCGTATATATCCTGTAAGCTTCACCATACGAGACCGATGATCTTTTATTCTCCAT
This sequence comes from uncultured Ruminococcus sp., assembly GCF_946415235.1. GTDB lineage: Bacteria > Bacillota > Clostridia > Oscillospirales > Ruminococcaceae > Ruminococcus. The sequence continues at coordinate 1,484 of NZ_CAMKRR010000034.1, read as the reverse complement.
CTCTATCCGCCTTTCTGAGTATGCCCACGCTGAGCTGCTGGAGATTTGGCTTTTCAACTGCCGTATCCAGCTGCGAGAGCTGCACCGTATTTTCGGCAAGGGCGATACCCTCAAAATTGGAGCTGTTTCCGATATATGATATCATAAGCTTTTTCGCCTGCTCGCTCTTATCGGCTTCACCGTGAACAAGTATGTATTTCTCCTTCAGGTCCTCCACAAAGCCCTGTTCAACTATCTTTCCGCCCGCCATAAATATGGCGTAGTCCGTAGCGTATTCCATATCCGCAATGTTATGTGTCGAGAAAAGGACGCTCCTTTCCCCATTTCCTTCGGCTATGTACTCTCTGAAAATATCGCAGAGCATATCTCTTGCCAGCGGGTCGAGAGAAGAAGCAGGCTCGTCAAGCACAAGGAGCTTCGTATCTCTTGCAAGCACAGCCGCAAGGTAAGTTCTCATGCGGTTTCCGTCCGACATTTTCATAAGCTTTTTCTGCTTTCTGTCATTTGGATCACCGACCTTGAATCTTTTGCAGAGCTCGCCGAAACGCTCCCTGCTGAAGCCGTCAAAGCCAAGCTCCATAGAAGCTTCGATCTTTTTCAGATTCCAGTCAAGAGGGAAGAAATTTGCAGAAGAACAGTAGCCGATACTGTTCCTTACCTCATTGCTGTCAGAGTCCGTCAGCTTATCGAAATATACGACTTCTCCGCTGTTTTTGCCCGTAACTCCGCATAATACGTCTATAAGCGTGGTTTTTCCCGCACCGTTGACACCTATGAGGGCAGTTGCAAATCCGCTTGGGATAACAGTATTTATCTCGCCGAGGGTGAAATCCTTGTATTTTTTTACTACCCCGTTTATTTTTAAAGCATTCTCCATATCATTATTCACCTTTCCTTATTAATCTATAAGCCACAATGTCCTGAGCGTCCCGATGACCTCATCAAGTCCGAGTCCTGCGATCTTTGCCGAATTTATGGCATTTGTAAGGTCAACCTCAAGCTGTCTCAGGTACTGCTCTTCAAGCATTTTCTTATCCTGTGCATTGACGAAATAGCCTTTTCCCTTTGAAGCTGTAACAAGTCCTTCTTCCGAAAGCTCCTCGTATGCTTTCATGGTAGTTATAACACTTATTTTCAGGTTCTGAGCAAGTACCCTTATGGACGGAAGCGGATCTCCGCTTTTAAGCTTCCCCGAGAGTATGTCCTCACGGAGCTGAGCTGCTATCTGTTTATAGATAGGTTCGTTTGAGTTCTGATAGATCTTCACGATATCTCCTCCTTTCGGCACAACTGTTTATGTGTTCTATAAACAGTATATAACAGTTACGAGATTTTGTCAATATTCATAATAGACAATAAAGTGCAAACATTTTTACTTGCACTTATTGAAATTGCACAATGCGATAATTGCCTCAAATCCTGCCGCCTGACAAAAAAGCTCCGACATAGTCGGAGCTTTTACTGTTAATTTTTACTTTATGAGA
>NZ_CAMKRR010000033.1 GCF_946415235.1 uncultured Ruminococcus sp. | reverse complement strand
TAACTACGTCAGAATACATCTGGATGAATCTTCTGTAGCAGTCCCAAGCCCATCTTGGGTTATTTGACTTTTCTGCGATAGTATTAACAACTGTCTCGTTGAGACCGAGGTTAAGGATTGTATCCATCATACCGGGCATTGAAGCTCTTGCGCCTGAACGAACAGAAACGAGGAGAGGATTCTCCTTATCGCCGAACTTCTTGCCTGTGATTCCTTCCATTTTAACGATATACTCGTTGATCTCTGCCATGATCTCGTCAGAGATTCCGCCGTCCTCGTAATACTGAGTACAAGCCTCTGTTGTGATCGTGAAGCCCTGAGGAACAGGGAGACCGATGTTTGTCATCTCAGCCAGGTTTGCGCCCTTACCGCCGAGAAGCTCTCTCATGTTGGCATTACCCTCAGAGAAAAGGTAACAATACTTATTTGCCATTGGTGTATACCTCCATTTTTTACATTACCGAACGATTATCCGCAGGGGACATCATCCGAGTTATACCTATTATAACACATTAAAGAAAAAATTACCATATTTGCGATGACAAAAATAAGCCGTTAAAAGTGCTATATTTGTACAAAAATCAACAAAGCGGAGTAGTTTTTTTAAAAAAAGCTTGCATTTACGGCTAAAGTGTGTAAAAATAGGTGTATGAACGCATGAAAGGAGAATATGAGAATGAAAAAACTGACAGCTTTGCTTATCTCCTGTTTTATGGCGGTTTGTACTGCCTCGTGCACTCCGAGGGCCGATGACGCAAACAGCCCTGACGGAAATGCTCAGGTTACGACAGCGGAGCTCACATTGCCCGAAGCTGCGGAAAAGGTGCTCAAGGAATTCGCGGAGAGCAGCGTAGCGGGCGAAGTCGAGACAATGATAACCTGTATGTATCCTGCCGAGATGATCGACGGCATGGAAAAAGCAGGCATAAAACAGGAATTTGCGGAAGCAATGAGCTCGGGCGTGGGTGGAGAGCTGAAAAAATTCAGCACCGATACCTGTAAGGAGCTGAGCAGTGAGGCTCTTGAGGCAGCGAAGAAGTACTTTGACTCCTTTGCGATGGGCTTGCAGATACCCACCAGCGGCTATAAGATAAGCAGAGGCTACAGTCTCAATCTGAATATAGAAATAGAAGTGAGCGGCGAAGCCAGCGAGTTTACCGATCCTGTATCGGCAGTTTTCATTGAGGACGAGGGCTGGAAGCTCATACCTGCGTCAGAGGAGTATCTCCTCGGCATGACACAGGAGCAGGAGACGGAACAGGCAGCGTCTGATACTGAACAGACATCGGCGGATGCTGAGCAGCCGTCAGCACAGGACTGAGCTCCTGCGGACATTTGAGGAGGTATAAGTATGAATAAAGCTGTTATCTTAGCGGGCGGACAGGGCAAGCGAATGAAGGCGGAAATGCCCAAGCCCCTTTTCAAGGTTCTCGGAGAGCCTATGCTCCATTGGGTGATAACCGCCTGTGAAGCCGCGGATGTTGCTGACATCTGTGTGGTAAAGGGCTTCAAGGGCGAAATGATAGACGAGTATCTCGGCAAAAAGTATACAACAGTGCTTCAGGCGGAGAGACTGGGAACAGGTCATGCGGTACAGCAGGCGATACCGTTTCTCGAGAACGATAAAAGCGGAAATACACTGGTTCTCTGCGGCGACGCTCCGTTTATCGATGAGGATACTATCAGGAACTCTCTTGCTGTCCATGAGGAGCAGAAGAATGCCGTAACTGTCATAACTGCGGAGCTTGACGAGCCCTTCGGCTACGGAAGGATAATCCGCAGCGCTAAGGGTATAAGCGGCATCGTTGAGCAGAAGGACGCCACCGAAGAGCAGAAGGCAGTAAAGGAAGTGAATTCGGGAGCTTATTGGTTCAGGACTGCCGACCTTGTGGAGCTTCTCGGCAAGCTCGACAACAACAACGCGCAGAAGGAGTACTACCTGACGGATACGGTGTCTATCGCCATTTCCGAGGGCAAGAACGCAGGAGCCTTCAAGTCGGACAACGCTGATATCATCAAGGGTGCAAACGACAGAAAGGACCTCCTTGAGCTCAATACATATGCAAGAATGGCTGTTATCAACAAGCATCTTGCAAACGGCGTGGAATTCACCTGCACCGACGGCGTCATCATAGAGCGCGGTGTTGAGATAGGCGTAGGTACGGAGATACTTCCGAATACCATACTGAGAAGAAATACCGCAGTCGGAAAGAACTGCGTTATCGGACCGAATACGGTCGTTGAGAACTGCAATATCGGCGACGATGTGAGCCTCAATACCGTACAGGCTTACGATTCCGTAATAGAGTCGGGCGTAAACATAGGACCTTACGTTCATATCCGTCCCGACAGCCTTATCAGGTCAGATGCAAAGATAGGCGACTTCGTGGAGATAAAGAATTCGACCATAGGCGAAAAGACAGCTATCGCACATCTTGCATACGTTGGTGACAGCGATATCGGAAAGCGCGTGAATATCGGCTGCGGAACCGTTACCGTAAACTATGACGGTATCGCAAAGAGCCGCTGCGTTATCGGCGATAACTGCTTCGTAGGCTGCAACACGAACCTTATAGCTCCCGTAAAGCTGGGAAAAGCCGTATATACAGCCGCAGGAACGACAGTTACGAGAGATGTTCCCGATTACGCTCTTGCTATCGACAGAGGCGTTATGAAGATAAACGAGGGCTATACCCTGAGAAAGCTCAAGACAAAGCTTGGAAAATAAAAATACCCCGAAATACGGACGCGTTCGGCGTCCGTGATTCGGGACAGCAAAAAAGGTCTGCCCGTGAGCAGACCTTTTTCTATATGGTATAGAACGAAAAAAGCAAAAGAATAACGACCTTCATTGACACCCTCTCAATAGCCAATCAAGGTCGCTATCAGATGACACCGAGCACCCTCTATACTCAGATGTCATTTACGGCTGGCACAAATTCCGCAGTGCCTTATATCCGTTTGCTGTGCTGTCACGACTGCGCGAACGTATCAAGCGTCATTAAACTGCTTTAGGCGATTAAACATATTATAGGCATTAATGTTTAATAACAGTTGGTATGTGTCGGAAGTATACTGGAACTGAATGTTTGGATCTGGGATTCGGCGGAGTTTAAAACCGAATCAAGCAACACAGGATATAATTGCCGATTTTGTTACAGGACACATAATATATCTTAACATTATTATGTGGTGGTAGAGAAGCCGATTTTTCGGCATATTTCTCTTCCAACAATTGTATTATAGACCATGTGGGACTTAAGTTCAATTGATTATATTGCTCGAAATTAGCACTATATTGCTAAAATTAATACAAAGTTTTAAATTAAGAAATCATTAACAATTGTATTAATTTAACTCGTTAATATTTCATTTACAAACATAGTGTTTTATTGTTATTATTTTTTTCAGAACAAAATGGCTATTTGAAATTTCCTATAAATACGCCGTTTGTAAACGATAATTCTTTTACAGCACAAAAGTGATATGTTCGTCATATTGCTCAAAAGCCAAACTGACTGCTATTCATTTAACTATTATTAAAAATAGCAACAATTGATTAGCAGTAGCAATATTTGCAAAAAATACATCATTTTTATATAATCTATTTTTTTAACTAAAAATCTGTTCCTGAAAACAGAAAAAGCTCCGACGGTCATCGGAGCTTTAAGTCATATTATACCGTTTTCGGCGTTTGCGATGCGGTTCTTTAAATAAGCCTCTTCCCATGAGAAATCGAGGTTCTTGAAGAGCTTCAGACAGCCCTCTGCGTTGCTGACAGCTCCGTCGAGGCCTTCGTTGTCATCTGCTTTCGCAAAGATATAGACTGCCGTAATGAATATCTCAAGGAGGGTGACATCGTTCTTACCCTGCGGTTTATAGCCAAATTTCAGCAGCTTGAGCGCGGGAGCATAGCTCCTTGCGGCACAGTCTGCCAGTGAAAGGGCGATATACAGCTCCGCCTGCTTTTTCTGCGGCATCTTCGGGGTCTGCTTCTGGAGGAAGCCGATATTTTTTGTGCGGAAGTCCTCGGCGTCGCGCCAGTTGCCTATCTTGCTGATGGTCCTGAGCATACCCGTGCAGTAGTCGAAGCGGTCTTCGCTGCCGAGCTTCTTATCGGCAAGCTTGTCAAGATAGAAGGCTGCCGTTTTATGGTCCATTATCTTATCGTAAAGGGAAGCGAGCTGTATGATATCGAATGGAGCGGGCTTTTTTACATTGTCGATGAACGCATCGGCGTAGGCTTCGCAGAGTTCCCTTGAAAAGCCGCTTTCAACGTAAAGGCTGTACACGTCCACATATTTTTTCAGCTCGGCTGCACCTGAAGTAAGCAGTGGAAATCCTATTTTTTTACGTTCCATAGGTGATAACATTTGCGCCCCTCCTATCTATATAATATAGTATACCGTATATCATTTTATATACTGCCATAACGGAAAATATATAATGAGTAAAAACAGTAAATTATAATCCTCGTTCTGTATATCAATTTTAGCACAAATTTATCTTATAGTCAACATTTGTCGGCGGTTATAATGCAAAACTGTTGATGTGCACAAAAATGCGTCGAATTTTTTTCCTAATCAACATATTAAACATTTCACTTGTTTAAGATTATTTCAATAATTTGTGATATAATGGAATTAGAGTGGAATGTTATACTTATTTTTCGGATGTTTCCACGACTTGTCAGCAGAGAAAAACAGCTGAGATACTGACCAAGGGGGTATTTATTATGAGACTTCTCGTTGTTGAGGACGAGATGCAGCTTGCGGACGCTCTGTCCGAGATACTGAAAAGAAATATGTACAATGTTGACACCGTTTACGACGGCGTTGACGGACTTGACAATGCGCTCACGGGCGTTTACGACTGTATAATCCTCGATATCATGCTTCCGGGCATGAACGGCCTTGATGTGCTGAGCAAGCTGAGGCAGGAAAAGATCAATACTCCTGTGCTGCTGCTCACCGCAAGGAGCGAGATTGAGGACAAGATAAACGGACTCGACTGCGGCGCGGACGATTACATAACAAAGCCCTTCGTTACGGGCGAGCTGCTGGCGCGTGTCCGCGCTCTCACAAGAAGAAAGGGCGAGCTCGTTGACGAAAAAAGACTGGACTATAACGGTCTTGAGCTCAATAAAAACACCTGTTCCGTAATGTGGCGGGGAAATGATGTGAAGCTTTCGCTGAAGGAGTACCAGATAATGGAGCTCCTTATCTCTAACCCGAAACAGATCCTTCCGAAGGAAAGGATAATCGAGAAGATATGGGGCTACGAAAGCGATGTGGAGTACAATAACATCGAGGTATATATTTCTTTCCTGAGAAAGAAGCTCTCGGTGATATCTGCTCCCGTACAGATAAAGACTGCCCGCGGTATAGGCTACTCACTGGAATAAATTTAAGGTAAGGAGGAATGTCAGATGTTCAGAAAAGTACATGATCGTATGTTCAACAGAGCTCAGATGAAACTTTTTGGTATGATCGTCAGTATTCTTCTTGCTGTATTTTTGGCACTTATCATCGGTATCAACGTGATCACCGAAGAAGTAATGAGCTCCGAATCCAAGGAAGTCCTTCAGGAGATAGCCCAAAGCCTTGGCTATAACGAAAAGGAAGAAAAGTTTTATCTCGATACGAGAGGTCAGGTGAATGACGGCAGGAACAACAATCCTCCGCCAAAGCCTTTCGATGATAAAAATGTGACCTCTTCAGCAGGTTCGACAGCAGCTTCTTCGGAAACAGCTCCTTCATCCACGGAGCAGACAGCCGAAAACACAGACGCTTCAACAGAGGGCGAGGCAGACAATTCGGGAGAGCCTTCCGAGAACGCTGCTCCCGAGAACGATACACAGTCCGATGAGCAAAAGCCCGAGGACTACACATGGTTTGCCATACCCACACTTCCCGAGGGAGCTACATTCCCGACTATGGCTAACGGCGGCAGTCAGAGCTGGGGCGGTCAGGGCGGCGGCCAAAGCTGGGGCGGCTGGAGCGATTGGAACAGTCAGAACGGCGGTCAGGACTGGAGCCAGTGGGGCGGCCAGGGCGGCAGCCAGGATTGGAGTCAGTGGGGCGGTCAGGGTAGCAGTCAGGACTGGAGCCAGTGGGGCGGCCAGGGCGGCAGCCAGGACTGGGGCCAGTGGGGCGGTCAGGGCAGCAGTCAGGACTGGAGCCAGTGGGGCGGTCAGGGCAGCAGTCAGGACTGGAGCCAGTGGAATAACGATGACTGGAACATAAACGGCTGGAAGATCGTGGACGGTAAATGGCAAAATGATAACGGCGAAACATGGGACGGTCAGGGAACTCCTCCGTGGATCGAAACCAAGGCCGAGGGAAAGAACGAGGACTGGTGGAGCAGCTATAATCCGTACACATGGTGGATACCGAACAACCCCATGAATCCTATGAATCCCGATAATCAGTACGCCAAGAAGTACAATGAGAACAAAAAAAGTGATTCTGATAAGAAAGAAAGCGATGCTGAAAAGAAAGCAAGCGATGACACGGATGATACCGAGGTCTATGCGGAAAGCTCTTCAAGCGAAGCTGAACTGAGCAAGACAGCTTATCAGGACGACGGATACGAGATAGTACAGCTGGCCTACACGGACAATTATTCACAGCCCGCAAAAACGGGAACCCCCGCAGCGAACAATAAGAACAACGTTGAGCCTATCCCGAAGACTATCGGTTCAATCAACTACTTTGCGATAATGGCCGATACCAACGGAAAATACCTCGATACGTTCAATAACGATGAGATAGTAGATGAAAGAGCTCAGAGATATACGAGCGCTATAATAAACTACAGAAAAGACACGGGTATGATAAACTCGTATCAGTACTACAAAGCGAGCAAGCCCAACGGAACTATCATGATACTCACGGATAAGAGCTCCGAAAAGGAAATGCTCAATCAGCTCAAGCGTACCACTATGATCGTAGGAGCAATAGCTCTTTTAGTTCTTTCGGTGCTGGCTTATTTCCTCAGCAAGAAGAGCATACAGCCTATCAGGGAGGCCTTCGACAAGCAGAAGCAGTTCGTTTCCGACGCGAGCCATGAGCTGAAAACTCCTCTTACGGTAATATCCACAAATGCGGACGTTCTTGAGGGAGAGATAGGCGACAACAAGTGGCTGAATTATATCAAATCGCAGACCGACCGTATGAGCGTTCTCGTAAACGACCTTCTGAACCTCACAAGGCTCGAAAACAGCAATAACGAGCTTGAACGCAGATACTTCAACCTCAGCAAGGCTATTGCGAATACGGCTCTGCCCTTTGAGTGTCAGGCATTCGAGAGCAATAAGAAGTTCGAGGTGAATATCGAGGATAATATCATGCTCAACGGCAGCGAGAAGCATATAAAGCAGATGGCAGCCATATTCATCGACAACGCACTCAAGTATTCCAACGACGGCGGCACTATACAGGTAACGCTGAAGCGTTCGGGAGAAAGAAAGCTGTTCTCGGTATACAATACAGGTCAGGGCATCAAGGAGACCGATACCGAAAAGATATTCGAGCGCTTCTACAGGAGCGACGAATCAAGGAACCGTGCTACGGGCGGCTACGGACTGGGACTTGCCATAGCGAAATCCGTTGCGGACAAGCACAAGTTCAAGATACACGTTCTTAATCAGCCCGGAAAAAGCGTTTGCTTTATCGTTACAATGTAACGTGGCAATAAAACACAATCTCAAAAACAGTAAAGGAGCTTTTGCTCCTTTACTGTTTTTTTGGCGGTATGAGATTTTTCGTTGACACTTTCCGCGATGCGTATTATAATTATAATTAATGTATCCCAATGACCGCCCTGCGGCGGTCATTGGCCCGAATCTTGTTCGGTATATATATCACGAAAGGAAATCATCCCATGCAAAAGGTGTATAAGATAAAATTGGGCAGGGCTGCCTGCGCTGCTGACCTCAGCGATGGAAGCGAAAGAGGAGAGTACGTCTGTCAGGACTATATCCTTAACAGGCTCGGCAGACCCCACAGGAGCATAAATCTTATGTACTGCTATTACCCGAATGACAAGGAGTGGCCCGCCCGTATCTCGGAATACTACAAGGACAAAAAGATAAGATTCCAGTGGGACTATCCCTACGATGACTATTTCCCGTACCTCGGCGGTATCGGAGGCAGCAGGGACGGCGAGCCATTTGAGTCTATGCGGGATATACGCAGGCACGGTCAGGACGTTACGCTGACCCTTACCATCGACCCCTTTGTTTCCGACGAGCACCTTGCTGCCATCGGCGAGGACCTTAAAAGCTTCGGCAGACTGTTCCTGCGTATAAACCATGAGGCTACGGGAAACTGGTTCGAGTTCAACAAGAGAGCAGACTATCAGCAGGTCGCGGACTTTTACTGCCGCGCTGTCAGGATAATAAAGGAACATGCACCAAATGTGCAGACTATCCTTTGCATAGGCGGTATAGAGGAGATGTCCGCCGAGGAAATGGTCAAGGAAAAGGAGTTCACGCAGGCAGTGCGTGATACGGATATATGGTCTGTTGACAAGTATATGGCGCTGCACTGGGGCTGGCCCGTGGATATCGCAGAGAGCGGCGGCAGTACGCATATGAGGAGCTCCGTCCGTGAGATATATGAGCTCACAAGAAGGAGCTATGAGCGATTTAAGTACCTTAACGGCGGCGTTTCAAAGCCTATGGTCATGTCGGAGCTCAATGCGGACGGAAACGTGACAGGTCCCTACGAACAGGCGGAGATGATAAGGCTTTTCTGCGATATGATCGAAGAGGAAAACGCGGAATGGCTGTCGGGCTTCTGCTTTTATCAGTTCCGTGACCGCGGACGTCTCGGACTTGAACGTCAGGATCCCAACAATGCCGATGTCGGCATAGAACAGCCCGTGATGCAGACCTACAGGGAGCTGATACACAGGGAAAGATTTCTCACGTCAATGACCATGGGCGGCGAGACCAAGCTGCCTGTGAAGCTCACATGGAGAAGCTCCGAGGACGCCGAGGGCATAGCAATACCCCTGCATTTTGAAGCTCCGCCCGTGTTCTGTGAGCTCTTCTTCGAGGATGAGTCAAACCTTATGCTGGAGCTGAACGGGCGCTGGTTCTACAAGTCTCCCGAGACAAGATATGTGGATCTCATGCCCGCCTTTTACGGGAATAATTTACATGGCAAGTGCGAGCTGACCTTAAAGCTGTTCGCTCCGCCTGCAAGCGGCGAAAACGACCTTGCAGCCGAGGACGGTATGTTCAGCTGGTGCTATACTCTTGAAAAGCTGCCCGTGATACGCATAAGGACAGCTCCCATAGAGCCCGACAAAGATAAAAAGGAAGGAAATAAATGATATGAAAACATCAGCAGTCATAGTTTGTGCAGGAAATTCCACAAGAATGGGCGGCGTGAACAAGATACTTCTCCCGCTGGGCGAAAGAAAGGTCATAGGCGTTACCATGCAGGCTTTTCAGACCTGTGAGAGCGTCTGCGAGATAGTGATAGTAGCCCGTGAAGCCGACATTCCCGCTATACAGGAGGAAGCACAGCTTGCAGGCATAACGAAGCTTGCTGCCTGTACTGTCGGCGGAGCTACACGTCAGGAGAGCGTCATCAACGGCATAAAAAAGATAGCAAAGGAGAGCGGCCTTGTGGCGATACATGACGGCGCTCGTCCTCTTGTGAGACCCGAGCATATAGAAAAGGTCATAAAGGACGCTTCGGTATTCGGCGGAGCGACTCTCGGAGTTCCCGTAAAGGACACGATAAAATCCGTTGACGGCGGACTTATCGTCGATACACCGCCGAGAAGCTCACTCTATATAACGCAGACTCCGCAGATATTCAAGAGAGAGCTGTATTTTGAGGGGGTGGATTTCGCCCTTGAACACGGCCTTGATTTTACCGACGACTGTCAGCTGGTGGAAGCTATCGGCGGAAAGGTCGCTATGACCGTGGGCGACTATACGAATATCAAGATCACTACTCCCGAGGATATCTCCATTGCGGAGGTGCTCCTCAGACAGAGGTAAAAAACGAAGGAGCCCAGAGGCGATCGCCTCTGGGCTCATCATTTGTATGTCCTCATGTGTGGAGCATAGTTTATTTCAGATATATCTCGTGAAGTCGGAAAACAGTAAAATCGCCTTCCTCCAGTGTCAGGGGAGGGTGAGACTTTTTGAAGCGTTCCCTTTCGGAAATATACTCGTCAATTTCTTCTTTGGTTTGAAAAAGACCGTACTGATTGAGCCTGAACTGCGGAAAAACATAGGGTATCTCATTATAAACAGCTGAGTAATTGTCTCCCGTTTCGTATGCGTAATCATACCCAATGAACTTTTTTTCAAGGTCGGGACAAGCAAATATCGGATCAGGAACTTCCGTTTCGCATAACAGAAGTCTGTATTTTATGCCGCGTTTTTCCGCTTCTTTTATGTACCGATATATGTAGTCCATATCATTGCAAGCCGCTATCCATGAGTGACTCTGCAAATTCCAATAGGTCTTGCCGATGTTCTCATCGTAATATGGTTCAAACATCTCAGATGTGCTTTCATCGCAGTTGAAGAACCAGTTCTCACCTGTATTTATACCGCTGCCGTCTATCCCTCTGTACAGACTGTCAGTAAAGCTTTTTATCACAATACCGTTTACAAACATATTTATCACCTGTATCCCGAGCTGTATCAGTAACAATTATATCACAATACTGCCGCATCGTCAATAAAAAAGCCATATTGCTCCCGATCGTCCTGTCAGGAGCAATATGGCTCGTTTTTTCATTTACTGTTCAGGCTGCTTTGTGTTACTTTCCCGATGCAAGAAATTCTTCAAAGCTCTTGCTGCCGTTTGCCGATACGTATGCATAGTAGGAAAGTATTTTTGAAGCATCGACAGCGTCCACAAGACCGTCTGTGTTGACGTCGCAGGTAGCAAGACATCTTTCATCGGGACCGCCGATGCCTATGGAAAAATCAGCATAGACTCCGAGAACATATGATGAATCAACTGCGTCGATAACGCCGTTTCCTGTTGGGTCTCCGAGTTTATATACCGCCTTCGGAGCTGTAGTAGTGACAGGCGGGGCAGTAGTTGCCGCAGTGGTCGTTGTTGTAGTGGCAGTGGTCGTAGTCGTAGTTGTTGTCGTGGTAGTTGTCGTTGTAGTAGTTGTAGTAGTTGTTGTCGTAACGGGGTCTTTTATCCTGATATAGCCGTGCTGTATGCCGTTGGTGAATACCCATGCTTCCATGAGCTTTCCGAGCTGGTTGTTATTGATATTCGTAAACAGGTCGTTGGTAAGTCCGGGGTGCTTGTACTCGATGCATATGGGGAAGACATCTCCCTCTTTCATATCATCGGGCAGAGTGAATGTGAAGCTCCACATTACGCCGTCCCTGCCCTGGTCTGCACTGCCTGCGGTGACAAGTCCGAAGCTGTGCGGTCCCGAAACGTACTGTACGTCATCCAGCTTTGAGATGGCTTTTCCTCTCTCGGCGCATAGTTCACCGTCCATAACAAGGGTAAGCCTCTTGTCATAGTTGATATGCAGCGATGTAGGAGCATACTTATTATTTGCGCCTTTTACGGTCAGATCTATGGTACGGACGGGATCGGCTTTTGCTTCCTCAAGGGTAAGCTCAAGACGGCTCAGTGAGAGCGTAGGCTTTATGGGCGAGTCGAAGGGGTCGAGCCCATCCAGCTCGTACAGATCGCCTATTGCCTTGTCCGCAACTGCATAATGAGGCAGAAAACTGGCTGAAACAATAAAATACGCTGCTACTGCCGCTCCCAGTAACCTCGCAAGTTTCATAGAAATTCTCCTCTCCGAGTTGTATTTCTATATATATTATAACATTGCGAAATTGCCATTTCAATAGATAATGTGTTAATTTTTCGCTTTTTTTGGAGCTTTAAATTAATATTGTTAAAATAAACTCATTGCAGAGGCACACAGTGTGCGTCCGTGAATAAATAGTACAGCGGAGATGCAATTGAGTCGCCTGCGGATCGTGAAAAGTGGACTTTCATTATTAAAAATACAAAAAAAGCGTGACAACATTAAAATAATGTGATATAATATAATCTGTATCCCTTTCTTTCATTTGGAAACGGGAAATAAACACTAAGATTGGAGCGATCCTTATGTCAAAGAAACCCTTTTACATTACCACACCGATTTATTATCCTTCGGGCGATCCCCATATCGGACACTGCTATACAACAGTTGCCTGCGATTCTATTGCCCGTTACAAGCGAATGCAGGGTTATGACGTAATGTTCCTTACAGGCACGGACGAGCACGGCCTGAAAATAGAGCAGAAGGCTGCCGAGAAGGGCGTTACTCCCAAGGAGTACGTTGACGTTATCGTTGATAAGTTCAAGAATCTCTGGAAGTACATGAACATTTCCTATGACAGATATATCCGTACTACCGACGACTACCACGTTGAAGCGGTACAGAAGATATTCAAGGAGCTGTACGACAGAGGATATATCTATAAAGGCGAATATTCGGGAAAATACTGCACTCCCTGCGAGAGCTTCTGGACAGACTCGCAGCTTGACGAGAAGGGCTGCTGCCCCGAATGTCACAGACCCGTGAAATTCGCAAAGGAAGAAGCATATTTCTTCAAGATGTCTCCCTTTGCGGAGCGCATCGAAAAGCTCCTTATGGAGACAGATTATCTCCGTCCCAAGACAAGAGCTGTTGAGCTGGTAAACAACTTCATCAAGCCGGGTCTTGAGGACCTCTGCGTATCAAGAACATCATTCACATGGGGAGTTCCCGTATCATTCGACGAAAAGCACGTCGTATACGTATGGATAGACGCTCTTTCAAACTATATCACTGCCCTCGGCTATGAGAACTCGGCACACAGCGACTTCGAGAAGTACTGGCCTGCGGATGTTCATATGGTAGCAAAGGACATCATGCGCTTCCACGCGATCATATGGCCTGCAATGCTCATGGCTCTCGACCTGCCTCTCCCGAAGCACCTTGCTGTACACGGCTATATCACAATGCAGAGCAAGGGCGGCGAAAGCGTTAAGATGTCGAAATCCCTCGGCAACGTCGTTGACCCGTTCGTACTGGGCGAGCGCTACGGCTGCGACTCCATAAGATACCATATCCTGCGTGAGATGGCTCTCGGTGCGGATAGCCTCTTCTCAAACGAGATAATGATAAACCGTATAAACTCCGACCTTGCCAATGGCTTCGGAAACCTTGTTTCACGTACTGTTGCAATGGCTGACAAGTATTTCGGCGGAACTCTCCCCGCAGAGCGCGAAGGTGATGCTCTCGACGAGGAGTTCAAGACAGTTGTTTCTTCTCTCTGCGGAGAAGTTGACAGGTGCATCGACGAGACAAAGCTCAAGCAGGCCCTTGAGGAGATATCTAAGGTCGTTGACCGCGCAAACAAGTACATCGACGAGACAGAGCCGTGGAAGCTGGGCAAGGACGATACGAAGAAAGCCCGTCTTGCGGCTGTCCTCTACAATCTCCTTGAAGCTATCCGCGTAACATCAGCACTCCTTGCACCCTTCATGCCTACAACCATGCCTAAGGTATGGGAGCAGATAGGCGCGTCGGAAGCCGATGTGGAGTACGAAAAGCTCAGCAGGTTCGGTGTGCTCCCCGAGAACGTAACAGTTCACAAGGGTGAGATACTCTTCCCGAGAATAGACGTTGATAAGGAAATAGAGGAGCTCAATGCCATACTCACAAAGAATATGGAAGCTGCAAAGGCTAAGCTCTCCGCAGAGGAAAAGGGCGAAGCTCCCGCTGAGGAGATACAGCTCGCTCCCGAGATAACCATTGACGACTTTGCAAAGGTCGAGATAAGAGTTGCAAAGGTAGTTGCCTGCGAAAAGGTGAAGAAGTCGGACAAGCTCCTTTGTTTACAGCTTGACGACGGCATGGGCGGACGTCAGGTAGTATCGGGTATCGCTCAGTACTACGAGCCCGAGGATCTTATCGGAAAGAAGCTCCAGCTCATTGCAAACCTCAAGCCCGTAAAGCTCAGAGGAGTTGACAGCAACGGCATGATATGCGCCGCAGATACTCCCGACGGAGTAAAGGTCATATTCGTTGATGACAGTATCCCCGCAGGCTCAAAGATAAGATAAATTTTTAAGTTCAGACAGCAGCATTCCTGATATTGCTTCGGGAATGCTGTTTTTTTCGACACATAATCAGACACATCGTCACTAAAACGAAGCTGTAATATTATGTTACAGTTTTTTTACTTGACATATTTTACCTTTTGACTTATAATAATTATAAATTCAACAGCCGTTTTGCGGCAGTTGTTGGCTCGGAGACGGTCTGTAAGCCGATACAGGGGATATACGGACGTATGCTCTGAGATACGGAGCTATTATTCTATCACATCGACAGGAGGAATATTATGATCTGCAAAAAGTGCGGAAGTGAAATGCCCGAGGACGCTCTGTTCTGTACGGAGTGCGGAGCTTCACTCGAAAAGGAAGATACACCTGTTACAGAGGCAGCCGAGGAGATCAGGGAGGCTGCGGAGGAAATAAGGGAAGAAGCTGCAAAAGACGCAGAAGAGGCAAAGGAAGCCTTCAAGGACGACGAGCCCACTTCCATACTTCCTCATCTTGAAGAGGTCATAGCCAATAATGAGGAAGCTCTCAGCCTTACGCAGGAAGATGTGCAGCTCCTCAACGATGAACCTACCGAGATACTCAGTTCCTCCGAGACTATTGAGCTGCCCGAGCCCGATCCTGCTGCAGAGAGCACAGCGGAGGCATTACATAACGATGCGGACAAGCCTGCGGAGTTCCCGAAGCAGGAAGCTCCCGTGAACGGCGCTCCCGACGCTTACAACGACAACAGCAGCACTATGGAGATACCCGTTCAGAACTCGCAGAGCGTTTTCAATAATAACGATCAGTATTCAGGCGGCGGATATACCGGGCAGCCGAGTGCTCCTCTGATACCGCCTCAGCAGCCCGTGCAGACAGCTCCCGAGCCTGCGCCTATGCCGCAGCAGCCTGCGGAGCAGCCAAAGGCAAGAAAGAAGGTAGGCGGCGGACGTATCTTCGGAGCTTCCCTCGTTACCATATTCGCAGTGCTCTTCATGCTCCTTTTCAGCTTTGTCCTTGCGATAAAGCTCGGTCTCAACGGCTCTGTTATCAGGAGAAGATTTGAAAAGCTGAACGATAGCACCACTCTCTCGGCTGAATTTGACGGCAGAGAGCTCTCAAAGACGCTGTACAATTCCCTCGGCTTCAGAACGGCAACTCAGGGCAGGGCAGACGAAGCCTCCTTCAAGAGATACCTCCTTGATACCGATTTCCGCGAGTATGCGGGAAAAGTCGCAGAGGGCT
Organism: uncultured Ruminococcus sp.; assembly: GCF_946415235.1. Taxonomy (GTDB): domain Bacteria; phylum Bacillota; class Clostridia; order Oscillospirales; family Ruminococcaceae; genus Ruminococcus. The sequence continues at coordinate 12,795 of NZ_CAMKRR010000033.1, read as the reverse complement.
ACCTTGACTACATAATAGACGGCGAGGGCTCTGATCCTTCCATAACCTCGGGAGATTTCGTAAATGACTTCATAAAGGCGAACAGCAAGGCTGCAAAGGACGAGTTCGGCTATGAGCTCACCAAAGCGGATTATGAGCTCCTTGAGGAAAATCTTGACAAGGACGATTTCTCGGACTCTCTCAGCGTAAGGGAGTGGAGAAAAGAGCTCGGCTTTGACGTTGACAAGTTCAGCTATCTGTTCTCGTTCATAACTATCGGCATTATCGGCGGTTTCGTGCTGCTCTTCCTAATATGGATAAGCGCGATCGTTGACAAGAGAGCAAAGCACGTTACGGGATTCTTTGCGGCTATATTCAACATCACGGGATTTATCGTGTTCCTTTCGGGAATGGTAATCATCGTAGGCTCAGCACTGGGCTTCACATTCACGCATAATGTGGGATTTTACCTGTCCGAGAGCCTGCTTCTCCCGCTGTCACTGATACTTCTCATAATCGGCGGTGCGGAGCTCCTTATAGGCTTTATTTTCAGGAAGTCCAACAGGATAATAAAGAAAAAGGCAAAGAAAGCAGCTGCCGCTGCCGCAAATGCACAGAAATAACATAATAAACAAGTCCGAGAGCATTGCTTTCGGACTTTTTTCTTTATTCTGCCGCTTCGGTGAGCGAGAGCAGCTTTTCTGCGATCTTCTCCCTGTATTTGCAGTTTTCGGGCTCAACGGAAAAGGAAACGGTATCGTAATCCGTATCATATATCATAGTAAAAGGGATGTCGCCGAAACGGCATGGGTAATGCCTGCACCATATGAGCTCTGTGCCGTTTTCGTTTTCGTCCATCATTCCCTCTTTTCTGAGCATATCTGCAAAGAACCTCAGAGCTGCTCCGTATTCGCCGCTTTCGTAAAAAACAGGCGGTATGACCTCTTTTTCACTGAATCCGATCGCAAAGCAGTTGTCATATCCTGCCTTTGACTTCATGTAAATGATACTTGCCACAGCTTTCGCCCTCCTTTTTCTATTATGATACAGCTATGATCCGATTTTGTCAATGCTTCATTTGTCTGTCGGGCGGACTTGTTTTTTTTATTGAAAAGTGGTATAATCATAGTTTGAAAGGAGAGTTGTGGATGATCGCAAATTATCACACTCACACCCGCCGCTGCGGACACGCGCAGGGAGAGGACAGGGAATTTGTTGAGTACGCTGTAAAGAGCGGCATAAAGATACTTGGATTTTCGGATCACTGTCCATGGGTATTTGATAACGGATACGTTTCGGGGATAAGAATGACCCCTGCGGAGACAGAGGGGTATTTCAGGTCGCTTACGGAGCTGAAGCAGGAGTATTCACGTGATATAAAGATATACATAGGCTTTGAAGCCGAGTACATACCTCAGCTCGTGGAAGCGCAGGATAAGCTCCTTGCGGATTATCCCCTTGATTATATGATAATGGGGCAGCATTTCAACGATCCCGAATACGATGGAGCATATATGGGCGCACCTGTATATGAGGAGAGCCTGCTGATACAGTACGTGGATCGTATAATAGAGGGCATGGAGTCGGGTAGATACTGCTATATCGCACACCCCGACCTTATACGCTATATGGGCGGCAGCGAGGAGTACGAAAAGCATATGACAAGGCTCTGCACCTTTCTTAAGGAAAAGGATATCCCCGTTGAGATAAATCTGCTGGGTATGTCTGGGGGCAGACACTACCCGTCCTACAGATTTTTCAGCATAGCGCAGAAGGTCGGTAATAAAGCCATAATAGGCTGCGACGCCCATCTGCCGCAGTCGCTGTGTGATGAGTATACCATAGAGCAGGGCAGACGCTTTGCGGAAAGGTTCGGACTTGAAATAGTTGAGACCCTTGACGGTCTGGATTGATGTAGGGGCGGATATTATCCGCCCGGTAAGGGAACGCCTGTCGGTTTCGGGGCGCTGCACCGGGTCCCGAAAGGGCTGTCAGTCCTTGACCTGACCAAAGGGTTGTGAACCCTTTGGAATCCAATTCATGGGTCAAAGCGACAATATAGGCATAAGGAGAAGAAAACATGAGTATTTTTGATGTGTTCGACAGGATAGCCGCAAATTCTTCCGCGGCAAGAGGTAAAATAGAATATGTGATAACAGGTCTCGGCAACCCGGGGCTTGAATATGAGAATACCCGCCACAATGCAGGCTTCATGGTGCTTGACGAGCTCGCAAAGCAGCTGGGCGAGGACATAAGCCGTCTGCGCTTCAAGGGCAAGACCGCAGAGGTAACTATCGAGGGCAGGCGCTGTCTGCTGCTCAAGCCCACTACCTTTATGAACAACAGCGGCGAAGCAGTCGTGCAGGCACTGGAGTTCTACAAGATAGACGCGGCGAACCTTATTGTCGTATGCGACGATATCTCCCTTGACTGCGGAAAGCTGAGAATACGCCGCAAGGGCAGCCACGGCGGTCACAACGGTCTCAGAAGTATATGTGAGCTCACGGGACGGGACGACTTCCCCCGCATAAAAATGGGAGTGGGCAAGAAGCCTCACCCCGATTACGACCTTGCAAAATGGGTGCTGGGAAAGTTCGGCAGGGATGACGGCGAGCTCATGAGCGAGTCCGTGAAAAACGCCTGCGAGTGCATAAAGCTCATGGTGCAGGGAAAGACCGATGAAGCCATGAACAAGTACAACTCATGATATCCATTCTTAACGGAGAGAGCAATGAACATCTTTAAGGACATATTTACCGGGCTTGCAGGCTTTAAAAGTCTGCGGGAAGCCATTGATAAGAATATCTCACCCGTCTCTGTGACGGGTCTTTCCCATATACACAGGGCGCAGCTCGTTCACGCTCTCGGCGGAAAGAAGATAAACCTCCTGATAACGGGTACGGAAGCCGAAGCAAAGAAGCTCAGCGACGACATAAACACTATGGCGGGCTGTGAGGAGGCTGTACTGTTCCCGTCAAAGGAGCTGGTATTCACTCCTGTTGACAGCACCAACCACGAATACGAGCATATGCGTATATCTGCACTGATAAAGGCTGCAAAGAGCCGCTGTTCGGTGATATGTGCAAGTATCGAGGCTGTCATGCAGCCCGTTATCCCCGTGGGAGTACTTATCGCCGCGGGAACGGAGCTAAGGAAGGGGCAGGAGATAAGCCTGACGGATATGGCTCTTACTCTTGCGAAGTGCGGCTATCAGCGCTGCGAAAAGGTTGAGGGAGCTTCACAGTTTTCAATACGCGGTTCTATCCTCGACATATACCCCGTTCAGGCGGATAAGCCTGTCCGTATCGAGCTCTGGGGCGACGAGATAGACAGTATATCGGAGTTTGAGACTGATACTCAGCGCCGCACGGAGGCTCTTGAAAGCGTGGAGATCTACCCCTCGGGCGAGGTGCTCTACGATAACGATGAGCTTGCTGATAAGATAGAGGAGCTGTGCAAAAAAGTCCGCGGAAAGCGCATGGACGCAGTCAGGGAGCACCTCGGTGCGGACGTTCACAGGCTCAGGGCAGGGGAGATACTTGCCCACAGCGTGAAGTACTACCCCCTCGTTTACGGCGAGCCCTCAACTGTATTCGACTACATAGACGGAGCTGTGCTTTTCAGCGACTATTCCGACGTTATGGACAATGCCGCAGGAGTCCTCGCGCGGCATAACGAGGACGTAAAGATACTCATGGAGGACGGACAGCTCTGCAAGGGACTTGACGGCTATGTGCTGGAGCTCCCCGAGGTGCAGCATATCGCGGAAAAGAAGGTGTGCCTGTATATGAGCAGCTTCATGCAGGGCGGCGAGCGTATAGACTTCCGCAGGCTCGTCAGCTTCGAGGCTATGCAGACTGCCCCGTGGAGCGGCGAGATGAAGCAGCTCCTTGAGGACCTTGAGGACTTCAGACGCCGCGGCTACCGCATGGTGCTTGCTGCAGGAAGCGACAAGACCCTGCCTATAATACAGCAGGACCTTACGGAAAGCGGTATCCCCTGCGATATACTGACCGACAGTTCCGAGTCTGCGGAAGGCCGTGTGCTGCTCATGTCGGGCAGCTTCAGCGGAGGCTTTGAGTACCCCGAAAACAAGACCGTCCTCATAACTCAGGGACGCTCGATGGACTCAGTCCGCAGAAAGCGCCGCAAAAAGAAGAACAAGGCAGAGGAGATACGCTCCCTTGCGGACATTACCGAGGGCGACCTTGTAGTACATTCGGGTCATGGTATCGGACGCTTTATCGGCATACGCAAGCTTGAAATGGACGGCGTTACCAAGGACTATATAACCATACAGTACGCAGGTACGGATAAGCTCTATATACCCGTAACCCAGCTGGATATGGTGTCGAAATATATCGGTCCCCGCGACGACAGCGGCGTTAAGCTGAACAAGCTCAGCTCGGGCGAGTGGCAGAAAACACGCAGCAACGTTAAACGCGCCGTAAAGGATATGGCTCATGAGCTCATCGCCCTTTACGCAAAGCGCGAAAAGAGCGTGGGATTTGCCTTCTATCCCGATGACGAGATACAGCGCGATTTCGAGGAGCGTTTCCCCTATGTGGAGACCGACGATCAGCTCATCTCCATAGCGGAGATAAAGGCTGATATGGAGCGCCCCCGTCCTATGGAGAGACTTCTCTGCGGAGACGTTGGCTTCGGCAAGACCGAGGTAGCTCTCAGAGCTGCCATGAAATGTGTCCTTTCGGGCAAGCAGTGCGCGATACTTGCGCCTACCACAGTCCTTGCGTATCAGCACTATCAGACGGCTCTGCGCCGTTTCGAGCACTTCCCCGTGAATATAGAGCTCCTCAGCAGATACCGTACTCCCAAACAGCAGGAGGAGATAATAAAAAAGCTGAAACAGGGACGCATCGACCTTATAATCGGTACTCACAAGATAATACAGAAGTCAGTGGTGTTCAAGGACCTCGGACTTGCCATAATCGACGAGGAGCAGCGCTTCGGCGTGGCTCATAAGGAGCGCTTCAAGGAGAGCTTTGCGGGAGTCGATGTGCTCATGCTCTCGGCAACTCCCATACCCCGTACACTGAATATGGCAATGAGCGGCATACGCGATATGTCGGTCATAGAGGAGCCGCCACAGGACAGATATCCCGTGCAGACCTACGTTATCGAGTACAACATGGGTACGGTAGTGCAGGCTATAGTAAGGGAGCTCCGCCGCGGAGGACAGGTCTACTACATACACAACCGCGTGGAGACTATCCGTGCCTGTGCTTCGCGTTTGCAGGAAATGCTTCCCGAGGCGCGAATCGCTGTAGCTCACGGACAGATGAGCGAGGACGAGATGTCCGATATATGGGAGCAGCTGGTGGAACATGAGGTGGATATCCTCGTGTGCACCACTATCATAGAGACAGGTGTGGACGTGCCTAACGTAAATACCCTTATCATCGAGGACTCCGACCGCTTCGGACTTTCGCAGCTGTATCAGCTCCGCGGAAGAGTGGGGCGCTCGAACCGCAGGGGCTATGCGTATTTCACCTATCAGCGTGATAAAGTCCTTACGGAGATAGCTACGAAGAGACTGAACGCCATGAGGGAGTTCACCCAGTTCGGAAGCGGCTTCAGAATAGCTCTCCGCGACCTTGAGATAAGAGGTGCGGGAAGTATACTCGGCGGCAGGCAGCACGGACATATGGAGGCTGTGGGATACGATATGTATTTGCAGCTCCTTTCGGAAGCTATTGCGGAGGAAAAGGGCGTTCAGCCCGAGAAGATACCCGAGTGTCTCGTGGATATACAGATAGATGCTCATATCCCCGAGGACTACATCTCAAGCCTTAATCAGCGTATAGATATGTACCGCAAGATAATGCTCGTGAACGACGAAAACGACAAGTCCGACCTAATAGACGAGCTTATCGACCGCTACGGCGATCCGCCGAAGTCGGTAGTGGGACTTATCGACGTTTCACTGCTGAGAAACAAGGCGGCACACCTCGGTATAACCGAGATATCGCAGAAAAACGGCGCGATGTACTTCTATACGGAGTACATCTCCACAGACCAGATAGCGGCTCTGCAAAAGGCCTATAAGGGCAGGATAGCCTTCAACGGCGCAGGGAAGTCCTATGTGTCCGTGAAGATATCGCCTAAGGTTCTGCCCTTTGAGATGATGATAGAAACTGTTGATATTTTCTATCAGCACCGCGAGAATAATGCGTAATTCGTAATGCATAATTAAAGGCGAACCGTCAGGTTCGCCTTTCCTTGTAGGGGCGGATAATATCCGCCCGCAGGTTTGCAGAAAGCAGTGCAGGGGCGAACAGAGTTCGCCCTTTTAAATATTCGCCGATGAATTCTTCGGGCGCACAGTGTGCGCCCCTACAAATCACTATGCACTAATCACTGATAACTGATCACTTGCGGACTGCCAAAGGCAGTCCCTACAGGCTAATATGACAGTAATGTGAAAAAACTCCCAAACTACTTTACATGGGCTGCTTTTTGTGCTACAATGAACTTGTAAACAGACACATCGCGCTTTCATACAGCACATACAAAGGAGATACACATATGAATTACAAAAGCTTTATCGCAGGCGCTATGGCTTTTGCTCTTGCAGCCTGTGCGGCAGGATGTTCGGAAAAGAATACCTCCGACTCAAAGCAGGATAACACTAATAAGGAAACTACGGCTCCCACGGAGACCACAGCTGCCGAGGAGACCACGGAGGAGCCTACAGAGGAGCTTCTCCCGCCCGAGCCCGTTGAAGCCACAGACCCCAATACCGTTACCTTCGATGACGGCAGATTCGACTTCGTGACAACAAGGAATGAGGACCCCGACTGCGCTTCGGGTACTATTTCCGTAGCGGAGCTCATGGGCAATAAAATGCTCAGGTTTGCAGACGATAATACCGTTCCCCTGGACGGAAAGGTGCAGAAGGTCATAATAAGCGCTACAAAGCTGCTCGGAAGCGAGGGCGCGGCAAAGGTACGCAGTATAGAGTTCGACCTTTATGCTCAGGCTACCGCAGACCACCTCAAGACAGATGATGCCGACGGCGTAAGAGCTCCGGGCTGGATAGGCGGAGGCGGCGGCACTGTCACCGCCAAGGACGACAACTGGTACGACTTCAAGGAATTCAGCGGCGGAGAGTACAACTTCGAGACCTCGGGCAATGTCCATGCGGTATTCAAGTTCCTGCTGGCTGACAGCGGACTCTGCTGGACAGAGGATATGGAGGACGCAAACTTCCTTATCATGCGCTGGGGCATAGCCAATGAGTCGGATATGTATATAGACAATATCGTGTTCTACGACGAGGACGGCAAGTCCATTCCTCTTGCGGAGCGCACTGAGGATACTACAGAGGCAGAGAATGCTGCCGAAGGTACAGAAAACGAAGAGGCATAAAGCAAAGCGCTTCCGAGCATATCGGAAGCGCTTTTTTCTGTAATTATTCGACATTTACCCAGTCGTAATAGGTGAATTCCGAGCCTTTGGGTGTGGTTTTGGTCTTTTGCTGTATTTCATAAAGCACCTTGCCGTTTTCATCGGTGGCAGTTCCTTCGTGTATCCCGTATCCTTTGCTGTCCCACTGCTCCTGAGTAGGCTCATATGCCATGCCGCAGAAGCCGTTTTTATCGGGGGATAGAGTATAGCTTTGTCCATACATCATAAAGTTTATATTCTTTATTCGGTCGTCTGTCACGTAAAAGGCAATTGTGACATAGTATTTGTTTTCGTTCATATATCCATTTGCGTCTGCTGTCATGTATATTTTTTTGTCCTGAGTTATGTCAAATGATCCTCCGCCCATATAGAGCCACATACCAAGATCCATTAAAGAGCTTTCAGCATTGCATTCATAAAGCATTGTCGGCTCATCGGGTCTGTCCACAAGCACATATGTTGATGCTCTTCTTCTGTCGGAGCTTTTTAAAGTGCCGAGACATTTCAAATCAGCCTGTGACAGATCGTGCCATTGTCCTATATATAGCTTTGCTGCTTGATAAGGGGTAAATCTTTGTCTACCGTCAAAATAGTTTGCTAAAACGTTTATGGTAAGCAGCAGCAGAACTGTAAAGCAGAATATTCTGAGTATCATCCATTTGTATTTCTTGCGGACGCGCTTTGCGGTATCCTTGTATTTTGATGTATCCTCAGGCAGAGGGATATTCTCGCAGGGGGTGATACTTTTTTTCATCTGTTCCCACTCGTTTTTACAGTCGGAGCATTCGGCTATGTGTTTTTCAACGGCTTCCCGTGACTTTTCGGACGCGATACCGTCGATGCACAGGGGCATCAGGTCGCGTATGATATCATGGTCATATTTCATATCCGTACCTCTCTTTCATTATCTTGCGGAATTTCACGACAGTGCGGTTGTATATAACTGCCGCTGTATTCGGACGCATTTTCAGCAGCACACCTATTTCGGCGTAGCTGACATCGGAATACAGGCGGTACTGTACCACAGAACGGGCAGGCTCTTCCAGCTCGTCAATAAGCACATGGAGCTTTGAGAGCATTTCCTTCTGCTCTATATCGGCAACGGGCGGCGGCAGAGACAGCTCGGTCTGATCTGCTGCGATATCGCGCTGCCTGATCTCCCTGCGTATGTACTTGGCGTAAATATTCTTTGCGATTTGGAAAAGCCATGTTCTGAGGCTGCAATCGCCGCGGAACTTTCCGAATGAGAGGAACGCCTGATAGAATGTTTCCTGTGTAAGCTCTTCTGCGGCAGTTGTATCGAAGGACGTCATATGCATCAGAAAGCGCATGACTTCGGGCTGATACTTGTTGTATATCTCTTCAAATTCATTCATCGGCATTCACCTCCTGTTATGGATATCAGATACGTATCTGTATATTAGTACCCGCTTAGCGGAAAAAATTACAGTCTGCAAAAAATAATTTACGCTTCCGAGCATATCGGAAGCGCTTATATATATCAGTCAAAATAGAATATCTCCTCGAATTTCTTGTCGAGAGCGATGCAGAGTATCAGTGCAAGCTTTGCCGTGGGGCTGAACTGCCCTGTCTCTATGGAGCTTATGGTATTGCGGGATACTCCCACCATTCTTGCAAGCTCGTCCTGTGAGAGACGCTGCTCCTTGCGTATCTCTTTCAGGCGGTTTCGGAGTACAAGCGAATCGTCTATCATAGATGCACCGCCTTACGGTTTGATATTGAAAAGCTCGCATATTCCGATGAAAGCGGGGATAAGAAAGGTTAAGCCCGAGACTGCCGCCAATAAAATATCCGAGGCTTTTTTGCTTTTTATTGCTCTGTAAAGCCACATTGAGAACGACATGCAGAATTCCACAGCGATAATACCATAATTAACACGCTGTGTAGCGATCAGGGACAGCATAGTCCATAATGCCGTGAAAGCCATACTGATTATCAGAGCGAATCTTGCAGCGCTTTTGAAATGGTCTATCTCCGCGATATCGCGGTTTTTGTTTTCCTGTCGGCTTTTAGCGAGAATTTCTTCCTTGTTCATGCATATCACCCTCTTTATGCTCTGCTTTTGAACATATTCATTATAGCAACAGCTGTAAATGCAACAGTCATGATGAGCCAGAGTACGCCTATGGCTGTCAGCATTTTATTATTTCTGCTTCTGCCGTTCATAATATAGGATATGAAGGCACCTGCGGCGATTATAGCCCAGTATCCGTAGTTTGTTTCGCCTGTGATGAGTATATTGGCAGTAAACAGGATAAATGCGATTACCATTGCCGCTATGAGCGAATAGAAAGAAGCCTTATGATTTACGGCTTCAACGTATGGATCATTTTTCTTGTATTCCTGCTGGCTTTTTGCGAGTATTTCTTCCTTGTTCATAATTGTTACCTCCTATATGATGCAAAGTTTTATTGGCGTTTTTTGACAAGTATACTTGGTATGATCTTATTATAGCACTGCCAAGTGTACTTGTCAAGACTTTGCAAAGCAAACTTGTCAGATTTGTAGGAATGCACAATTGGAGACAGACAAAATAATGCTGATTGCACAATAATGTAGGGGCGCACAGTGTGCGCCCGCAAGTGATTTGCAGGGGCTGCCTTTGGCAGTCCGCAAATGAGCAGAGTGTAGTGCAGGGGCGGCGCCCCTACACATTGTCATTCACACAGAAAAAAGGCACTGTGATTATCACAGTGCCTTGATTACGCATTACGAATTACGAATTACGCATTAAATTGAGCTCATAACGACCTTTGTCTCATTGATAGAAGTCAGTATAATCCAAATTATGAAATGTGATGTTATAACTTGACAAAAAAGCAAAAACAATATATAATATTACTAAGAAAAGGAGGACGATTGTATGCAAGAATATTTTGAAATAATGGGAACGCAGATTCCTTTTAAGGATATTAAGAATTATCGTTTGATACAATGCGAATACATATATCGTCCTTTATATCAAGAGATTTCAAATAAAATTATCAGATTAGCATCAAGGAAACATTATGAGTTTTCAGAAATGGTTCCATATGCTGCGATTTTGAGCGATGATGAGTATACTTTAGCTACAAAGAAAGCAAAAACTTCGTCTGTTAAAGACGCTGTTTTAAAAGATGTTGCCATTGGTGTAATATCAAAAGTCGCAGACAAATTAAGTATAAAGGAATTAAAAAGCAAAAAATATAAGTGTATAAATGTTGCAGGTAGAGTTTTTGAGTGCTTTCTTGATGATGTTCCTGCGATTATTACACGAAATGATGGAAAAATATCAGAAGTACATAAAGGTGATGAATTATATCCTTTGTTGGGTGAGCCCATAGCTCCAGCAATTTATATTATACCAGCGTTAAAAATAGAAGCTTCTGAGAAATATATTTTTTATGGTAATTCGATACAGATAAATGATACAACAAGTGAATATGAAAAACTAAAGAATTTAATGACAGAGTTTAAGGATAATATGTCTGAGCAGCTTAGAATAGAAGCGGTGAATAATAATCAAAAATCATTGCCTAACAAAGTTGCTTCATTAAAGAAAAAGCTTCTTCCTCATAAAAAAGATAAAAATGATTGAAAAATCCCTCAGCAGAAATGTTGAGGGATTTTTTGTGTGTTGCGGGACGCCGCCCCTACAAAAAAGGCACTGTGATTATCACAGTGCCTTTTTTACGCATTAAACTCAGCCCATAACGACCTTTATCTCGTTAACGTCCTTGAGCTTGTCCGCGGGAACATAATTGCCTGCAAGCTTTTCGCCGTTGAGGATTATCTCCCTGACACCGCTTTGAACGTGCGCGGAGTTGTCGATATTGATATTGAGCTTCTTTCCGCGGAAGTTCTTCTCAATTTTGAAGCCGTCCCACTTTGAAGGGATAGAAGGAGCTATAGCAAGTCCGCCGAGGTCGGGACGCATACCGCAGATACCTTCTACGCAGCCGACCATTACTGTGGAAGCTGTACCTGTGAGCCAGTGAACGTGTGAACGTCCCTCGTAAGGAGAAGCCTTTGACTCGGTGAACTGTCCGTGTACGTATGGCTCCATGACACGTATCTCAGCCTTGTCGTTCATAGCGGCAGGCGAGCTTTCGAGGAAGTACTCGAATGCGCGGTCACCGTGGCCGAGGAGAGCTTCGGCAAGTATGAGCCAGCCCTGAGACTGGGAGAAGATACCGCCGTTTTCCTTTGTATCAAGGTTGAACACCTGCATGAGTGCGCCCTTGAAGTGGTGATACTTGTAAGGGGGCTCGAGGAGCTTAGCTCCGTAAGGTGTATTGAGTATATCATGAACGCTGTTCATAGCCTTTTCAGCCTGTTCCTCGGAGGCAAAGCGTGAAATAACGCTCCAGCTCTGAGGATTGAGCCACATATTTGCCTCGGGGTCTTTCTTTGCGCCGACGATAACGCCGTTGTCGCGGATGCCGCGGATAAATCTGTCCTCGTCCCAGCACTTTTCAAGAGCTGCGCCCAGCTTCTTCTGAGCATTGTCGAGATATGAGATATAATCTGTATCGTTTTTGTCCTTAGCCATGTCGCGCATTACGTTCATTGCGTAGTAGAGCTGGAATGCCACGAATGTGGACTCGCCCTGTGCGCCGAGACGGAGACAGTCGTTCCAGTCGGCGTGGAGACCTGCGGGCATATCGTGGCTGCCGAGACGCTCCATTGAGAAGCGGATAGCGTTCTTGAGGTGCTCGTAAACTGTAGCCTTTCCGCCGCCCTCTTCCGCGTAGGTGATGACTTCGTCAAGGAAGCCCTTGTTTCCGCTCTCACCGAGGTACTTTACTATAGTGGGGAAGAGCCACAGTGCGTCGTCTGCACGGTATGAGGGGTGACCTGTTTCCTTTGCGTAAACGCTGTGCTCGTCGTTCTCGTCGGGGCAGGTCTCGTGACCTGCGTTGTGGTCGAACTTAACAAGGGGCAGACCGCCGCCGTTGCTTACCTGAGCCGATAGCATGAAGCGTATCTTCTCTGCTGCCATTTCGGGATCAAGGTGTATGATACCCTGTATATCCTGTACAGTATCGCGGTAGCCGTAGCCGTTTCTGAGACCGCAGTATACGAATGAAGCTGCTCTTGACCATATAAAAGTAATGAAGCACTGATAAGCGTTCCATACGTTTATCATATTGTTGAACTCGGGTGAGGGAGTCTCTACCTTGAAGTTTGAGAGCTGACCGTGCCAGTAGTCCTTGAGCTGCTTGACCTCTGCGTCTACCTTTCCTGCTGCCTTGTATTCTTCAAGTATGGCAGCAGCCTCGGGGTCCTTGCGCTCGCCGAGAACGAAGATGAACTCCTTTGTCTCGCCTGCCGCAAGAGTGATATCGCTCTGGAGAGCGCCGCAGGAATTGGAGTTGTAGTTCATAA
>NZ_CAMKRR010000032.1 GCF_946415235.1 uncultured Ruminococcus sp. | reverse complement strand
AAGCCTGCTGCTGCTAAGGGTACTTACCTCAAGAGCTGCACAGTTACTTCAACAATGGGCCCTGGTGTTCCCGTTGCTACAGCTAAGTACGGTGTTTGATCATTAATAAGCTAATTTAAAGGCTTCACGGTTATTCCGTGAAGCCTTTTTGGTTATTTAAAGAAAGCTCCTTTGCCGTTCTGGGCTATTTTACGGAAAGCCTCCTTCATTACCGCCTGCTGCTCGGGTTTGAGCTTTGATATCGCCTTGATTATAGACGGGTATGAACGGAGCTTGGTCAGCTCCTTGAGAGTTTCCTTGTCGGGAGCCTGCAATATCTCAAACAGCGATTCCGTGAATATCTCACGCTCGGTGTCGCTGAAATCCTCCAGCATACCCGATATAGCCTTGTTTATGACATCGCCCGACTTTTTGAGCTTATCCGCAAGGATAAAGCGGTTGCGCTTAAGCTCCCAGTTGTAGGCAAAGTGCTGCTTTATGCCAATGGCAGAGTTTTTGACTATCTTCGGCTCGGAGCTGTTTCCGAGCAGCATACCGACGATAGAGACCTGCGGTATAAAGCATTTTATTCTTGGCAGCATATTTTTATAAACTTCCGACCCTATGACCTCGTCCCTGAATCCGGGACCGTCATAGGAATAGATATTCACTATCCTGTCCCTGATCTGCTCATTGCAGTAGAGAGAGCTGAATATTGCGAAGTTTCCGCCCTTTGAGTGGCCGCCGAGCCTTATGGGCTGGTCGTCGCTGCCGAAAGCGGTGTTGAGATATTCAATAGCACGTTCCTGTCCTGCGGTCTGCTGCATGAAGCTGAGGTTGAAGTCCTCCTTCCAGCCAACTACAGTACCGTCGGTACCTCTGAATGCGAGAAAACCGCTTCCGTCGTCCAGACGGCAGGTAAGTGCAGAAAACTGCATATCCTCGTCTGACTCCACATGACAGACAAAACCGCGCAGAGTAGTGCCGCGGAAGCGCCTTGACTCAGCCAGCTTTCTGAAAAGGGTATTATCCTGTTCAAAGGTGAGTATGCGTTTGTTCACGTCCACATCGTCGGGTCTGTACCTGCGGTAGGCGTCGGGTATGGAAATTTCCTCGTCGAAGCTCTCGGGGACAACTCCTCCGAGATGAACATAGCCCAGCTGCGACAATATCATTCCGTCGATCTCGTTGAAGGGATCGGCAGAGAAGGGGACATCACCGCGCCAGTCGAGATAATCAAGTATATTAGCCAGAATACCGCCTCCTTAAAAACAAAGCGACGCCGAAGCGCCGCTTTATTTTATTGATAATGATTACTAAGAATTACTTAGTAGGATCAAGAGTAGAGATCTTCTTGAGGAGGAACTCCTGGATGCGGAGAGCATCGTTTGAAGTAAGACCCTTGCTGCTTGTATCAACGTCAGCATTAGCCTTGCCCTGCTCTGTGATAGCCTTAGAATCTGTACCGCCAACGCCGTACTTGTTCGGGTTAGCAAGTGACTGCATGATAAGAACAGCATCAGCCATATCTACATCGCCGTCGCAGTTAGCGTCGCCCCACTTAGTAACAGTAACATCTTCATTCTTCTTAGTAGAGGTTGTAGTTGTTGTCTTATCCTCCTTGGAAGTTGTGGATGTAGTTGTTGTGGTTGTGGTTGTTGTCTTATCCTCGCCTGAAGGAGTCTTGCTGAAGTCATACTCCTCGTCCTTATCCTGGAGGAATTCAGCGATCCAAGCAAGAGGAGCGTTCCAGTTGATTGTAACCTCGTTTGTGGACCATGCTTCTATTGAGTCAACGAAACATCTCTGTGACGGGTTACCCTTCTTACCGGGAACGAATCCGAGAGCACGTACATATGGATCCTGGAGACCTGCGTTAGGACCGCCTGAGAGAACTCCGTCAGGAGCCATAGGCAGAGTCTTATCAAGCTCGTAAGACCAATATCTGTGGTGAGGATTCTTTTCCTTGTATGTACCGTAACCGGTTACATAAGAGAATGAAAGCGGGTTGTTTCCGAGGAGGTAGTTCATACCTGTCAGAACACCGTTCATGTATGTATCATCACCTGTCATGTCATAAGCATAAGCCATAACCATGAGGTTGTTGATAACCATGGAGTTTGAACCCCACTCATAACCGTCGATAACGATGCTCTCGTCGAGGTTGTTAGGATCTGTATATCCGGGTCCGTCATACTTGTATGGGATACCGTAGCCCTGAGCATCCTCTTCGTCGATGTATTCCTGAGCAGCCTTTGTGATAGAATCGTTAAGAGTCTTCTGCTGAGCCTCTGTCAGGTATTCCTTATTGAGAGCGAGTGTGAGTGAACCAGCTGAAGCAGTATTACCCCAGTTAAATGTGGTGAATGAGCCTTCGCCGCTTGCGTTCTCACCGCCGGTGATTCTTGTAGTAACCTTGAAAGCGTTCTCGTATTCAGAAAGCTTGCTGAGATATGTGTCAGCGTCAGAGTCGCCGAGAGCCTTTGCAGATACGAAGATCTCGCAAGCTGCCCAGTACATATCGTCCTTAACCTCGTTATCACCGTAAGGTCCGCCGCCCTTTGCCTGATACATAGGAGCGTAGAGTGACTTTTCGTTATGCTCTTCGTCAGCATCTGCTTTATACCAGTTCTTCTCAGCAGCCTCATAAGCAGCCTTAGCTTCCTTGAGGTAGAATGCTGACTTCTCTGAGTCATATGGCTCTAAGAGTCTTGCAGCCTGTGCAGCACAAGCAGCATAGTTCAGTGTAGCAGCGAACGTAGGTGGCTTAACTATACGCTCTGTGCCCCACTCTTCCTCGTAATCCCAAGGCTTTGTAGCAAGACCTGTCCACTTGTGGTCATGGAGCTTGTGGTAAACCATGCCTGCATACTTGCCCCATGTAGGCTCAGAAGCATCAACCTTCATAGCTGTCATGAACTCGAGCTCGTACTGGCACTCGTCGAGGATATCCGGGATCTTCTTTGAGTCGCCGCTCTCAGGGATATTTACTGTACCTGAACCGTCAGCGAACTTCTTCTTTGTATTTTCATTGTGTAAAGCTCTCTCGTACATATTCTGGAGAGTCCATACAGAGATACCGCCGTTAACAACATACTTACCGTGGTCGCCTGCATCGTACCAGCCCTTGTTAGCTGTGATCGTAGATGAAGCGTATGTGCTTGTAGCCTCTGTCTTCTCTAAGTACTCGTTCTTCCAGATCTTCTGAACGTAAGCCTTATCTGTCTTATGACCGCCCTTATGAGCGAGAGTGCTTGTATCACCTGATGTGATGTACTGTGACTCGATATCAAGACCTGAACGGTTCTGATAGAAGTAGTTCAGAGCGTTCTTGAGCATATCGTGTGAAGAATCCGAGTAGATATCATCACCGATATTGAACTCGAATGATCTCCAGTCCTTACCGTCGATCTGGAGGTAGTATCTGCCGGGTGTCTTGAAGCTTGAGAAGTCGATCTTGCAAACAGAGTCGCCTGAATCAGCGTCCTTTGTTACAGAACCTGTAGTACCTGTCTCAACGACCTGACCTGACTTAGCGTCAACGAGGTTCCATGTGTATGAACCTGAAAGGTCGATAGTTGTAGCGCCGTAAAGGATATCACCCTTGTTGTCGCCGAGTGTAGCGATCTTGGCGTAATTTGTGAAGTAACCTATCTGGTTTACAGAAATGAAGTTAACGGTCTTGCCGCCCTTCTTGAGGTTCTCATCAAAGTTAGCAGCGTAGTCACGGTTTGTAGCGCCGTATGACTCGTTAGGATCTGAGTTGCAGCAGTCTTTGCCTGGAGCCTTGTCGCCGCAGGTGAGACAGTCGATAACCATATCGTCGAACCAGATCTCGTCGCCTTCCTGTGCATTACCCTGATACTTAGTACCCTTTGCATAGTGGAAGCACCACTCGCAAGCCTCGAGGTCCTGAGTAGGAGTGAATGTACCCTCGAATTCCTGCCAGTCAGTTGTGAGCTTTACAGCAGCGTTAGGCCACTTACCACCCATGTGAGGACCCATGTGCATATCGTTTGTCTGACCGTCGAGCTCGAAATACTCTTCGTCACCCTTGATATTACCAATCTTTGAGCAAAGCTCCATACCGGCTCTGCTGCCCTTAACTCTGAAGCTTACCTTATACTCGTGGCCTGACTTGAAGTTGAGGTTTCTGTGTCTTACCTGAAGATCCCACTTTTCCTTGTCAGCTCCCTGAGGAACCTTAACGATTACGTGGAATGCTCCGTCGTCAATGTCGAAATCCTGCTTAGCAGGGCTTGATTCGCAAGTGTGCCAAGGCAGAGCCTTGTGGTCGAATGTGCTCTCACCAACAACCAGACCGGCAGAAGCAGTCATAGGTGTGATAGCAGCAACAGTCGATGGAACGAGCATTGCCATTGACATAACGCTTGCAAGAATCTTCTTTGTTTTCTTGTGCATTTTAAATACCCTCCCTGATATTTTAAATATTTTATAACGCAATGCCAGTGCAAACATTGCGGTTATATCTGTTGTAATCCGCGAAAAATAGGCTCTCCCAACGGGAGCTTGCACCGTTGCCCATTCATCAATCATATTATATTATATCGAAAAAAAAAAGTAAATAGTTTTCTGGAATTTCGTGTATTTCCCTAATGAGGTTCTTAATACTTTGTACACATTCCACAAAAAAGTAAAAAAAATAAGAGGGAACGATTTCCCTCTTATTTCTTAATTATGAATTAATTATTTATTTTTCCGGAAGCTCTTTAATGAGTTTCAGACAGTACTTCTGAATGGAAAGAGCATCATTGTTTGTGAGCTTTGTGCCATTCTCGTAAACGTCGCCGTTGAGTATTCCGAGCTCTGTGATATGCTTCTCGTCAGTACCGTTTACACCGTATTTATTGGGATTTGCGAGAGCCTGAAGGATTATGACAGCATCTGCCATATCGACTCCGCCGTCACAGTTAGCGTCACCCCATTTGGTAACACTATCAGTGGCTTTTCCGTCGGATGTAGTACTTGTTGAAGTCGCTGAACTGCTTGTTGAAGTACTTGTAGAAGTTGTTTCTGTTGTAGTTGTAGTTGTTGAAGAAGTTGTTGTACTT
The DNA here is from genome assembly GCF_946415235.1 of uncultured Ruminococcus sp. GTDB lineage: Bacteria > Bacillota > Clostridia > Oscillospirales > Ruminococcaceae > Ruminococcus. The sequence continues at coordinate 23,460 of NZ_CAMKRR010000032.1, read as the reverse complement.
GTTGTGGTTGTAGTTGCTGCTGAGGTAGTTGTGGTTGTTGGGGACGGCTCACTACTCCCGTTCTTTGTGCAGGGCTTTACAGTGAACTTTGTGCCGTCGGGCTCTTCGCCCCATGCGATCTCGCCGTCAACGTACATAGGCATATGCTCGTTGAGTGAGTCAGCCTTCTTGAGGTCTGAAGCCTTTGCAAGACCGCCGAGGTAAGACCAGTCGTTTGATGTATCCCAAGCGCCTGCCGTTGACTTGCCGTCAATTGCATCGGGTATGGATATCCTGAACTGTACCTCATCTCTGTGCTCGCTCTGACCTGTAGGCTGTATAGCTCTGCCGTCGTCGAACTTGATGCTTGCATAGTATGTGTTTCCTGTAGGATCGCCCTCGTACTTGTGAGGACCCGTAACCGTAGCGTGTCCCTGTCCGCTCTCATACTGCTGCGACTTGCCTTCTACCTTGATATCGTCAACAGAGAGACCTGCGTCGAGTACCTCTGATACGTCGAAGAAGTATCTGTACTCAACGTCCTTTGCGACTCTTGCAGGCCATGCCGTGTGGTTCATAGCCCATGCCTTGATCTCTGTGTAGCTTGCTGCGGGAGTACCGTTGATAACAGCTGCTACCTCCCACTCAGCCCACTTGGGAGTCTCGGCAGGCGGGAACGAAGCGTCTGTTGTTCCGCCGTAATCGTCGACCATAGCGCAGAGACAAGCTGTGTAGCCTGCGTTGTAGTCGATGGCAACTTCCGAATACTGATACTGTGAAACGTCGTTGACATACTTGCCCGACTTGTCGGGGCCGCCTACGAGTGCGCCGTAAAGCGTATGTGCGTATTCTGTCTGCCAGCCCTCGCTGCCGCCCGACTTCTGACCGAGGTCATTCCAGTGGTCGTCATGGATACCCGAAGCGGTTCTGTGGTGGAATGCAGTAGGCTGATTGTCGCCCATTCCGAGGACATAGCTCATCTTCAGACCGTTGTCGCCGAATACATAGTCCATCTGACCCTTTGCCCATTCATCGTATTTCTTTGAAAGTGTGGCGTCATCTTTAAATAATGTATCGCTTGCAAGCTTTGCAAGGAAAGCAGTAGTTGTTGCGTGACGTGCGCTGCCCCAGTTGAAGAGCCATGCGAGACCGTCGGGAGTGTAGTCTACCTTCTTTCCGCCGTAGCCCTGAGGACTCCAGTAGTCAAGGTGGTGGGAAACGTGCTCCTTCCATTCCACGCTGCCTGTATTCAGCGCATAGAGGAAAGCGGCTGCCTGTGAAGTATCGTCCCAGCAGAGACCCCAGGTATACTTTCTGTCTGTGGACTGGTTTTCCAGCGGGAAGTCGGGGATATAGTCCTTCTCGATCTTGTCGAGATAGCTCTTGTCGCCTGTAGCCATATAGAGCCAGTTAGCAGCGTACATACAGTCGTCGAGCCATGAAGATGAATCGTACATTCCGCTCATGCCGCCCACATCCTTGCAGGCTCTGATCTTGTCAGCTCCCTCAAAGAGGTCCTTTGCGTGCTTGAGGTACTGTGCAGCCTTGTCGGGCTGAGTATCCTTGAATATGATATAGCCCTCTGCGAGACAAGCTGCCGAAAGAGCTGCTACGGAAGCATTCTTTATAGTATCGTAAGGCCTCTTCCAGTCATTATTGTTAAGGTGATGCTTGCGGAGGTATACCTCTGCGCTGCACCAGATGTTATGGTCTGTGGAGCCGCCCTTGAAGTCGCCGATAGTGCCTATCATTTCTCCGCCGCCCTTGTCACAGGCCATAACGTAGTCCATACCCCACTGGATGTTGTTGCGGTAAGTCTCACCGAGACCTGCCTTGTCAACAGCGTTCTTGTACTGGATATAGCCCCACGCCATAATGGAAGCGGAATAAGCGTTCGTCAGTGTGAACTTGAAGTGGTCGCCTGCGTCGAACCAGCCGCCGGGAACTGCATCTGTCTCGTTTCCGTCCTCGTCCACCATTGAGTCTGCACGCCATGCAACGCTGTTCCATTCGGGGAGCTTGCCGGACTGCTGAACCTCGTAGAAGAACATTGACTTCTGTAGAGCCTCGGCATAGTTATAGCCCGAAGCTGCGTTTGCTGTCGATACAGCATCCTGCTGACCTGCTGCGGGAGCGTATGAAAGTACGCCCAGCGACATAGCAAGAGCAGAAGCTGCTGCTGTGATTTTTTTGATTATCATTTTTTAATACCCCTCTCGTATTAAATTTGTTTTTGCGGTGCGGAGCTTTTCAGCACCTGCACACCTTAAATATACAATAAAACCTTAAATTTGTCAAGCCAAAAAAGACATTTTTCACAAAAGACTGTTTATGAGCCTGCGGACAGGAAAGAAAAGGGAGAAGTTAAAATGTTATTCAAGATTATGCCTGATTTGTGTTAATATATTATTTAATATGCTTATCACTTATTGCTTAGTTTGTTGAGAAGCACATTGTTAATTTTTATAACGCCCAATGCGGTGATTTGCACAAAAAATAAAGTTGATATATGGTTATTGATAACATTTGTAAAAACTGTATAAATAGAAAAATTTTCCGAGTTTTTCGCGGAAACGACGCTATACAGGGAATATATATTTTCAAAATATAAAATTAATTTTTAAATATAGTATTAAAAGCTAAAAACTATTGACTGGTAGTAAAAAAAGTGGTATAATTTAGTTGAAATATGAACACACCATGGGGAAAGGACGTTCATAATGTCAAAAGATATAACGGTCTCGATAATAGTTCCCGCACACAATGAAGAAAAGTACGTAGTACGGTGCATTGACAATGCAAAAATTGCTGCGTCCCATGTCAGATGCGGCGTTTAGATAATTGTCGTATGCAACAGATGCACAGACCGTACAGCAGAGCTGGCGGCTGCAAACGGTGCGAGAGTACTGACAGATGAGAGCAGATGCATAGCTGCTGTGAGGAACAAAGGGATAAAAGCTGCAAGGGGCAAAGTCGTGATCACCATTGACTGCGACAACCGTATGACCGAGGGTACTATCCGCGAAGTGCTGGGGCGACTCAACAGCGGAAAATATATCGGCGGCGGAGCTCCCATAAGGTTTGAACGTTATTCATTTCCTATCTGGGCGAATGAGGTATTGTGTCGTTTGGGATTTTGGATCACAGGGGCATACTGCGGTATATTCTGGGCTGAAAAGTCAACATTTGACGCCATCGGCGGATTTGTTGAAAAAAGAGCGGCAGAGGATATCGCGACTGCGGTCAGATTACGCCGTTACGGCAAGAAGGAGGGAAAGAAATACGGCTGTCTTAAGAAAAACCACCTTATCAATTCTACGAGGAAATATGACAGATCAGGGGATTGGTTATATTTCAGGCTCGCATTCAGGAATGCTGGAGCACTGATAAGGGCTGCATTCGGAGACAGCAGCGACTATGATAAGCTCATAGACGAAATGTTCTACGACTACAATAATTGAGAAAAGGGAAGAATGATTCTGATAAGAGGTTCAGAGTTGAATGAGAACTAAAAGGTTCAGAAAAAAATAACAGATAATACCCACACAAGTACAATAAGATATTTTCAGCTCTCCACTGTCAGCAGTACATTATAGTATGGAGTGATGATATGAAACTCGCAGAAGCACTACAAGAAAGAGCAGACCTGAACAGAAACATAGAACAGCTCAGAAGCAGACTCGTCAACAATGTGATAGTGCAGGAAAACGAGAAGCCCGCAGAAGATCCGCAGGCTCTCATAAAGGAGCTCGACGGAGCCGTATCAAGGCTCGAGGAGCTCATGAAGCGCATCAATCAGACGAATTGTATGACTATTTCCGAAGGAAAAAGCATTACGGAGCTTATTGCCGCGAGAGATGCTCTCAAGGTAAAGATCGCTGTATACAATGATATTGTTTCCAATGCAAGTCAGACGGCACGGCGCGCGAGAATGAGCGAAATAAAAATACTCAGCGCTGTAGACGTAAGGAAACTCCAGAAAAAGATCGATGATATGTCAAAGGAGTTCCGCTTAACCGACAATAAAATACAGGCACTCAACTGGTCCACCGAGCTTATGTGAGCAGTTCACGGTGTAGTCACGGCGGGGCGAATGCAGAAAAGTCTTTCCGTAAGGGAAGCATTAAAGACAGGCAATGCCGGGAGCGGCATAGGGTTCAACTCCCTGATGATCGTTATGCTCAGACATTGTACGAATGCATTGTAACAGCTCATCGTTTATGACCATGCATTGACTGTCGGGACGAGGGCGCGGATCGTGGGAGAAAAGGAAAAGCTGTAATAACTTACAGCGACAAGATCATTTGTATTTTTTATTTTTCGGAGGTAATTATGAAAGCCAAGAAAATCGCAGCTGTATGTCTGTCTGCGCTGATGCTGTTCGGAAACCTTGCATCGGCAGGTAGATTTGAAGCCAGAGCAGAAGAAACAGCAGCAAATGAAATAGTGATCACGGAAGGCACAAGGATCGCCGATAATCAGCTTGTCTACGGCGATGTCACATACGAGATCGTAAACGGAGATCACCTTGAAGTCGTATCAGGAAAAGCAGCAACAGGTTCTGTGTATATCCCGCTGTTCATATCGGGACTGCCTGTAACTGCTATAAGGCACAACGCTTTCAGGGGCTCTGCCATTACAAGCGTCAGAATAGAAAGAAATGTCAGTTTTATAGGTAACATTGCTTTCAATCTCTGTAAACAGCTTGAAGAAGTATGGATAGAGAACCCCGACTGCGTTATCGAAGGCGGAAGACGTACCATAGCCAACAACAATTATGATCCTGTTTTTAAGGGTGTTATTTACGGCTATGAAGGATCAACAGCGGAAAAGTTCGCACTTGACGATCCTGAAAAGCCATACTGTACATTCAAGAGCCTCGGTGTACATTTTGATGCCGAGCCCGATGATGAAAAAATAACCACAGTCAGCACCACAGCTGCAACAACAACTACTACAACTGCCGCAGCGCCTGTTACTACTACTTCCACAGAAGCAGCTACAACAGAAACTACTACGACTACAGTATCTTCCGCCGCAGCTTCAAGTGTCAGCACTACCGCTTCATCTGCGGCAACAACAGTTACTTCTGTGACTACTTCACTGACAAGTGCGGAAGGCTTCGATGTCGGCATCAGCAGATTTACGGTAAAGGCTGAGGAGACCACCACAACTACTACTACAACTTATCCCCGCGCTGTTCAGGGAAAACCTGTTTTCCACTTAAGCAGCACAGAGGTGTGTCTCGATGATGCACGTACAAAGAATACGCACGTAGAGCTTATGGTCGACGGTGCAAACGGACTTTACTGCAATACACTTATTTATCTGTATTTTGATCCGCGAATGAAAGTCGGCGAGGCTTACTGCGGACCCGCTATACAGAAGCTTGCCAACGGACAGGCGACAGGTGATACAGGCGACTTTATCGTACTTGTAACCGCAGGACGCGACAACGACGGCAAGGACGGCGTTATGTGGGAGATAGACTTTACTCTTCCTGCGGACTGTCAGGTAGGCGATGAATTCAAATATGAGATAGGTCCTACAAAGTATGGCGAGCAGCCGCTCTTCACAAATATCCTGTACGATCAGAAGGGCACAGCAATGACGGAGCATATATTCACAAAGGGTGTTGCCGAAGGCACCATAAAGGTCGTTGAAAATCCGCCCTATGCACTGGGAGATGTTAACAACGACAAGATGATCGACGCAGTTGACGCATCAAAGGTGCTTTCCGAATATGCAGCACGTTCAAGCGGAAATAAGCGCGTATTTACAAACTATCAGCAGCAGGTAGCAGCTGATGTAAACGTAAACGGCGTTATAGACGCAGTTGACGCATCGCTCGTTCTGAGCTACTATGCTTATGTTTCAGGAAACGGAAGCGGACTTTCGCTTACGGAGTATCTGGAGGAAAGAAACAAAAACAGGTAAAAAAAATACTCCCACGGAGAATTCAGTCTCTGTGGGAGTTCGTTTTACAGCAGCAGGCGCAGCGCACGGAAGCTGCGCCTGCTTTTCTGATAGCGGAAGTGATCTCGCGGAGAGTGCTGCCTGTAGTGCATATATCATCGACTAAAAGAACTCTTTTGCCCTTAAGAGTCGGTGAAGCGGTAAATGCACTGCGGAGATTGACAGCTCTCCCGCCTTTGCCGAGGCCTTTCTGAGTATGAGTGTGCCGTATTTTCACAACGGACTTCGTATCAACGGGGATATCAAGCAGCCTTCCGAGCTCCTTTGCGATGAGAGCAGACTGATTAAAGCCGCGCCGCCTTATATCCTTGCTGTGCATGGGGGCAGGGACTATAACATCTGTATCCTTTGAAGCTCCCTCTGCTTTGAGCCTGTCTGCAAGCTCGCCTCCGAGAGCGTATGCAGCGTTCCCGCATATCCCGTCCTTCAGGAGAAATACCGCAGGCTTTACCGCGTCGTCATAAACAAAAGCCGCCGTAAAGCTTTCAGCACCTTCTATGCGGAAGCTCCCTTCATAGGGCGTGAGCCTTTCCGCGCAGCTGACGCAGAAGCGCTCCATTGCGCCTATAAGCTCCCCGCACACGGGACAGCGGTTGGGAAAGAAAATATGAAGCAGCTTCCTTTTTAATAAGTATCCCATATTATCACCTTAAAGCAAAAGCTCTGTATGAGTATCACACTTATACAGAGCTTTTTAAGTTCAAAAGTACATATACAGCTGACATTTTATCATGCCGTTGTAGAGCTTTCTGCGCTTATGGGCTTCTTCGCCGAAGAACTTTTCAAACTCCTCATGAGGGGAGATGATATAGCTCTGTCTGCTGCCGCCCTTTCCGAGCACCTTACCCATTTTTCTGTAAATATCCTCAGCCTCACGGAGTTCGAGAAGTCTCTCGCCGTAAGGGGGATTGCATATTACGATTGAGTCCATAGGCTGAACGAATTTTGAGATATCAGCCTGTTCGACGGTAATGCGGGATTTTATCCCTGCCTTGTGAGCGTTGTCAAGAGTAAGAGCAACAGCCGCGTCGTCGATATCTGCGCCTATGCCGTGAAATTCTGCCGACTTGTCAACATTGTCGATAGCTCTTTTGCGTTCCTCCCGCCAGATCTTATCGCTGAGAGTGCTCCACTTTTCCGCTGCAAATCTTCGGTTTATACCCGGAGCTATCCTCAGTGCTTTCAGAGCAGCTTCTATAAGGAGAGTACCGCTTCCGCAGAAGGGGTCGCATACAACGGAATCGGGACGTACACGGGCGAGGTCGATTATGCCCGCCGCAAGAGTTTCCTTTATGGGGGCTGCATTTGAATTCCTTCTGTAGCCGCGCTTGTGGAGACCCACTCCGCTGGTATCGAGGTAAATCGTCACAACATCCTTAAGGATACTGAACTTTATCTGCACTGTGGGACCCGATTCGTCGAACCATTCAATGCCGTACTTGGATTTCAGGCGTTCAACGGCAGCCTTTTTGATTATGGACTGACAGTCGGGAACGCTGTGCAGGGCAGAGCTGAGCGAATGTCCCTTTACGGGAAAAGCATCGTTTGGACCGATATACCGCTCAAGCTCCACAGCCCTTACGCCCTGGAAGAGCTCCTCAAAGGTAGTAGCCTTGAATTCTATGAGCTCGATAAGGACTCTTTCTGCCGTAGACAGGCAGATATTGGCACGGGCGATGATATTTTCGCCGCCCGTGAAGCTTATTTTTCCGTCGCTGACCTTGAGGTCAGTGCCGCCGATCTTTTGTATTTCGTATTTAAGCACGCTTTCCAGACCGAAATGGCATGGACAGCATAATCTGATATTATTGCTCAAAGTATCACCTTTTATTATTATTCGGCTGCTGCGCCGCCGCCAGCGTCTCCGCCTCCTGCTGCCGCACCGCCGCCTGCGTCACCGCCGCCAGCGTCTCCGCCTCCTGCTGCCGCACCGCCGCCAGCATCTCCGCCTCCTGCTGCTGCACCGCCGCCAGCGTCACCGCCTCCTGCTGCTGCACCGCCGCCTGCTGCTGCGCCGCCGCCTGCTGCTGCACCGCCGCCTGCTGCGCCGCCGTCAGCTGCATTTGTAGTAGCCTGTGTGGCAGCCTGATAATGAGCTCCGCTGCAATACGGGGGCTTGTAGTCCTCATTTTCCTTGCATACGGATTTCCAGTAACCGATAGCACCCTTCGGGCAGCTTGAACCTGCTATATTGCCTGTGCTTGAACACATTGAAGCTTCGATAACGGTGCTTACCTTTTCAAAGTCCTGAGGAGTATCGTTGTAATTGTCGATGATGTAATCGCCTATGATAGTACGCCATACCTTTGCGGAAACGATATTGTTCCATGTAAGCTGTACATCGAATGATTTGTAGCCGACTGTGATTCCGCTTGCAAAATCACGTGTAAGACCTACGAAGCACTCGTCAACGAAGTCCTGAGTAGTACCTGTTTTTCCGACAACGACTTTATTATACAGCTTTGCGTCCGTACCTGTACCTGCGTCGATAACATTCTTCATGAGACGGTTAACGACATATGCGGTCTCATCCTCGATAGCACGTCTCGGGTTTCCGTCGCTCTGATAAATTATCTGCTGATTGCTGTCCTTTATCATGGTAATGAGGTGAGCGTCATAGTGCATACCCTGATTACCGTAGGGGAGATAAGAGTTTACGAGATTTTCCAGTGTAACGCCCTTTGTAAGAGCTCCGAGGGTAAGAGGCGATTCAAAGCCCTCTCCTCTTTCAGCTTCTATAAGATCAAGGCCGAGCTTATCGTGGGCATAGTCGAAGACTTCCTCAACGCCGCCCTGAACTACGAGCTGTGCGGAAATTGTATTCATTGAGTCTCTGAGACCTCTCCATAGCGGAACAGAACCGCCGCGGCCGGCAACGTTGCCGTAGTTGGTAGGCCACCAGTTTCCGTTATCCAGTCTTTTAACGGCAGAATCCTTGATCGGCGAGCCCCAGTGGAACTTACCCGAATCAATGCCGTAGCCGTAGCCTGCCAGAGGCTTGACCGTAGAACCTATCTGTCGCTTTTCCTTAACTGCATAGTTGGTTACGAGAGAATCCTTTTTCTCTCCTACAGTACCTACTGCACAGAGGACCTCGCCTTTGTAGTTCACAGCGCAGAACGCAACGTGCGGGAGAGCTTCCTCCTCGTCAACTGTTCCGTCGCCGTTGATATCGACATATCTTCTGTAGCTGTATTCGGGGAGAACGTACTGGAAGGTGCTGAAGTCGCGGAGCTTGTCCTCCACATAGGTCTGCATTTTCTGATCGTATTTTATATATACCTGATATCCGCCTCTCTGTATCTTGCTGAGAGCTTCGTCCTCGGAGATATCGTACATATCCATGAAGATCTTTTCCGCCTCAAAGAAAGCGGCGTCGAGTATCCAGCTGTAGGTCTTTGCCTTTGCCTCCAGCTCCTTGAGCTCTTCCTCGGGGTGAGCCTTCTTGTATTCCTCGGAGTCCGTATATATGATAGGCGTTACGATATACTGCTGATATTCGTCATAGGTGATGTAGCCGTTCTCGTAAAGCTTATAAAGAACGTATTCCTGACGGGGCTTGTTGTTTGCCTTACCGTCAACAACTATGGGAGAAGTCGGATCGTTGTCGTCCTGACGGTAAATAACGAAGGGACCGTAGTCCTCAGGGCTCTTGGGGATAGCTGCGAGTACAGCCGCCTCCGGGATAGTGAGCTCGGAAACGTCCTTACCGAAATAGTCTATGGAAGCCTTCTGTATACCGTTTCTCGGACCGCCGAAAGCGATATAGTTGAGGTATTCCTCAAGTATCTCGTCCTTGGTGTAGCTCTTTTCGAGCTGCATAGCCGCGAATATCTCGCGTATCTTACGCTCTGTGGTATGCTGATCGTTTCCCGAAAGGTTCTTTACGAGCTGCTGAGTGATAGTAGAACCGCCCTGCTCGGTATTGTAGAAGTGCAGGAACATATTCAGGAACGCCGAGAATGTACGCTTGTAGTCAACACCCTCATGGGCGTAGAAACGCTCGTCCTCGGTGCATATGAAGGTCTGCCTTACGTGCTGCGGTATCTTGTCTATGGATACGGGGATACGCTGTACCTTGTTGGGGTTGTGGTACAGCTGTTCGAGCTCTGGATTTCCGTGCTCGTCCAGCACAAGGTCGCCGTATTCGTTTATGTGATTAGCGTAGAAGAATGTATCGCTTCCTGATTCAAGCTCCTGAAGGGTGACTGTTGTGGAGTCGTCCATGAACCTGAGTACGTAGACCGTGAGAGCGGTGCTTACGATAGTACCCGTTATGATGATAACGAGGATAAGCGAAAGCAGAGTGGTCGCAATGACCGTCATAAGCTTTTTGAATATCCTGAAGGCCTTGCTGTGCTTCTTCTTTTTCTTTTTATGCGGATTATTACGCACTTCCGTATCTGCTGCTTCGAGATGACGGGAAGCGTGGAGATCTTTAGAATTCATTTTGTCAGAATAGCCGTCAGAGACGGCAAAGCTCCTTTCAAAGATTTTTTGTTTCTGTGTAAACATATACATTATATATTATATCACGTTTCAGCGGAAATGTTAAGACTTTTTCAGAAAAATCAGCAATTTGTATAATATAGAAAAATAGGGCAATAATATTTACGGATATTTCGGCAAGGAGTGATAAAATGACATACAGGAACGCAAAAAGGATATATTTCACGCTGGTCGCCGCGGTGACGGCATCGGGCTTTCTCATAGTCTGCACCCTCGGCAGGACGGTGCACAAAAGCAGGGTAGAGACTCGTCTTGCGGCAGCTTCCGTAAGTGAAAAAGCGCCCGAATACGTTGTCCGCGAAAGCGGCGGCAGGGCGGCAGTGTTCAGGAACGGCGAAGAGAAGCCCTATCTGCTCATAGACATCGACCTTGCGCTAATGTCTGACTACGACAGGAAAGAGCTTTCCCGCGGGATATACCTTGAAAACGACAGGGAGCTGAAACGCTTCATCGAGGATATGTCATCCTGATGCTTTCGGCGGCTTGCGGTGCTTTTTCTTCTTTCTGACGGAGAAGCCGAAGTCGCCCAGCTTTCTTCCCAGTGCGAAGTATTCCCCGTGGGCGAATGCCATAAGACCGCACTGCTGCAGATTAAGCTTGCCCTTGCTGTCGATGTACTTTTCATCGGCGTCGATACCGATAATCTCCGCAAGGAACATAGTGTGCGAGCCGAGGAGCTTCTCCTCTGTCACCCTGCATTCTATGCTTATGGGACATTCCTCGATAATGGGAGCCGCTACCTTCTGTGCGGGAGCGGTATGCAGACCGCAGAGTGCGAATTTGTCCGTATCCTTTCCGCTTTTCACGCCGCAGAGGTCGGTCTCTCGGCACATGGCGGAGGTAGTGAGGTTGATGACGAATTCTCCCGATTTTTTTATGATATCGTGGGAGTAGCGCTCGGGGCGCACGGAAATATAGGTCATAGGCGGCCTTGTACATACTATGCCTGTCCAGCCTATGGTGAGTACGTTGGGGTCGTCCATAGTCCCGCAGGTCACGAGGGCTGCGGGGACGGGAGCGAGCAGAGTGCTGCCCTTCCAGAATTGTTTAGCCATTTTTTCTCCTTTTTGCCGTATCTGCGGAATTATCGCTTATCAGGTGCTTGTAGTTCATGAAGTTGTATTTTCCCTTTTCACGGGTGACAGTGCCGTATTCGATGGCTCCCGTCGGGCAGTTGCCTATGCAGGCCATGCAGTGTGTGCAGCTGCTGCCCCATACGGGCTTTTTGTCCCTTATGGAAATGTTGTTCAGGGGACAGACCTTTTCGCATCTGCCGCAGCTTATGCATTTGCTGTCCGCGAAGAATTCCTTTGCGGACATCTTGTATTTCGACCATACGGGATTGAAGGGTATGGTTATGAGCTTTTCAAACATAAAAACGTATCTTGCCTTCAGCTTTCCGCCCTTTTGGATAGTCTGAGCGATATCGTCAAGCTGGCGGCAGGCGCTTACGAGCCGCTCCTTTATCTCGCTTTCGGACTGGGGCGGATAGTGGCTTATGAAGTAATTCCTCGGCATCACGACCTCGGAATATCCCATGAACTCCATTTTCTTTCTCCTGAAAAGCTTTTTTGCGAGATATCCCGTTATACCGCCGTAGCCTGCACTGTCGGCAATGAAGTATACCTTCCTGCTGCCCGTGAGCTTTACATTCCTCAGGTATTTGCTGAGAAATCTCGGCATTTCGCAGACGTATACGGGAGTGCATATGATGAATGGTCTGTCGGAGCGTATCTCCGAGAGATCATTTTTTTTGACCCTTCCGAGCAGATCCACACATTCGTCTCCCAGCTTTTTTGCAAGCTCGGAAGCGAGGAAGCGTGTATTGCCCGTTGCGGAAAAATAAAGTACCATATCTTTCTCCTTTGAGTGATATAAGCGTTACAAATACAATTATACCATTATTATTCGGCTATTTCAATCATTATGATAAAATTTCGGTCAGATGGCAGGAATTGACATTTTTCACGGAAAAGCCGTGGTATTATTAATGCATATCAGATCACGGCCGTCGGGCGGTAAAAAGCTTCGGAGGGCAATGAAAAGGAGGAGAAGCAATGAAGGTAGATATAAAAAACGAGAACGGCACGGCAGTAGCCACGCTGAGCGGCGAGCTCGACCACCACAATGCAAAGCAGCTCCGCGCAGAGCTTGACCGCTTCATAGTAACGGCACAGCCCCGCGAGCTTGCCATAGATTTCGGCGGTATAACCTTTATGGACAGCTCTGGGATAGGGCTTATAATGGGCAGGAGCAAGCTCATGAAGGAGTGCGGCGGCAAGCTTGAGGTGCTCAACCCTCAGCCGTATATCAGGCGCGTCATGAAGCTCGCAGGCATAGAGCGCATAGTAAAAATACGATAAAGGAGAATGGAAATGGAAATACTTAACGAGATCAGATTCAAAATGCCGTCCCTTTCCGTAAATGAAGCGGCAGCCCGTGCAGTGGTATCCTCATTCCTGATACAGGCAGATCCCACCGTGGAGGAGCTCTCCGACATAAGGACTGCCGTATCCGAGGCTGTCACAAATGCGGTAGTTCACGGCTACAGGCACAGAAAAGGCGATATCGAGCTGACTGTGCGGCTGCTGCCTGACAGAGAGGTATACATAAGGATAAAAGACAAAGGCTGCGGGATAGAGGACGTAAAACAGGCTATGGAGCCCCTTTTCACAACAGCTCCCGAGGAGGAGCGCTCGGGGCTGGGCTTTTCGGTCATGCAGTCCTTTACGGACAAGCTGACGGTGCGGAGCGCTCCCGAAAAGGGAACGACGGTGACCATGAGAAAGAGGCTGTCACAGCATGGCGGCTGATACAAAGAGACCTGCCGCCGAGGATAACCTCGGACTTGTACATCTCTGTGCCAACCGTTTCCGCGGACGGGGAATAGAGTACGACGACCTGTATTCCGCAGGCTGCATAGGACTGCTCAAAGCCGTGAAGGCATTCGACAGCAGCAGGGGAGTGAAGTTCTCCACCTATGCCGTACCCGTCATACTGGGGGAGATAAAGCGGCTCTTCCGCGACGGCGGTTCAGTCCGCGTCAGCCGCAGCTTAAAGGAGCTCTCCCTGCGTTTGCAGCGCCTGTGCGAGAGCTTCCGTCAGCGGGAGATGCGGGAGCCCACAGTTGCCGAGCTTGCGGAGCTTTCGGGAGAGAGCGAAGCAGCCGTATCCGAAGCCCTCTGCGTAAGTCAGCCCGTGGTCTCCCTTACCTCGGGAGACGATGACGAGGGTCAGACGGATATCCCCGTGGAAGCTCCCGACGAGAGCATAACCGACCTGCTTGCGCTTCGGCAGATAATGTCTGGGCTTGAGCCGAAGGACCGTGCTCTCCTTGAACTGCGCTATTTCAGGGGACTGACACAGTCAAGGACGGCGGCTGTGCTGGGCATGACGCAGGTGCAGGTATCACGGCGCGAAAAAAAGCTCCTGAAAAGTATGCGTGAGGAGCTGCTGAGCTGAAGCTCTTGGTAAAAAAGTATATTTTATTGCTGAAATTCTCGAACAGCGTTGACATTACCGAAAAAAAGGGTTATAATGATAGTACCAATATTTTTGTTAAAAGAGAGGGATTTTAACATGGCAAAACATATTTTAACAAGGCTGCTGGCAGGTCTGGCAGCAACGGTCATGCTTGTTCCCACGCTGAACAACGGTATGTCCGCAGAAAAAACAGTAAAAAATGCAGCCGCTGCCGACAATAACGGCGACGACTGGCTCCACGTCAACGATAAGGCACAGATCGTTGACAAGGACGGAAACGAAGTCTGGCTCACAGGCGTAAACTGGTTCGGCTACAATGTCGGAAGTCAGATATTCGACGGCGCATGGTCGGCAAACGTGCATCACTGTCTCGACCTTATCGCAGACCACGGCTTCAATCTTCTCCGTGTACCTATGTCCACAGAGATAATCCTCCAGTGGAAAAACAAGAAGCCCGATCCGATGATAAAGCTCAATGAGTATGAGAACCCTGAGCTGACTATCGAGGGCGAGGTAGGCGGTACTCCCATGTACAGCTTCGACATCTGGAACAAGGTAGTTGAGTGGTGCAAGGAGGACGGTCTCAAGATCATGATGGATATCCATTGTGCTACGAGCAACTCCGCAGGCCATAACGTGCCTCTGTGGTATGATGACAATTACTCCACAAAGGACTGGCTTGACGCACTCTCGTGGTTCACGGACTACTACAAGAACGATGATACCATCATCGCTATCGACCTCAAGAACGAGCCTCACGGCAAGCCCGAGGAGGGCAAGTTCGCAAAGTGGGACGACTCAAAGGATCAGAACAACTGGAAGTATGCTGCCGAGCAGGGCGCTATGGCGTGTCTTAACAACAACCCCAATCTCCTTATCATGGTTGAGGGCGTTGAGTGCTATCCTAAGTTTGAAGAGGGCGCTGACTGGACAACTCCTTCCGTTGACTATGCAAACTATGACAAGCCCAGCAAGGTATGGGGCGCATGGTGGGGAGCTAATCTCCGCGGCGTAAAGGATCATCCCGTAGATATCGGTCAGTACAACAAGCAGATCGTTTACTCTCCTCATGACTACGGTCCTGGAGTATGGGAGCAGAAATGGTTCTATCTTGACGACCCGAACAAGACCTTTACCCGTCAGACACTTCTTGACGATTACTGGTACGGCACATGGGCATACCTCGTTGAAGAGAATATGTATCCTCTCCTTATCGGTGAGTGGGGCGGCTTCGTTGACGCTGAGCACGACACCACAGGCGAGAATGTACACTGGCTCACAGAGCTCCGTGATTATATGATAGACAAGCATATCCACCACACCTTCTGGTGCTTCAATGAGAATTCATCGGATACAGGCGGACTTGTTTATGATAACTTCCAGAAATGGGACGACGTTAAGTACGAATTCGTAAAGCCTGCGCTCTGGCAGACAGAAGGCGGCAAGTTCATAAGCCTCGATCATCAGATACCTCTCGGTACAGCGGGCAACGGTATATCACTTTCCGACTACTATTCGGGCAATACAAATCCTACTCCGAGAACAACCACTACTACCACAACAACATCGGGAACAACAACTACAACAACTTCTTCAACTTCGACAACAACTACTACAAGCACTACAACTACGACATCAACAACTACTTCAACAATCACGACCACAACAACTGCACCTGATCCTTCGGTAACAACTACTACATGGATCACTGAGAGCCCTGATATTGTACTTACAGGACTTAGCGGTCAGAATACAAGTGTGTACTCATTCGATAAGGTTGAGACATATCCTACAAAGACAGTATATACACAGGGGGCTTCCCTTGATCTTAGCGGTATCAGCTTCAAGGCAGGAAGTAAAACCTTCGACGAAACATTCCTTTCAGAGATCTCAGATCAGGGAAGTTTCAACAAAACGTGCTATATAGTTGGCAAGGACGGCAAGGTTATTTCAGAAAACTCCGATATTTCTGATCTTCCTGAAGGCAAATATACAGTAATGTTTGTTCCGAGACTTACTAACCTGAATAGACTTTCGATTATAACAAATGTCAAGATAGCGTATGAGATAACGATAGAAAAGAAATCGGACGTTGAGACTACTGAGATTGGAAACAATTCCGATAAGTCAACAGCATGGGGCGACGCAAACTGCGACGGTCAGGTAGATATGGCGGACGCAGTTCTCATCATGCAGAGTCTTGCAAATCCCAACAAGTACGGCATAGGCGGTACGGATGAAAAGGCTATCACAGAGCAGGGCAAGACAAACGCCGATGTTGATACCAGCACAAAGGGTATCACTTCAAACGACGCTCTCCGCATACAGCTCTATCTCCTCAAGAAGATAGCAACTCTTGACCCTAATGCCTGAGAGCATAACCGAATAACTATGGCGGCACGGTCTTTACCGTGCCGTTTTTGTATATCTCGCGGCAGAAAACACTTTACAAACACCGGACTTTCTGATATAATTATACTGAGTTATTATGTTTTGAAAAGAGGTAAAGCTTTGGCTAACGATAAGATAAGAAACTTTTGTATCATAGCGCATATAGATCACGGCAAGTCCACACTTGCCGACCGTATCCTTGAAAAGACCGAAACTGTCGCTATCCGCGACATGGAGGATCAGCTCCTTGACAATATGGACATCGAGCGCGAAAGAGGAATCACCATTAAAGCCCGTGCGGTTCGTCTTAAGTATACCGCTCAGGACGGCGAGGACTATATCTTCAACCTTATTGATACTCCCGGCCATGTTGACTTCAACTATGAGGTCTCCCGTTCCCTTGCAGCCTGCGAGGGAGCTATACTCGTTGTTGACGCTTCTCAGGGCATCGAGGCTCAGACCCTTGCCAACACCTATCTTGCCATCGAGCACGATCTTGAAGTCGTTCCGGTTGTGAACAAGATAGACCTTCCCTCGGCCGATCCCGAGAGAGTATGCAATGAGGTGGAAAACGTAATAGGCATACCTGCTATGGATGCTCCGCGTATTTCCGCAAAAATGGGCACCAATATCGAGGCTGTCCTCGAAAAGATAGTCACCGATATCCCCGCACCTGTGGGTGATCCCGAAAAGCCGCTGAAAGCCCTTATTTTCGACAGCTATTACGACTCCTACAAGGGCGTTATAATCTATGTCCGCGTAAAAGAGGGCAGAGTAAAGGTGGGGGACAATATCCGCCTTATGGCTACGGGAGCTGTTTTCAACGTAGTTGAGGCAGGCTTTATGGACGCTTCAAACCTTGTGAACAGCGGCAGCCTTGAAGCGGGAGAAGTCGGCTATATAGCGGCTTCCATAAAGAGCATAGGCGATACTCGGGTAGGCGATACGGTCACTAATGACGAACGTCCCTGCGACGAGCCCCTTCCCGGCTACCGAAAGGTAAATCCTATGGTATTCTCGGGTATTTATCCTGCCGACGGCGCAAAGTACGGAGACCTCCGCGACGCACTGGAAAAGCTCCAGCTCAACGACGCTTCCCTGTCATTTGAGCCCGAGACCTCTATAGCCCTCGGATTTGGTTTCCGCTGCGGCTTCCTCGGACTTCTCCACATGGAGATAATACAGGAAAGGCTTGAACGCGAGTACAACCTCGATCTTATAACAACTGCTCCGTCAGTTATATATAAGGTGACTATGACAAACGGCGAGGTGCAGTATATCGACAATCCTACCAATTACCCCGACCCTGCGCTGATACAGACTGCGGAAGAGCCTATGGTAAAGGCAAGCATACTCTCTCCGTCGGACTACGTTGGCAATATCATGGAGCTCTGTCAGGACAGACGCGGAGTTTTCAAGGATATGAAATACCTCGACGATACCCGTGTGGAGCTTCATTACGAGCTTCCGCTGAACGAGATAGTATACGATTTCTTTGATGTGCTGAAATCCCGTACAAAGGGCTATGCTTCCTTTGATTACGAAATGATGGGATATGTTCCCAGCAAGCTGGTAAAGCTGGATATACTCCTCAACGGCGAAGTTGTGGACGCTCTCAGCTTTATCATACACACTGACAAGGCTTACTCCAGAGCACGTAAAATAGCGGAAAAGCTAAAGGATAACATTCCGCGTCAGCTCTTTGAGGTGCCGATACAGGCTGCAATAGGCGGAAAGATAATCGCCCGTGAGACCGTTAAGGCAATGCGTAAGGACGTTCTTGCAAAGTGCTACGGCGGTGATATAACCCGAAAGAAGAAGCTGCTCGAAAAGCAGAAGGAAGGCAAGAAGCGTATGCGCCAGCTCGGTACTGTAGAGGTGCCGCAGGAGGCGTTCATGAGCGTACTGAAGCTGGACAGCTGAGCAGCGGGAGGCTTTTATGATAAACTGCATCATTCTCGGAATACTTGCTGCAATACTGCTTGTAAGCATAATTACTGTGATAACCGAATACTTTGTGCCGAAAAATTCGGGTGCGGGGCGGCTGCTACGCGCCGTGAGGATAAGACTTCGTGAGAAGTCACGTACAAGCTTCTGCGTTACCGCTATAGTCCTGCTGATATTCGGACTTGCGGTGCATGATAACTTCCCGAAGCTGTTTCTTGCTATGGGAATAATGCTTCTTACGCTTGTGATACTTCATCCCGAGGACTTTCTCGGTATGTTCAGACACCGCAGAAAAGCGTCAAAGAAAAAGCGTCTGGAGCTCACACCCAAGCTTGCGGGAAATGTGCCTGCGGCAAGGCTTGCAAAGGAGCTCGAACCCATAGAGGCCGAAGCTGAAACAGTGAAAGGAAATGAATCGTCATGAGTATATACACCTGTCCCCACTGCGGAGAAAAGACCTTTACTCCCATTAAAAAGGCAGTGTCGGGAACAATGAAGTCAAAGGGAAAGCCCTGCCCAAAATGCGGAAAGCTCTGCGTCAACGGCAAGGGAGCAACGGTATTTGAGGCTGTATACTGCCTTATAGCTTTTGCGTTTATAGTAGTTATCTACCTCAACGGTCTGAAAAGCGAGTGGATGTTCACCCATGAGATGCCGATGTGTATATGCCTGCTTGCTTCGATGTATGTGGTACCGAGGATTGTAAATGCTTTCTGCTTCAGATTGGTGCAGTCCATAAGGCTTGACGCATACAAATGAGAGACCTCGGTATCTACATCCATGTGCCATTCTGCGGAAAAAAGTGCGGCTACTGCGATTTCTATTCTGTAGGCTATACAAGGCAGACGGCGGAGGAATATGTTTCGGCTGTGCTGCGGAATATCCGCCATTACGGGGATACGGAGCGAAAGGTGAGTACGGTCTACTTCGGAGGCGGTACGCCCTCATTGCTCACTTCTGTGCAGATAGGCAGCATAATCGACGAGATACGGAACTGCTTTTCAATTGATGAGCAGGCTGAGATAACTATTGAAGCAAATCCATGCACTCTCAGTGCGGAAAAGCTGTCAGAACTGCGAAATACAAGCGTGAACCGCCTGTCAATAGGCGTTCAGTCCATGATCGACAGCGAGCTGAAAATGCTGGGGCGTGTTCACAGTGCCGAAAGAGCGGAGCAGGCTGTGCTTGATGCACATAGGGCAGGCTTTGAGAATATCTCCTGCGACCTTATGATAGCCCTGCCCGGTCAGAAGCCCGACAGTCTGCGGTATTCCGCGGAAAAGCTCACTTCTCTGCCAATACAGCATATTTCGGCGTACATTCTCAAGACCGAGGAGGGTACGCCTTTTGACTGCGAGGACATAAAGCTGAGACTGCCCGACGAGGACGGTACCGCGGAGCTTTATCTTGAAATGGTAAGGCTCCTTGAAGAGCGTGGCTTTATGCAGTATGAGGTGTCGAATTTTGCAAGGGCAGGCTTTGAGAGCCGACACAACTGCCGCTACTGGAAATGCGAGGATTACCTCGGCATAGGTCCTGCGGCACATTCCTGCTATAACGGCAGGAGATTTGCCGTAGAGCGCGATATTGCAAAGTTTATCTCAGACGATGTGCAGCAGGTAACAGTCACTGACGAAAGTCCCTGTGGCTTTGAGGAGTACGCAATGCTGAGACTAAGGCTTAAAGAGGGGCTTTACCTCGGGGATTTCCCCGAGCACAGAGCCGATATCGAAAGGAAGCTCCCGCCCCTTGTAAAGGACGGCTATGCCGAGACTGACGGGGAGCGTGTTTGGCTCACTCCGAAGGGGTTTCTCATGTCGAATTCTGTCATCGAGTATCTTGTGTTTTAGCTGTGAGCCTGCAAGCAGATAAGTGTTCCGTGTTACTGTAATGATCTGTCGGAACGGCGAGGTCGCCGTTCACTACAGTTTAGTGAGCTGATAGAGGCGAATATGTGCCTTGCAAAAAAGCCTTTCTATAATGGGGCTGAAATGAGCACTTTTTAAACGGAAAAACGTTTAATATCAAAAAAGATACACCAAAAGTGTATTTTTTACAGGAAGATATTTCCGATGATCACAAAAATGAAAAGCCATAGCATTTTAATGCTATGGCTTTTTTCAATTGTCTGCTGAAAGCGACTTTACTAACTTGTCAAACAGCGGGAAGTCCTTGTCGTAGGTCTTCTGCATTTTCTCGTTGACTCCGTATACGGGGTCAACAGGGGTGCGTATGGCAAGGAACATATCCGCGGGTATGCTGCTGGGCTTGATACCGAGAGCCTCTGCGAAATTCGTGTCCTTAAGGTAGTAGAAATACTCCTTTACGTGGGGATCGTCGGGATATATCTGACTGAGGTCAACAAGGTCTTCCTTCGGATCAATAATATCCTCGACAGTCAGGTCGTTTCCTATTATAATGACTTGTTCTGTGCCGCTGAGAAATGTGGAAAGCTTTCCCGTTACTCCGTTGTTGTAGTTCCTGAGATCGTCGGTGGAGTAGGGGATATAGTATACGGAAACAAGCACCTCGCCGTTGCCGTTGCTGTCCTCGCCGAACTGGGAGAAGTAGTCCTCAAGCTGCGGCGAAAGTCCCACATCGTTATTGTCGCAGAGCATGAGTATAGCCGAGTCGGGGCGGGGCTTTTTTGCCAGATCGACTATCAGAAATACCATCATTACCGCGAAAAATGCTCCAAGACCAAGCCACCATTTGTTATGGTAGAAGAAATTGCTTACCTTCTGCCAGAAGGTGAGCTTTACCTCCTCTTCCTTTTCCTCGTGTATGGTTGCTTCTTCCTCTTCTAGCATACCCTGCTTCATACGCATGAGCTCGATCTTTTCGTCATGTATCTTCTTTTCGTATGCTTCCTGTTTTTCTTTTGCGAGCTGAGCCTTTCTGCGCTCCACTTCAAGCTGCTGACGGGCGGTCTCTTCCTCGCGCTGTTTCTTAAGCTCCTTTCTGCTCTTGAATATATCAGTGTCAACGCTGAGCTTTTCGGAGCTTTCTTCCTCGGGAGTGTTTTTTTTATCTTTTTCGCTCATATTTCTTTTCCTTACGATAACGGGCGGCAATCAGCCGCCCGAATTCCTTGTTATTTACTGATTGAGGCTCTTGAGTGTGGGGAAGAGAAGTACGTCCCTGATAGAAGCGCTGTTTGTCAGCAGCATTACCAGACGGTCGATACCGTAGCCGATGCCTCCCGTAGGCGGCATACCTATCTCAAGTGCATTGAGGAAGTCCTCGTCTGTGCGGTTTGCTTCCTCGTCGCCCTGACTGAGAGCTTCTTCCTGAGCCTTGAAACGCTCACGCTGGTCAATAGGATCGTTAAGCTCGGAGTAAGCGTTGCACATCTCTCTGCCTGTGATGAACAGCTCGAAACGCTCAACATATTCGGGGGCGTCGGGCTTCTTCTTGGTGAGAGGCGATATCTCGATGGGGTGATCCATGATGAAGGTGGGCTGGATGAGGTGCTCCTCAACGAAAGCTTCAAAGAAGAGGTTGAGGATATCGCCGCGCTTGTGGCGGTCTTCGTACTCTACGCCCTTTTCATCGGCGATCTTTCTTGCCTCCTCAAGAGTCTTTATCTCGTTGAAGTCAACGCCCGAGTACTTCTTTACAGCGTCGATCATGGTAAGGCGCTCAAAGGGCTTGCCGAGGTCGATCATGTGCTCGCCGTAGGGGACGGTAGTAGTTCCGCATACCTCCTGAGCAACGTGTCGGAACATATTCTCGGTGAGGTCCATCATTCCGTAGTAGTCTGTATATGCCTGATAGAGCTCCATAAGTGTGAACTCGGGGTTATGACGGGTGTCAACGCCCTCGTTTCGGAATACTCTGCCTATTTCATAAACTCTTTCAAGTCCGCCGACGATGAGTCTCTTAAGGTAGAGCTCAAGGCTGATTCGGAGCTTTACGTCCTCGTCAAGGGCGTTGTAGTGAGTTTCAAACGGTCTCGCTGCTGCGCCGCCTGCGTTGGATACGAGCATTGGAGTTTCGACCTCCATGAAGCCCTGATCGTCGAGGTAGCGTCTGATAGATGCGATTATCCTTGAGCGCTTTACAAAGGTGTCCTTGACGTCGGGATTGATAACGAGGTCAAGGTAGCGCTGACGGTATCTTGTGTCTGTGTCCTTGAGACCGTGCCACTTTTCGGGGAGGGGGAGGAGGGACTTTGTGAGCAGGGTTATGCTCTTGGCGTGTATTGATATCTCGCCTTTCTTTGTCCTGAAAACATAGCCCTCAACGCCGATGATATCGCCGATGTCCCACTTCTTCTTGAACTCCTTGAAGAGGTCTGCGCCTACGTCGTTGGAACGTACATAGACCTGTATACGGTCGGAAGCGTCGCGGACGTCGATGAAGTTTGCCTTGCCCATATCTCTCCAGCTCATGATACGGCCTGCGATACGGACTGTAACTTCATTGAGCTTTTCAAGCTCTGCTGCCTTTTTTTCCTCGTCGTCGCCTGCTGCTGCAAGTATCTCGGCTTCCTTTGCCTCGTACTCCTTCTTGTAGTCGGCAGCATGACCTGTAACGTCGAACTTTGTGATAGTGAAGGGGTCATGGCCGAGCTCGCGGAGATCGGCAAGCTTGTCAAGACGGTCCTTCTTTAGTATATTTATATCCTGTACAGGCTCTTCGTCTGCCTGAACAGGGCTGTTTACCTGATTTTCGCTCATTCTATGCGTCCTTTCGATTACTTTGAGATCTCTATGACCTCGAACTTAAGCTCGCCTGCGGGAGCTTCAACGATAAATGTATCGCCGACTCTCTTTTTCATGGCAGCCTTGCCGATAGGAGATTCATCGGAGATAAGACCCTCTCTTACGTTGGCGTGGTTTGTTCCGACTATGGTAAAGGTCTCAATCTTGCCTGTATCAAGGCGTTTGATAGTGATCTTGGAGCTCATGCCTATCTCATCGACGGAAATACTCTCGTCGTCAACTATCTCAGCATTGTCGATGGTGTACTGGAGTTCCTGAATGTGAGCCTCGAGGATAGCCTGTTCGTTTTTGGCTTCGTCATACTCGGCGTTTTCTGAAAGGTCTCCGTATGAACGGGCAACTTTAAGTCTTTCAGCAACTTCCTTACGTTTATTGATCTTGAGGTCATCGAGCTCAGCGACGAGCTTGTCGTAGCTTTCTCTGGACATCTTCTTTGTTGCCATATCAA
>NZ_CAMKRR010000031.1 GCF_946415235.1 uncultured Ruminococcus sp. | reverse complement strand
GCTCTGTCATGAAGCTCTGGCAGAAACGCATGATCTCTCCGTCGCTCTTGCCCTTGGGGTCGAAGTCGGAACCGCCCTTACCGCCGCCCATGGGGAGTGTTGTAAGGCTGTTCTTGAATACCTGCTCGAAACCGAGGAACTTGATGATTCCGAGATATACTGAAGGGTGAAGTCTGATACCGCCCTTGTAAGGTCCGATAGCAGAGTTGAACTGGATTCTGAAGCCTCTGTTTACCTGTACCTTGCCGTTGTCGTCAACCCAAGGAACACGGAACATGATCTGTCTCTCAGGCTCAACTATTCTGTCGAATACGCCTGCATCGATAAGGTCCTGTCTCTTCTCTGCAACAGGCTGGAGAGTTTCAAGGACCTCTGTTACAGCCTGGATGAACTCAGGCTCGCCCGGATTTCTTTTCTTAACTGTTTCTAATAAATCGATAAGATACTGATTTTTTAACGCCATTGTTAAAAAACCTCCTTTGTTAAATTCTGCGGATATCGCAGTCCATTATTGATTATAACACTACATTACGCATTTTGCAATACCTTAAAGCGGTGAATTTTTAATTTTTCTTTAATTTGTGTCCACTGCACAAATCGGGTACGGATTTTTTGTCTATATTTTCCATATTTTTGTAGGACTTCATAATTATCATACTTCGCTTTTGTGAGATATGGTTTACAGCGCGAAGCGCTTAGAACTCAGAACTAAGAACTAAGGATGCGGGCGGATAATATCCGCCCCTACATTATTATTTTGCGGAACGCCGAGGGCGGCGTTCCCTACAGACATTATAATCACTAATCTCTAATCACTAAAAAAAGCTGATTTTGTATTGATTTTTTTACAGAAATAATGTATAATATCCATATAGCAGGAATGTATAATGAGAGGGAAATCATTATATAAGGAGGCTTTGCTTATGCTTAAAGCCATTTGCTCTGCAAAGGAGCTGACGGATAACAGCTACTATGACTGCGTAAGCGATATAATAGAAAGCAGGCAGATACAGGAGCTCAAATCCATACGTCATCATGTCTCCACTACCCGTTTTCAGCATTGCATCAATGTTTCCTATTACAGCTATATAGTTTGCAGGAAGTTCAGTCTCAACGCCCGTTCGGCTGCAAGGGCAGGACTTATGCACGATCTTTTCTATTACGACCGCAAAGAGTACAATTCCAAAAAGACAAAGGGGCAGGCGTCCCACAGCAGAAAGCACTCGCTGGAGGCCTGTGCCAACGCTGCGGAGATAACCGCTATCACAAAGCTCGAACGGGATATGATAGAAAAGCATATGTGGCCCATTACAAGGTCCAAGCCCGGCTATAAGGAGACATACGTAATCACTTTCATAGACAAGTACTGCGCCGTTCTGGAATTCTTCGTACCCAGAGTACAGAGAATGATCCGCAGAAAAACGCAGTAACATATATTTAACGGAGGTCACACCACAATGAAGATCGAAACAAAATGCCTGCACGCAGGCTACACCCCAAAGAATACAGAGCCGAGAGTAGTTCCCATAGTTCAGAGCACTACTTATGTATACGACTCAACGGACGACGTTGCTGCTGTATTCGATGATCCTACAAAGAGCCTTATCTATTCACGCTTTGAGAACCCCACGGTCATGGCTGTCGAGGAAAAGATCAACGCCCTCGAAGGCGGCGTCGGAGCTATGTGTACCTCCAGCGGTCAGGCAGCTTCTCTTCTCTCGCTGCTCAATATCCTCAAGGCAGGAGACAGCTTCATATCTGCCGCTACTATCTACGGCGGCACCGTAAATCTCTTCGCTTTCACACTGAAGAAGCTGGGCATCGAGTGCATATTCGTTGACGCCGATGCTCCCGAGGAGGAGATACAGGCAGCCTTCAAGCCCAACACAAAGGCTGTATTCGGCGAAACTCTCGCAAATCCCGCACTTTCCGTATTCGATATCGAAAAGTTTGCAAATATAGCCCACAAGAACGGTGTTCCGCTCATTATCGACAATACCTTCCCGACTCCTATCCTTTGCAGACCTTTTGAGCACGGCGCTGATATAATCGTACACTCTACCACAAAGTACATGGACGGCCATGCAGTACAGGGCGGCGGAGTTATCATCGACTCGGGCAACTTCGACTGGACAAACGGCAAATTTCCCGAGTTCACAGAGCCCGACGAGAGCTACCACGGAACGATCTACACAAAGGCTTACGGCAAGGCTGCCTACATCATCAAGGCAAGAATGCAGCTCATGAGAGACTTCGGCTGCTATCCCTCGGCTCAGTCGGCTTTCTATCTCAATCTCGGACTTGAAACACTTCCTATCCGTATGAGACAGTACTGCGAGAACGCAAAGACAGTTGCAGAGTTCCTCGAAAGCAATGACAAGGTAGAGTCTGTAAACTACCCCGCACTTGCAGGAAACAAGTACCATGAGCTTGCAAAGAAGTACCTCCCCGACGGTACAAGCGGCGTTATCTCCTTCATCATCAAGGGCGGCAGGAATACAGCCGTAAAGTTCATGGATTCACTCAAGCTTGCTTCAAACGAGGTACACGTTGCTGATATCCGCACCTGTGTTCTGCACCCCGCAAGCGCTACTCACCGTCAGCTCACCGACGAGCAGCTGGTTGCCTGCGGCATAAACGGCGGTCTTATCAGACTTTCAGTAGGACTTGAAAATGTCGATGATATCCTCGACGACCTCAAGCAGGCTTTCGCTGCTATATGAAAAGGTAAGATATCATGAAGACACTGATAGTATATTTCTCACAGACGGGCTTCACGCAGAAATACGCCGAATGGCTGGCAGAAGCCCTCGGCGGCACGACTCTCACGATGAAGGAAGCTTCCAAAAAGGACGACAGCTTCTTCAATGACTTTGATGCCATTATCTTCGGAAGCTGGCTGTCTATGGAAAAAATAGCCAAGGCAGACTGGTTCACATCAAGGATAGACAAGTGGAAGTGCAAGAAGCTTGCCATATTCGGCGTGGGAGCAAGTCCTGCAGAATACTCGGGCATACAGGGCCTGCTCGACAAGACTCTTACCGAGGAGCAGAGAAAGTACGCAAAGGCTTTCTACTGCGTCGGCGGTCTCTCATACGAAAAGATGTCCCTCGGTTCAAAAATGCTCATGAAGGCCTTCGCGGCAATGCTCAAGGGCAAGAAGAACAAGACCGAGGCAGATGAGGCAATGATCAAGCACGTTGCTTCTTCCTGCGACTATACGGACAAAAAGTACATCGAGCCCATCGTGGCTTACATAAACGGCTGAAAAAAGCAGGCAGATACTTGTGCGTATCTGCCTGCTGCTTTTTTATATATCATTCAACTCTTGTAAGAGTATCCGTTTTCTTTGAATCGGTGATAGTGAGCGTATCGCCGTTTATTGTGTAGTCTCCCGACAAAGCAGCTCCGTCGCTGTTGAATATTGACGAAGAGCCCGAGATATTTAGCTTTTTATCGTCGATAGTGTATGTGAAGATGTTATTGAAGATCAACTCACTGTGAGGTCCGTCAAAGTTCAGAGTGATATCGAGAGGCTTGCCGTTCTGCTCGGTCTCCTCTTTCATGCTGTCTGCAAAGTTATCGTAAAGCTTTCCGCCCTCAAGGCTGTACTTTCCGTAGTAGCCGTCGTTACCGCCGAGCTTCTTCATTACGAGGATCTTCTCACCCATTACATCTACCGTAACGGTGTCACCCTCCTCCTTGACGTAATCATTTGATATTACAGAACCGCCAAGGCTGAATCCCTCGTCCTCAAAATGGAACATGGATGAGGAGTCTTCGTACATGGAACCGTTTCCGTTCTCATGGAAGATAAGTCCCGCGCTTTCGACTTCCTGATTGTCAACGCCGCTCAGAGCCCACTTTCCGACAATATCGGCAGTTTTCTTCTTGCCCTTTGCACTGTCGGATTTGCTGCCGCATGATACTAAAGCGCATACCGCAAGCGAACAGGCAGCTATTGACGTAATAATTTTCTTCATAAAAAGACCTCCATAGGATCGTTATTATTACAAACAACTATAGTTTACGCAGGTAATTTCCGATTTTCGGGGTATTTTCGCTTTTTGCCGAAAGATCATATCCCTGCAACATGGTACATTATATCACGGAGCTTTTATGATTGCAATAGAAATACAAAAAAGTCGCCGAATTGCAGTCATTATTCATCTCTTTTCCAAAGAAAAGCAGTCATTTTGAACAATAAAACGGGGTGTACAGCTTGACACACGAGTTTTTTTATGTTAAAATCAGGTCGTAAAACGCAGCTTTCTGCTGCACGGAACAGGAGTTGACTATGAAAGCTTTAAAAATACTGGCAGCAGCTGCTATCCTCCTTGCTTCTGTGCCGTTTTCGGCATATGCGGGCAGCAGCTCAAAATCAGACTTCAACAGTGACGGTACAGTTGATATATTTGACATGATAAGTGCAAGAAAAAAGGGCGCCTCCGCAGAGGAGCTCCGCACACTGGCAGACTTTCTCCTCGGAAACGAGACCGAAGCTCCCGCTGAAAACGGCTATGAGCTCATATGGAGCGACGAGTTTGACGGAGACAGGCTTGACGAGAGCAAGTGGTCCTGCGAGCTCGGAAACTGGAAGCTTGACGACAGCGGAAATTATGTCACCAACGGCTGGGGAAACAATGAACAGGAGTTCTACACCTCGCAGAATACCGCAGTAAAGGACGGCATCCTCACCATTGTTGCCCGAAAGGAGAGCCTGACGGACGAAAAGCAGGGCAGCTACGACTACACCTCCGCACGTATAAACACTCAGCATAAATTCTCGGTATGCGGCGGCAGGATAGAAGTACGCGCAAGGTGCGACTCGGGACGATCGCTGTGGCCTGCTATATGGATGCTCCCCGAGGACAGTGCTTACGGCGGCTGGGCTTCATCGGGCGAGATAGACATAATGGAGGGCTGGGGCAGCACTCCTGAAAAGATATGCGGAACCATACACTTCGGCGGTGCATGGCCTGCAAACACCTACCTCACCAACGATTTCAATTTCTCGGACGGCGACGGCACACAGAACTGGCATACCTACAGCGTGGAATGGGAGCGCGGCGAGATACGCTGGTATGTTGACGATATCCTCTACAGCACCCAGTCTGAATGGTACTCCGAGGGCTTCAGCTATCCTGCACCCTTTGATCAGAACTTCTACGTGATACTCAACCTTGCGGTCGGCGGACACTTTGATGGTATAGACGGTATCTACGCCGATCCTGCCACATTTGCCGACGGAGAAAAGCACTTTGACATCGACTATGTCCGTGTCTACGACAAAAAGGGCTCCGATTTCGTTCCCACAGAGATGACCTCCCTTTCTCTCGATAATTATATCGAGGGAGCCGAGGCTTCCGTAGCCAACAAAGAGGGCTGCACAGTTGTGGATATACAGAATGCTGGAGAGCTCGAATACGCAGTAATGGGACTTCTCCGCGCGAGAGAGGTCAAAGCAGGCGAAAAGCACACCCTCTCATTTGATGTGAGCTCTACAGTACCGAGAAATATGGTAGTAACAGCCGAGGACAGCTCCTACACGAGATATCTCAATGAAAAAGTGGAAATATCTCCCGAGAAGAAGCATTTCAGCTTCGATGTCACTTTTGAGAGCGATATGGCCGCGGATATAAAGTTCCAGCTCGGAAATATCGACAATGCCGCTTCCCTCGGAGCGCATGAGGTGACTATTTATAATATAATGTGGGATTAAAAAAAGACCGTACCATAAGGTACGGTCTTACTTTTTCAATCTTTCCTGAAAAGCTCTCTGAGGACCATTCCGCCGCCTGCTGCGACCATGCCGAACATGACAATGAATACGTATGCATTGGTTGTACGCCATCTCAGATGTGTGGTGAGCATTACGCTGAGGAGCACTATGACTATTCCTATGGAAAGCACTACCCAGCCGAATATCTTCCTGTCCATAAGGAACAGCATGGCTATTCCCGCTATTATCGGAAGCATTATAAGTCCGTTGGGAAGTCCTATGCTACCTATCCTGAAGAAATATCCTCCCAGTCCCCATGAGCTCTCGACCATGATATTCTGGAATACCATGAACAGACCGCCGCCAAGGAGAAGAAGTCCTATGAAGAAGGTCAGCAGACGATTTCCTTCACTTTTTGATGCTGAACGAGCCGAGTTCCTTGTCTCAAGGAGATCCCTGTACATTTTATCGAGCTCTTTGTCTTTTGTGTTTTTCGGCATAATACCGCCCCCCTATATCAAATTTTACAAGGATATTATACATGAAATTGCTCCCAATGTCAAGTATAGCGCTGAAAATATCACCATTTTTTCATTTACCGCGGAAAGTGAAGGTAGTTATATGAAATTAACGCATAGCTATTGACAGACTCCTTTAAATAAAGTATAATATAATTTGAAAATGATTATCAAATTCAATATCAGGAGCTAACAAATGAATTTCATCAGTAAAGTTTTTTCTGTTGCGGCAGCTGCGGTGATCGCGGCTGCTTCTTTGAGCGGCTGCGCTGAAAGCCGCAGTACAGACGACGGCAGGCTCAGCATCGTCTGCACCAATTTCGCCGAATACGACTGGACAAAGAATATCATCGGCAGCACTGAAAATGCCGATATCACATATCTCCTGGGCAGCGGCGCGGATATCCACAACTATCAGCCAAGCACGCAGGATATGCTCACTATCTCGGACTGCGACGTTTTTATCTACTCGGGCGGAGAGTCCGAAACATGGGTGGACGACGCCGTTGGTAACGTCAGAAACAAGGACATAAAGGTATTAAGGCTGTTTGACGCTCTCGGTCAGAGGCTGAAAGAAGAGGAGACCAAAGAGGGCATGGCTGCCGAAGATGAAGATGAAGAGGACGGCATCGAATACGACGAGCACATATGGCTCTCACTGAAAAATGCGGAGCTCCTCTGTCAGAGCATCTGCGATACAGTATGCGAAGCCGACCCGTCACATTCCGCCGAATACCGCTCAAACCTTGACAGCTATGAAGAAAAGCTCGGGGCTCTTGACGCTGAATACACGGAAATGGCTGAAAGCTCCGCCTCAAGGACCATACTTGTGGGCGACCGTTTCCCTTTCCGCTATCTTGTGGACGATTACGGAATAGACTACTATGCTGCCTTTGCAGGCTGCTCTGCGGAGACAAACGCAAGCTTCGAGACTGTGGCAACTCTTGCAGGCAAGCTTGACGAGCTTAAGCTCGGGACAGTGTTCATACTCGAAAATTCCGACGACTCTATTGCAAGGTCCATAATCGACAACTCAAAAAGCAGAAACGCCGACATAGAGACGCTCAACTCATTGCAGTCCGTAACTCGGAAGGACATCGACAGCGGCGTTACATATTTATCACTTATGGAAGAAAACCTCAATACTCTTAAGAAGGTGCTTGTATAAATGGGAGCATTGCTCAGATGCAAAAATGTCTCTCTCGGATATGAGGGCGACATCATCACAAAAGACCTGGATTTTACCGTCAGCAGCGGCGATTACCTCTGCATAGTCGGTGAGAACGGTTCGGGAAAAAGTACGCTGATAAAGGCTATCCTCGGTCTGAAGCCGCCCCTTGAGGGCAAGGTGGAGCTCTGCGAAGATGTGGGCAAAAACGAGATAGGATATCTCCCACAGCAGACAATGGTACAGCGGGACTTTCCCGCCTCCGTCCGTGAGATAGTCCTTTCTGGCTGCATGAACCGCTGCGGTCTGCGGCCTTTTTATAATAAGGATGAAAAGAAGCTGGCCCACGACATGATGAGAAGGCTGGAGATAGAGCCCCTGACAAAGCGCTGCTACCGCGAGCTTTCGGGAGGTCAGCAGCAGAGAGTCCTCCTTGCGAGAGCTCTTTGCGCCGCAAGGAAAATGATACTACTTGACGAGCCCGTGACAGGTCTTGACCCAAAGGCTGCAAACGAGATGTACGAGCTTATCGGCAGCCTCAACAAAAAGGACGGTATCACAGTCATAATGGTATCCCACGATATGAACGCTGCCGTAAGATATGCGACGCATATACTCCACATCGGCAGAAAGCAGCTCTTCTTCGGCACCAAAGAGGACTACATGACCAGTAAAATAGGTCAGGCATTCATATCCGTAATGGGAGGTGAGGATAATGAGTGATATATTCTCAAAGCTTCACCAGGCATTTCAGCTGCCTGTGGTAAGATACGCTCTTATAGTCGGGCTTCTTATCGCATTATGCTCCTCCCTGCTTGGAGTTACCCTTGTAATGAAGCGCTTCTCGTTCATCGGCGACGGACTGTCCCATGTGGCATTCGGCGCCATGGCAGTGGCTACTGCGGCGGGGATAACCAATAATATGCTCATTATCATGCCTGTGACTATCATTTCAGCTGTTCTCCTCCTGAGAACGGGCAGCAATACAAAAATAAAGGGCGATGCGGCAGTTGCCATGATATCTGTAGGGGCTCTTGCTATCGGCTATATGCTCATGAATATAGCTGCCCGCAGCGGAAGCGGCAGGACTTCGGGCAATGTTACCGCCGATGTGTGCAGCACCCTTTTCGGATCAACAGCCATACTGACCCTCAAGCCTGCCGATGTATGGATATGCATTGCCATGTCGGCCGTAGTAGTAGCTGTATTCCTTATATTCTACAACAAGATATTCGCCGTGACCTTCGATGAGAGCTTCGCAAAGGCTACGGGAATAAGATCGGATATGTACAATCTGCTCATTGCGGTGGTAATAGCGGTCATAATCGTTATCGCCATGAACTTCGTAGGCTCGCTGCTGATATCGGCTCTCATAATCTTCCCCGCACTTTCGGCAATGAGAGTATTCAAGAGCTTTCGCAGCGTTATAATCTGCTCCGTGGTGATATCGCTGCTCTGTGCTTTTTTCGGCATCATGATCTCGATACTTGCGGAAACTCCCGTAGGCTCTACCATAGTTTCTGCCGATATCATCGTGTTCTTTGCTTTCTGCATAGTCTCAGCCGCACTGAAGCGTGGAAAATAACATCGGAACTGTAAAAAACCACAAAACACTTTCACTTTTAAAGGTGAAAGTGTTTTCTTTATCATAAATCACCCTCAGTCTTGACAAAACACCATAAAATATGGTATCATTAAAGATGTATACATTTATTTTAAAAGGAGGTTGCGCTATGGAAACCATTAATGAGATCGCAGCACGTATCAAAGAACTGCGCGAGGTGTGCGACTACACACAGGAAAAGCTTGCTCAGGAGCTCGGACTATCAGTGGAGCAGTATGCAGGCTATGAACAGAACGGAGATTTTCCAATAAGCGTCATCTATGAGATTGCAAATAAATTCGGAGTCGATTTTAATGAGCTCGTCACAGGCGAACCCAGCCGCATCGACACTTTCCAGGTCGTGCGACGCGGTAAGGGCAGAAGCATAAGCCGTTTCCCCGGCTACCGCTTCAAGGATCTTGCTTTCCGCTATGCCGATAAGGTAATGCAGCCTCTTTTAGTCACACTTGAACCATCCGATGAGCCTGCAAAGCTTGTAAGCCATTCGGGTCAGGAATTCAATCTTGTCCTCAAGGGCACTATCGCAGTAGTATTTGAGGATCAGGAAATAATCCTCAATGAAGGAGACTCTATTTACTTCAATCCCACATATCTTCACGGACAGCGCTGCGTTGGAGATTCCAAGGCAAGATTCCTGACAATGATCGCTGAATAATAAGCCGCAGAAGGCTAATACAAAGGAGTTCTTAATATCATGCTTTTAGACCGATACCTTCCTCGCATAGAATTTGATTCCTACGAGGATTTCAAGGAAAATTACCGCGTAAATGTTCCCGAGGACTTTAACTTCGGCTGGGATATAGTTGATGAATGGGCAAAGCAGGAGCCCGAGAAAAAGGCTCTTGTATGGCTCAGCCACGACAAGCAGGAAAAGACATTCACATTTACGGATATATCAAAGCTTTCAAATCAGACCTGCCATTATTTCCGCAGCCTCGGGCTGAAAAAGGGCGATGTGGTGCTTCTTATACTGCGCCGCCGCTGGGAATACTGGGTAATAGCCACAGCTCTCCATAAGCTGGGAGTAATACTCATCCCCGGAAATCTGCTCTTCACCACACATGATATCGCCTACCGCGGCAATATGGCTGAGATATCCGCTATAATAGCCTGCGACGACGAGTACATAAGAGGACAGATAGACGCAGCTGCTCCAGAGATAAAGACTCTCCGCAAGAAGATAGCCGTTGCAGAGCCCCGTGAGGGCTGGGACTACTTCGAGGACGAGATAGCAAAGTATCCCGATACCTTTGAGCGCCCCACAGACGATCAGGCTACCAAGGCAGCAGATACCATGCTCATATACTTCACATCGGGCTCTACAGGTATGCCGAAGATGGTATGTCATAACTTCGCACACCCACTCGGTCATATCGTAACCGCAAAGTACTGGCATCAGGTACAGGAAAACAAGCTCCATATGTCAATATCCGACTCGGGCTGGGCTAAGTTCGGCTGGGGCAAGATATACGGACAGTGGATATGCGGCGCTATACAGTTCGCATACGACTTCACGGGCAGATTCAATGCAAAGGATATACTTGAAGTTATCAGCCACTACAAGCTGACCACCTTCTGCGCTCCGCCTACTATGTACAGATTTATGCTCCAGGAGGATATGACAAAGTACGATCTTTCATCCATACAGAATTTCTGCAATGCGGGCGAGCCTCTCAACCCCGAGGTATTCAACCGTATCTACGAGCTCACGGGCAAGAAGATGCGCGAGGGCTTCGGACAGACAGAGGGTACCGTACTTATCGCCAATTTCCCGTGGATAGACCCGAAGCCCGGCTCAACAGGAAAGCCATCACCGCTCTATAATATCCACCTGCTCCGTGCCGATGGTACAGAGTGCGAGGACGGTGAAGAGGGA
Source organism: uncultured Ruminococcus sp. (assembly GCF_946415235.1). GTDB lineage: Bacteria > Bacillota > Clostridia > Oscillospirales > Ruminococcaceae > Ruminococcus. The sequence goes on along the minus strand of NZ_CAMKRR010000031.1, from coordinate 18,042 downwards.
AGCATCATGGTATGCGGTATCGACAAGGCGCGTCCCACAGGTCTGTTCTGCAAATACTACAAGAACCCCGAGCTCACAGAAGCTGTTCTCGGCGGCAAGAACTACGATACAGGCGACGTTGCATGGCGCGATTCCAAGGGCTATTACTGGTTCGTCGGAAGAAACGACGACGTTATCAAGTGCTCGGGCTACCGTATCGGACCCTTCGAGGTAGAGAGCGCTCTCCTCACCCACCCCGCTGTAGTTGAATCCGCTATAACAGGCGCTCCCGACCCCATAAGAGGTCAGGTCGTAAAGGCTACTGTAGTTCTCGCAGAGGGCTATACCCCCTCACCCGAGCTCACAAAGGAGCTTCAGGATCACGTAAAGCGCGAGACCGCGCCTTACAAGTACCCCCGCGTTATTGAATATGTAAAGGAGCTCCCCAAGACCCTCGGCGGCAAGATCAAGCGTGCTCAGATACGCCACCAGGACGAGGAAAACTCCGCTAAATAAGCCTTAATACCGCCCGAACATAACAGTTCGGGCAAATTTGTAAAAAAAGAAAAATTTTTTTAAATTTTGCCATAAGCACCCCGTTTTTGATGTGCGGGCTGCGTAAACTATAAGTAATATTGGGGGTGGCAAATATGACTTCTGATGTACATCAAATCATATCCCAGGTCTACAGAGCAAAAAAGGACAGCCACGCAGCAGACGAACTCATATCTGCTTATATGCCCTTTATTAAGTCTGAAACATCCAAGTTTCTGAACCGTCCGCCCGATCAGAGCGATGACGAGCTAAGTATTGCCATGTTTGCATTTTATGAAGCTATAAAGAATTATTCGAGATTACGCGGCTCTTTCCTCAAGTTCGCCGCATTGCAGATAAAAAATCGCCTGATAGATAATTACCGTAAAGAAAAGAGAAATAAAGGTCAAATATCCCTGGACGTCAGTGATGATGACAAAACAGACCTGAAAGAAACGATCCGAGACGAGCACGATGATTACGCAGAAAACGAACTAAGAGATGCAACAAAACAGGAGATCGAAGAGCTTTCAGCACAAATGAAGGATTTTGGTGTGAGTATGAACGATGTTGCGGAAAATTCTCCGAGACAGCGCCGTACACTTGAGATATGTCAGAAAGCTGTATTTTACGCAAGAAATAATCCAGAGATCCTCGATGACTTTCTGAGGACCAAGCGCGTTCCCCTTGCCAAGCTTGCGGAGGGCGCAAATGTGGAAAGAAAGTCTCTTGAAAGGCACAGACGCTATCTTGTCGCCGTACTGCTTATATGCACCAACGGATACGAGATAATGCGCGGCCATATCATGCAAGTATTAAAAGGTGGTGAAAACAAATGAAATATATCGTTATGGAATGTCACAAAGGATATGCTGTACTAATGGACGAAGAAGCGCGCTATGTGCAGGCTGCAAACCTCAGGTACTCGGTAGGACAGACCGTCTCGGCTCCCGTTCTCATGGAGGGCGTTGCAACAGAGGAAAGACGGATCAGCTTCTACGTTACAAGATTTGCCACAGCTGCTGCGTGTCTCGCCCTCGCAGTTTCAGCAGGTTCATTCTACTATACACGTAATTTCAAAACACACTCAACCATCCTGATATCTGCTAAAACAAATATACGAATGGATCTTAACAAAAAAGGTCAGGTAATTCACCTCAGCGGAGGTGACGACAAGGCCGACGAGCTCCTCAAGGACTACGACGGAAAGGGCAAGGATAAGCTCACCGCCGCAAACGAGATCCTTGATATCGAAAAAACGCAGGGCATAAATGCCGAAGATGATGTTGTGAACATCTTTATAAAGGCTGAAGCCGATGAATACAATACCATCAAGGAAGAACTTGAGAACGGCATCACCGATACAAAGGTAAATATCTATGAATTCGGTGTTCCGAAGCCTGCCGCTCACGATAAGCCCGAGCCGCCGAAGCCCCATGAGGCTGATAAGACGAAGGACGACAAAGCTCCCGAACCGCCGAAGCCCCATGATGAAGAAGCACAGGCTCCAGAGGCTCCCATGCCTCATGAGGAGGAGATAAAAGCTCCCGAAGCTCCCGCGCCTGCCATTGGTTCCGCAGCTCCTGCTGCTCCTGCACAGCCCGCAGCTCCGAAGAAGCCGGATGCTCCTGCACACGATCCCGTAAAGCCCGAGTCGAAGAACGGTTCAAAGGCTGTTCCGAAGCCTGATGACAAGGCAGAACCGCCAAAGCCCGCAGAGCCTGAAGCTCCTGCTGCTCCCGCGAACAATAATCACTTTGTTCTCAGAGACAACAACGGCATTATAGAGATCACACATGAAGCAGTTGAAAAATTAAAACCGCTTCTCCCCGCGCCTGCCCCTCGCGTACAGGCTGCGGCTGATATAGAAGAAGTTCGGGAAGCACTGCCCGAACCCGAGCTCTCCTCTCCGTCTGCCGACGAGATAAAGGAAGCTCCTCAGGAAAAACCTGAGTCTCCCGAAACAGTTTCACCTGCCCCCGCAGAAGAAACAAAAGAAGAAATTGTTCGGGAACCCGCAGCGGCATATGAATTCTCCATAAAGAGGATAATGCCTGCCAAAAAGGATACTGCCAGGGAAGCACTGCCCGATAATGAAGTATCCGCATCAAATCCCCAACCCTCTGTTTCCCCCGTTCCCATTCCCTGAGAAAACATGAAATAAGATATACGGAAAAGGCATTGATCAGTCAATGCCTTTTCTGCATTTATGCCGTAAAACAGGCTTATGCAGGCCCTTTAAAAAAATTTTTGGATTTTTTCCAAAAAAATTCATAATTACCCCGCTTTTTAATATCCCACTCCGTAAACTGTTAACATAAAGCAAATAATGCTTATGTCTCCCCCCCTAAGGAGATAAATTTACAACAAAGGAGTAATTACCAATGAAAAGCAAAAAGAACATTCTTGCTGCAATAGCTGCTATGTCAGTAATGGCTTCAGCTATGAGCCTCAACGCTTTCGCTGCTGAGGAAACAGAAGTTGCAGAAGAAACAGTTGCAATCACAGCTGTTGCTGAGGATGAAGCTGAGGATACAGCTGAAGAAGCTGTTGAGGAAGCTGTTGAAGTTGAAACACCTGACCTCATCGTTCCTCCTGCTGAACTCGACGAAGATGAGAAGCCGGTTCCTCCCGAGCCGCCCGTTATCCTCGATGTAACAGAGTTCATCGACCAGATCCGTACATTCATCGACGCTAACAGCATCGATATCCTCACAGATACTATCCTTGACAACTGGGATCAGATCGAGAAGGTTGACATCCACTTCCATTCAAATGAGAAGCCTGTACCTCCCGTTCCTCCCGAGGATGAAGAGAAGCCTGAGGTAGACGAAGAAGCAGCTGAGGATGCTGAAGAAGCAGAGGACGCTGAGGACGTTGAGAAGCCCACAAAGCCTCTCGGCCCTGTACACCTTGAGCTCACAGACCTCTTCATGGAATTCCGTGATAAGGTAGATCTCAGCAAGGTAGATTTCCTTGACGAAGAGACAATCGAGAAGATCCTCAATGCTAAGGACGTTCACGCTGATGTTCACTTTGTAAATCCGAACAAGCCTGAGCCTCCGACACCTCCTACTCCTCCTGAGCCGCCTGTAGCTCCTGAGGATGGCGAGAAGCCTGTACCTCCTACACCTCCCACACCTCCTGAGCCGCCTGTAGCTCCTGTTCACGAGCACCTCGGTCCTAAGGAGAGAGAGGCTCTCAAGGCTGCTGAAGCTGCTGAGGCAGAAGAAGCAACTGAGACTGTAGCTGAGGAGACAACTGAGGCTGCAACAGAAGCTGAAGCTGAGGCTGACGCTGAATAATCAAGTTAATATTAAGGTCTGCCCTTGCCTGCAAAGGTTTTCCCCGAAGGGCAGATCTCTAAACAATCCAATCCCAATCCCCTTATCCTCTTTTACCCCCTTTTACCCGACTGATATCTGCACATCTCGGTAAAAGTGCGATATCAAGATTGAATATGATAAAAGGAAGCGCCGCAAGCACGTTTTTGCGGCGCATTTTTTTATTTCACCGTGCCTATCCCCGCACCTTGCTATTTTTGTTATTGTGTGATATAATATATATACTAATAACTCTGCCTGTCAGTAGGCTTATAACAAGGAGGAATCCCAATGAAAGTAAGGTTTCATCTGCCTGATTTTGCAAGGCTTTTCAAATTTAATTCCGTATTTCTCACAATGCTTGAAAACAGTCCCGAGCTTTTCCGCGAGGGAGTCGAGATAGCTTCCGTTTACGGCATTTTCCCGCCGTCTCTGTGGAACGGCGGACGTGTAATGCACGGTATGTGTCAGAAGGACTTCGTAAGAGGCGTTACAAAGTACTTCAACGGCAAGGGTATACCACTCCGCTTCACATTTACCAATCCCATGATAGAAAAGAAACACCTCAGCGACGAATTCTGCAACATGGTAATGCATATCGCAGACAACGGCATGAACGAATGTATCGTTATGTCCCCTGTCCTTGAGGAATACATAAGAAAGACCTATCCCAATTTCAAGCTCACAAGCTCAACCTGCAAGAGAATAACCGATCCCGACAAGCTCTATGAAGAGGTCGGAAAGGATTACCACATAGTAGTTATTGATTACGACCTCAACAACAAGTTCGATATCCTCGAAAAGATACCTAACAAGGAGAAATGCGAGATACTTGTGAACGCCTGCTGCAATCCCGCCTGTGCCAACCGCTCGCTTCACTATCAGACCATAGGCCTTGAGCAGATAGCCTATGCAAATCACGTAAGGAAGTATCCGAATGCTCCCTTCGATTCCGATAAATTCGCCAAGGATCACCCCGAGGCAAAGGCAGTATTTGAATGTAAATGCGAGCACAGGAGCCTCTTTGACATAAAGTCTCTGAGTACACATATTACTCCCGACGATATATGGAACAAATATGTTCCCATGGGCTTCAATCAGTTCAAGATAGAGGGAAGAACATTTGATATGTTCAACCTTATGGAGCATTACCTGTACTATATGGTAAAGCCCGAATGTGTGGATCAGGCAAGACTAATCTTCCTGAGGAACCTCAGCCTCAACGGCGCCATAATCGTTCCCGATCAGGAAATGCCGCGATAAAGTTAAAACCGTAAGGGATCAGCAGTTCCCTTACGGTTTTTATTATTTTTTCTTCTTTTTATGTAAAACTGCTGCGGTGACAATACCTGCGAGCATGATGATACCTGCCGCAATGCCGCCTCCCACAGCCATTTTGCCTTCCTTTGTAAGTCTCTTTTCTCCGTGCTCAACAGTCACGTAGCTGAAGCCTGTGGCGCGGAATGCAGCGTCCACATCGGCAGCGATCACCTTGTGACCGTCCGCATTGGGATGTATGTCAAATTTGCCGATATTGGTAAGGCTGTCTGCCTTACCCCTGAAATCTGCCGCTGTGTCTATGACCTTATAGCCGTTCAGGGAGTTCTCCGATATGATGCTGTTGAGCTTCCCTATCTTTTCACCCGAAAAATCCGAGACCAGCTTTAATTTGCCGAATGACTCCAGAGGATCGTAAAGCGTCTGAACATATATCGTTCCGTCCGTCCTTTTGCCGAGCTCCTCGGATATCGCCGCGATGTTTTTGCCAAACTGCACGAGTGCTTCGTCGATATCCTTATCCATGCTCAGAAAGTAAGAAGCGGCACTGAAAATATCAAGATCCTCCGAATTAAAATCTCCCTTTTCACTTATTCCCAGACTTCTCAGTGCTTCAAGCATGATACCAAGCATATCATTTCCGCCAATGGATATTACCACCGCGTCGCTGTCCTTCAGATCCTCGTCGAGCTCGCCGCTCTGTATCAGTTCGAGCAGATCGTAGGAAGCTGCTCCCGATACTGCCTTATTCACCATTTTATGTCCGCATTCGCCGTCCAGCTCGGCTTCGTACTTCTCTTTCAGTATATTTGCATAGGATGAGCAGCTGTACAGATCGTCAGCCGAATATCCCTCAAGTCCGTAGCCTGCTGCGATAGAATCACCGAGGAACATCATTTTCGGCGGCACTTCCGTATTGTGGGTCACCTCCCATTCGGGTATCTCTGTCATATCACATGATGAAAGGCACAGCGCCATTGTAACTAAGCCCAAAAATGCAGCAGCTTTTCTCATTGTAAAAACCTCTTTTCCGCAGAAAGCATCTTAACGACAGCTTTTTTTGCATCAAATACTAACATATTGTAACAGATACAGCCGAAAAAGTCAAATCAGGCATAAGATACTATCTGCAAAAATAGTGATATCATTGACTTTTTCAAGTGTTTTTTGGTATAATAATAATGTTGATGAAAATTCTTTTTCAAAAGATCCCTGTCAGGAAGAAATAATTACCATATTTACTGGACAATCGTGCAAAAACATGGTATAATCATAAATGAAGTATTTATTGGAACGGAAGGTGAATTTATGGATCTGCAAGCTCTCGTTGACAGCTTTGAGCCTATGACCTGCATCATGTCCGTGGAAGTCTTTCCCGACGGAAGCTACGGCAATATACGCATCGTTGTGGGCAACAAGGCTTATGTCAACTCTATAGAAAATCCCGATGTTATTTGTTTTTCGGAGATGCTGGATAATAAATTCGTGCCGGATTCACCGTATGAAAGGTATATCCCGAAGGATCTTAATTTTGAAAACGCCTGCTATAACTCCGCAGTGCTCAAAAAGTCCTTCCATACCTATATCCACCCCGAAAGATACAGCTTCTGGGTAGATATGTATATGATGCCTCTTGCCTCCGACAAGGAAAACATATACTACTGTACATATTCTCAGGAGCTCACCCCCGAGGCAAATACAAAGCGTATGTCCAATGTTGATGCCACTGTATCGGTCTCCGTACTCGAGACCTGCATAAAGCTCAGGGGTACTGCCGATTTCAAGCATACTATCGACGACGTTATCTCAGATATCCGCGAAATGTGCGGAGCTCAGGTGTGCTGCATACTCCTCACGGACTTTAAGGAAAGAAAATGCTCAGTGCTCTGCGACTCATCTGCTCCCGGGCTCGGTCTCCTTCCCGTAAGCGAGTATCTCAACGCCCATTACACGAATTTCTTTGATATAGTTGCCACATGGAAGGATACAATTGCAGGCAGCACCTGCCTTATCATACAGAATGAAAACGATATGGAAGTTCTCCGCGAGAGAAATCCCGTATGGTGCGAATCCATGCAGGCCTCGGGCATACAGAGCATAGTTCTTTATCCGCTGCTGTACAATGACGAGACTCTCGGCTATATATGGGCTATAAACTTCGATACCGAGAATACTGTCAGGATACGCGCAACTCTCGAGATAACCTCTTATTTCGTAGCTTCGGAGATAGCAAACTATCAGCTCCTCGAACAGCTTGAAACAATGAGCACTGTGGATATGCTCACGGACGTATACAACCGCAACGCTATGAACAAGCGCATAGACGAGCTCATGCAGGACAGCGGCAGCAAGCCCGACAGTCTTGCGGTAGTTTTTGCAGACCTGAACGGTCTGAAGCAGGTCAACGACAACGACGGTCATGTTGCGGGAGATATGCTGCTCAAGGACGCAGCAGGCATATTCAAGAAGGTTTTCTTTGACGGCGAGATATACCGTGCAGGCGGCGATGAATTCATGGCTATCGTTACGGATATTTCCGAGGAAGAGCTTGAAAAGCGCATCGAAAAGCTGAAAAAATACTCGGAGACCGACGGAAATGTAAGCTTTTCACTTGGCTATTGCTACGACGCATCTGACTGCAATATAAGGAAAGCTATGAGTATCGCCGACAAGAGTATGTACAAAAACAAGCAGCAGTTTTATGAAAATCATCCTGACCGCAGACGTCAGAACTGATGTTTTAAAACAGCATTATCATGCTCCCCGAAAAAAAGCGGGGAGCTTTTTGCGGTATTGCGAAAAAATTATTTCTGTTACACCGTTTATACGCAGTGCTGCTGCGTATCCTTTACTGTGATATTATTTTACGTGACTGTTACCTCTCGTACGATACCGCAAAACACTTTCGGACAGTCTTTCGATATTCGTTCAGCTTTTTATGTCAGAAGCAGCAAAATTACGTTTCACCCATGAACTTCCTCATTTTTTCCCCTAAATCTATCTTTTTTCGGTTGAACCATCTGCTGTTGTGTGGTAAAATTATTATGCTGTAAGTGATAACTTTATACAAAGGCGAACAACCACAGGAAAAACATTTAAAGAATAGAAAACGTAAAATATCTGCTGTAATGCAGGAAACAGCAAAAAACAGGAGGAAAACATGAAAATGCATTTCAAACGCAAAACTGCTGCGGGGATACTCTGCCTTGGCATGATAATGCAGTCCGCTTCGTATCTCCCCGCAAATGCCGAGAACAGCTCGGGCATCACACTGAACGAGGTATGTGCAAAGAACAGCACTTACCAGTCAGCTGACGGAAACTGCTACGACTGGATAGAGCTCTACAACAGCAGCAGTCAGGACGTCAGCCTCTCGGGCTGGGGACTTTCCGACAAGGAATCCAAGCCCTACCTTTACACCTTCCCCGAGGGAACTACTGTCAAGGCAGGCGAAAGACTTGTCGTTTTCTGTGACAGCGACGCAGCTGCTAACGACAGCAAAATAGCTCCCTTCGGACTTTCCGCTTCTGGCGAGACCTTAGCCCTCACAGACGCACAGGGCAATACAGCCCATACCATTACCTTCGGTTCACTTGCCGAGGATACCTCCTACGGACAGTATCCCGACGGCAGCGGAGAATTCTATACACTCAAATGTACTCCCGCTCAGGCAAACGCTGCTCCCGAGGGCAGCAATGCCGTGCACCTGCCTGAATTCTCGCAGGAGAGCGGCTTCTATGACAGCAGCTTCTCACTTACCCTCACAGCCGATGAGGGCTGCACGGTCTATTATACTACCGACGGAAGCGACCCTACCACAGAGTCCGAAAAGTACACCGAGCCCATCACTGTTGCCGATATGTCCGATACGGAGAACCGTCTGAGCGCCCGCACGGATATAGTTCCCGGAAGAGCAGAAGCTCCCCGCGATACCGTTGACAAGGCAGCTGTTATACGCGCCGTATCCGTCGACAGCGAGGGACGCATAAGCGATATAGTCACAAAGACATACTTCATAGGCAAGACAAATTCGGGATATTACCCTCAGATGAAGGTAGTTTCCCTTGTTACAGACCCCGATAACCTCTTTGACTACGAAAAAGGCATATACTGCCTCGGTCAGGCATACGGCGGCGAGCAGAAGCAGGACGACGGTCCTAAAGAAGGCGACCGACCGAAGGAGGAGGAAAGACCAAAGGAAGAGAACGGCCCCGAACAGGGAAAAGGTCCCGAGGATAACAGGGCCCAGCCAAGAAGAGCAGGAAATATATGGGAAATGCCCGCAAATTATACCATGAGGGGAAGAGACTGGGAACGCGAAGCTACGTTCACACTCTTTGACAACGGAGAAAAGGTGCTTGAGCAGAATGTCGGCATACGAATCAAGGGCAACTATTCAAGAAGTCTCCCGCAGAAGAGCTTCACTGTTTATACCCGCGAGGATTACGGCACATCGGAATTCAATTTCGACTTCTTCTCGGGTAAGGCAACAAAGGCCAAAAACGGCAAATCAATAAAGAATTACGGCGGTATAGTCCTCAGGAACGGCGGAAACGACAATAACTACGCCTTCTTCCGCGACAGCATAAATCAGAGCCTCATCACCGACAGAGCCTTTGCATATCAGGCAACTACCGAGTGCATACTTTTCATTGACGGTGAATTCTGGGGCATCTATCAGATGATGGAAAAGATAGACAAGACCTATCTCCACGAGCACTACGGCGTCAAGAAAAGCGATATCGCCATGATAAAGAACGGCGAGCTCGAGGACGGTTCAGACGAGGACCTCAATGACTGGAAAGCACTTTGCAGCGGTGTTGCAGGCGGCAGCATATCCTATGAGGAATTCTGTCAGAAGGTCGATGTACAGGGATATATGGACTATTTCGCAGCTCAGATATACTGGGCTAACGCAGACTGGCCGCAGAGGAACTATTCCGTATGGCGCTCGGACGCTGTTGACGAGACAAATCCCTATGCAGACGGCAAATGGAGAATGATACTCTTCGATACCGAATCGGGACAGGGACTTTACGGCAGCAATGACAAGTCCTTCTCGGCAAACTGCTACAGCAGGATCAGCAGCACAAACAGCGATATCGGCAGAATGTTCACCGCCCTCATGAAGGACGAGCAATTCAGGCTCGGTTTCTCAAGGACCATGATGGATCTTGCAAACTATAACTTCACAACCGACAGAACATCGGAAGTTATAAACAGCTACAAGAACAATTACAAGCAGCAGGTAGCCGATACCTTTGCCCGCTTCTATGCAAACAGCCTTTCGGGAAACAACGGAGCAAACAGATTTGAAAGCTCTGTCTCGACTGTGCTGAACTTCTACTCAAAGCGCTATTCATACGCGGAAAGCACTACACGCTCGGCTGCAAAGCTCTCAGCAGCTCCTTATAAGCTCACTGTGAACAACCACGCAGTCAACGGCAGCATAAAGCTCAATACTCTCGATCTCGGAAATACAGACGGCTGGAGCGGTAATTACCACTCCGACTACGATATGACCATTACGGCTGCCCCCGAGGAAGGACACACCTTCTCGCACTGGATAGTCAAGGGTGCAAAGATAACCGAAGGCGACAAGACCTCACCTACTATCAGCTTCAGGCTCGAATCCGACGCAACTGTTGAAGCTGTCTACACATCAGACGTATACGGCGATGTCAACGCTGACGGCGAATTCAATGTAGTCGACCTCGTGCTCCTGCAAAGATGGCTCACAGCCGACAGCGGAGCTGAGCTTGCAAACTGGAAGAACGCCGACCTCTGCGAGGACAGCGTGTTGGACGTATTCGATATCATCAGCATGAGAAGAGCACTTCTCAGCAAAAACAACTAAACCGAATATATGGCGGTATTTCTTTCTTCGCTTATAGTACCGCCTTATATATACTCCTTGCGCGGCAGCTTACAGCTGCCGCTTTTTCTGCCATTTTTTATCTTTTTCCATTGCAATCTGAGCCCACTCATGATATAATTTATTTAGGAAGCAGACGCTTTTCACGTAATGCGGTATATAAATATACTTCCCCGCAGTCCGCGTCTGCAAATAAAACAGAAAATACTGCTGATGGCATTAACTATATTTTTTCGCAATATTTCGGCAAACACCACTGCCATAAAAAGTTTTTGGAAAATTTTCCGCAAATTGCTAAGATAATCAGAAAAAAATTACGTCTAATAAAGTGAAAGGCAGAATTTTCGGAAAGGAGCCTGTCAATGGATAATGGTTCAAGTAGCTACAGCCGTTATCTTGCCGGTGATGATGCCGCTATGGGAGAGCTGGTCCGCGAATACATGGACGGGCTCGTAATATTCCTTAACAGCTTCACCAACAATCTTTCTGAAGCCGAAGAGCTGATGGAAGAGACCTTCTTCCGACTGGCTTATAAAAAGCCGCGGTATAACGGAAAAAGTTCCTTTAAGACCTGGCTGTATTCCATCGCAAGAAATCTTGCGATAGACAGTATCAGGAAACGTAAGGGATACAAGACCGTGTCCTTTGACGAATGTACGGAGCTTACCTCAGGTGTCAACATCGAAGAGGCATACATCAATGAGGAGCGCAAAGCTATCATACATAAGGCTATATCCAATCTAAAAGACGAGTATCGTCAGGTCGTTCACCTGATATATCTCGAAGGCTTTTCAAATGCGGAAACGGCGGTGATAATGAAAAAAAGTAACCGACAGATCACAAACCTTTTATACCAAGCCAAAAAAGCTCTTAAAACTGAACTTGAAAAGGAGGGAATAACGTATGCGGGACTATGATGAGGTCACTCAAACCGTACTCAGACGGCGCGATGAGCAGATAGCAAAGGATAAACGCAAAGCTATGACCGTGAAGTTCTGTGCTGCTGCCGCCGCATTTGCTTGCTGTACTGCGGCAGTGATCGGTAAGGGTATTTACCGGTACAATAACGCAGTGATCCCGCCTGAGATCGATAACGTTACGCCTGCGGAAACCATTCCCGATCAGGAACAGAAGAGCACAACAACAGCTTATGACACAAACAGCACAACAAAGAATACGACGGCGTTGTCTGTAACTGCTGCGGAAACGACCCGTAAACGGGCAGAAACAGTTGTGACAAGCTCGGTATCAGCCGCAGCTATCTGCACTGTCACTTCTGACAATAAAACAGCCGAAAATGCAGTCAAAAACAGCGCCGTTACGTCTTCTTCCGCTGAAGCTGTACCTGTCACGGCTACAACTTCCGCAAATATTCAGACAGATGTGCCGATGCACGAAGTGAAGATAGATATGCAGAGAATACCTGTGTTCCTTTCGGCACTCACCGCCTCTGTCTCAAATGTTATTTCCAATGTAAATACCGAATACCACGTCAATAACGACAGGTATCCAAATCAGAAAAACGGTATCGAGAATATCCGTAAGCTCAGTATGATAACCGACCTCGATCAGAACGGCAGATCAGACCTTGAGGACTGCCGCCTGCTCTATATGTACTGCATGGACGGTCAGAACGATACTCCCGATACTGCAGATATCCCTCAGGAGACAAGACAGCTCATAGCTGAGAACGCCGATTACAACAATGACGGTCAGGTAAGCACCGAGGATGCTGAGATCCTCACCTGCTGCTATCTTATCAATAACAGGGTGTCATACAATGACGTAAGCCCCGCTGATACCGCATCGTCAGACAGCAGCGGTCTCCCGACGGAAAAAATCAGCAGTGAATCATCATTTGCATTTATGGTCAGCAGCCTTGCACACAAGCTCATGATCGACCACTATATAATTGAGGATATGGTGGATAAGAATATTATCGACCTCGATGTAAACGAGGACGGAAATGTGGATATCGAGGACTTCACATATCTCAAGATAAACGGTGACAACTACCTCGATAACTATATCGTTCCCGTTGAGGGCGGATTTGCTACCGCTTCCCGTCCCCACACCATCGCTCTTCCCGATAATATCAAAAAGAACTGCGACGCTGTGTACTACGCAAGACCTTTCGTAAATTACGAGGATACAAATGAAGTTTCATGCTTCGTAACAGGAATTGAGGATTACTTCGCCCTGCATATGACCCTGATGCCCGAATTCTTTGAAAATGATTTCTATGAGAGCATCATTGAGTACGCAAAGGAGTACTCCATCGGAGACAGCCTTTATTACCGCGCTGTCGAAATAGAAGTTATCCCCGATGAGGACAGCTTCTTCAGGTTTGATAATGAAGTTTTCAAAAACGGCTTCAAGACCTACTATGAAAATGTCGCCTCAGGCGCACAGGCAGCTCCCGACCTTAATATGGACGGCGCTGTAGACCATAAGGACTACGATCTTGGAAGCGATTATATATTTGAAGTTGCGGCAAAAACCAATAACAGCAGCTTAAAGATACCTGCTGATGTGTGGAAGAACATCAACAGCAGCTGCGATTTCAACCGCAACGGCACCAGCGGAGATATCTACGATATATTCTTTGCTCAGATATATGTGCTTCTTAAAGAGGACGAGGAGTCAGGCAGCAATACCGATGAGCATACAGATACTCAGCCGAGCTCGGGCATTGATCCTTATATACTCGAAGGCGACGTCAACTGCGACGGAACTGTGGATATGGCAGACGCTGTGCTTATAATGCAGTATCTCTCAAATCCGAACAAGTACCAGCTCACGGACATCGGCAGACTGAACGGAGATATCGACGGAAAGAGCAACGGTATCACCCTTACCGACGTACTGGTTATACAGAACCGTCTGCTGAATTTAAATCAGAATTATACTGAATGAGTTACACGCAGCTCATCTCAGAATAATAATAAAGTTTACCCCTAACTGATATTTTTAAACGAAAAAGGCGCGAGAATATACTCTCTGCGCCTTTTTTCCGCCTTATCGTTTGACTTTTTCACTACGGACTGATATAATATTGATGTGTAATCAATATTCGGGAGACTTGCGATGCTGTACTATATGTTCAATAAACCGCAGGGCTGCGTGACCGCACGTTCGGACGCAGTCCACAGAACTGTTATGGACTACTTCCCTGCCGAACTTGCGGAAAAACTACACCCCGTCGGCAGACTTGACATTGATACCCGCGGACTGCTGATACTCACCGACGACGGAGACCTCGATTTCAGGATAATGCAGCCCGCAAAGCATATTAGCAAGACATATTTCTTCTACGCTGTGGGCTCTGTTGACGAGGAAAAGGTGCAGAAGCTGGAAAACGGCTTAAAAATGGCGGGAATGACCGCAAAAAAAGCTGAATTCACCTTAATAAAGGAATACCGTATCCGCGAGCTTGAAAGCTTCATCCCCCGGGACCGCCGCGAAAAATACATGAAAAATCCCGAGGGGAAGGCCTTTGCCGCTTCACTGACTATCCATGAGGGTAAAAAGCACGAAGTGAAAAGGATGCTCAAAGCCGTGGGATGCAGGATATTCTATCTCCGCCGCGACAGTATAGGCGGACTTTCTCTCGATACCTCACTTAAGGAGGGCGAGTCACGCCCCCTGACCGCAGAGGAGCTTGAGCTCCTTGTCAGCGGAATATAGCCAACATTGAGCGAGCTTCAACTCGCTCAAAAATTTTTTTGAAAAATCTGTGACACTTTCTGTCTCAGACTTGAATGTTATTTATGAAAGCACACTTTCCATGGAATACTTTCACAGATTCAGGAGGATAATCATGACAGGCAATGAATACTGCGCTCTGTACAAAAAGTCCCGTGACAGGGCTTATGACGCGCTTTTTGAAAACTACTGCGACTATGTGTACGCCATAGTCTACAATAAACTGAGAAGCGTTGCTTCACGCGAGGACATGGAGGAATGTGTCAGCGATATCTTCGCAAACATATTCTTCAGCTATGACACCGATAGCAGCTTCGCAGGAGATATGAAGGGGTACGTGTTAACTGTTGCAAAGCGCCGCGCTATAAGCGCCTTTCGCAGTCTTACGGCAAGAAGCAGTCATTACTCTGAGGACACGGAGGACGAGCTTATCAATTTCGTTTCCGATACCGATATAGAGCATGATTCCGATGCTTCCGAGACACGCAGCATTCTGATCAGCAAGATAAACGAGCTGGGCGAGCCCGACTCTACGATCATTCTCCAGAAATACTACTATGACCGTTCTTCTTCTGAGATAGCCGAGCAGCTTTCAATGAAAGCTTCCACTGTGAGAATGAGAGCCGCAAGAGCTCTTGACAAGCTGAAAATCACACTGGCTGCTGCCGGTATCACACTGTAAGGAGGTGCGGAATATGAAAGAGAATCGTGAATTTGATATGCTTGAAAATGCAGACGACAAAACAGTAGAGCTTCTTTCGGAAGTTCCTGTGCTCACAAAAGAAGAAAAAGAGAGGATGCTGGCTATGAGTAAGAAAAAGCTGGACCGAATGAACAGAGAAAGTAATATAAATTTCAACAACAATGAAGACGAAGTAAGCGGCGTTGAGCGCTACAAGAGGCCGAAATGGCACGCTTTTGCTTCAATAGCTGCTTGTATGCTGCTGGTCAGCGGTATCGGCGGTACGATGTTCGCAATGAAGCAAAACAAACCCATTGCGGTAAATGACAGTTCACTTTCCAATGTAACTACCACGATACCTCCTTCGACCCGTTCCATAGAGGAGACCTGCGATAAGGAAGCTGCTTCTCTTCTGGGACAATACAGGTTCGTTATGGGGTTATCATACGGTATTCCCGAAGATATGGAGCTTGACGAAAGCGACACGCAGGAGGTTGAGGACTACAACGGCTCAACAGTGACATACTACAGAGTTGCTGATATATTCAGTTCTGTAAATGAGCTGAACGGACACCTTGAAACTATAATGACAGGAGATCTGCTCAATGAATATGAAGCATTGCTAACACGCTATCTCGGACAGGAACCGCGCTTCAAGGAGATCGACGGTAAGCTCTATTTCAGAAAGGGCGGCGGATCTTTACCTGAATACAATGATTACACAATAGAGAACTATGACGATAGCACCAACAGTTTTGATATTGTTACTGTTAACGCACACAGCAGCACAGGTGAAAAAGAAATTTTCCACGTTGTACTCGAAGAAGATTTATGGAAGATCGAAAGCTGCAGAATTGAATCCGAAACAAAGGATCAGAGCGAGTCACAGGAGACTTCAAAGTTTGAAAGAACAGAAGCTCTGCAGCTCTTAACGAATCTTGAGCTTGTAGAAGGTTTAATGGCAGGAGGCATTCATACATCGGTCGACACAAGCGACAGATTAGAATTCCAGTCAGCCGACGGCAGTTATACCGTGGCATATAACAGATTTATCACAGGCGGGATACCGGATCTTAATAATATAAAGGAAATTGTCAAGAGCACTGTTACCGATCCCGTGCTCAGCGAGACCTACAGCTATATCTATGAGGAGAAGAAAAACGATCTTCCCATGTTCAAGGAAGTTGACGGAAAGCTCTATATGCGCGATAACGCAAGAGGAAGCCGCTTCAGCTTCACAGGTGAACCCGAGCTTATAAAAAAGGGTGACAAGATATATGAGATAATCACAGACAATGAAGTCCCCGGCGGAACAGAAAAGGTAAAGATCACCGCCGTTTACGAGGGCGGCAGCTGGAAGGTAAGCGATTTCGGATACCCACAGTAAAACCGGGGTTTTTCAGAACCCAATAAGCAAAAAGAGAGCTGTAAAAGCTCTCTTTTTTTCACGTTCCTTATATATGCGAAAAAGCCGTGCTGCCTATAGCACGGCTTTTCCCTTTTCTGATTTGTCCCTTACAATTCAGTTTTTGGAATTATATCAATCTGTGCGGCGCGTTGTGCAGATGCACCCCACAGACCAATACCGAAAAGAATTATTATGACATTGTCCAGCTGTCGAAGCTTACATCGCCGTTAGCGATGAAGTAAATGTCTGTTGCGCTGCTCGGGATCTCAGCAAGTACTGTCTCGATCTCTGTCATTGAGCCGCCTGAAGGTACTTCAATGTAGCTGATAGCATCACCTGTTCTTGAGCCTGATGTTACCTTGATGATAGCACCGCTCTTTGAAGAAGCCTTGGCTGTAAGTATGCCGTCCTTTACCTTGGAGAAGTCGACCTTGCTTACCTTAGCCCATTCGCCCTTCTTGAACTCTACTGTTGTGTTGCCTACGCCTGATACGCTTATGCCCTTTGACTCGTTAGCCATTGTAGCTGCGCGTACTGTCTGTGTAGGATCAAGGTTCTCGATCTGCTTAACACCTGTCATATCGCCCTTAGCGCTGAGTGTGCCGTTTGAAGCGTTGTATGAGCACTCGTTGAGCTGAGTTGAACGGTAGTTTCTGTCCTTGCCGCCGTTCATACGCATCTCCTGCTGACGTGAGTGGTATGCTACGTAGTACTTATCCTTGAAGAAAATGATCGAGTGGTGGTTGTTACCGCCGTTGTCGATACCCTGTGTTCCCGTATTCTTGAATACGTTGCCCTTGAGCTGACTTGATGTCCAAGGTCCGAGAGGATTGGTGGAAGTCATGTAAAGGATATCTGCATTGCCGAAGCCTACGCCGTTGATGTTTGTACCGTTAGGTACGTTCCAGTTAGCACAGTATGAGTAATACCATGTATCGCCTATCTTGATAACGCTGGAGTCCTCAAAGAGGTAAGGTGTCTGCATTGTCTGAGGTGAGCCGTCCAGTGAGATCATATCCTTGCCGAGCTTAACAACACGGCCTGTCTTCGGGTTGGAAACGTCTCTGTTATCAACACCGCCGCCGAAGAAGAGGTATGCTTCGTCAGTCTTTTCGTCGTAGTATACGCCCGGGTCGAACATCCATACAACGTCTGAGCAGTTAGGTGACTGACCTGTAAGGAGTGCGTGGCCGAGAGGATCCTTCCAGGGACCTGTCGGGCTGTCAGCTGTAAGAACGCCGATACCGCCGCCGCTGTT
>NZ_CAMKRR010000030.1 GCF_946415235.1 uncultured Ruminococcus sp. | reverse complement strand
CAGAATACCAGTGCAGAACGGCATTTTCATCACCAACAAAAGAAGAAAAGCCTTCTGCTTGCGCTGCCTCTGCCAGTCATCACAGCGTGTCATAACATACCAAGTGCCGTTTTTGTCCTTGTATACGGGCATCAGTCCTCACCCTCTTTCTTTTCAGGTGCTTTCACCGGGTGCTCTGCCGAGTACACTCTCTCGTTGAAATACTCACGGTTCACTCTGCCTGTGATGGTGATGTAGCCCTTTGCGTCAAGCTCCTCGTTGAGCTGCTTGATGATCTTGTATGCATACGGAACGGAGATCTCCATGATCTCTGCGAGTTCCTCTGCACGGATAAATTTTTCTGACATAGTAGTCAACCCTTTCTTAAAATATTGTTCTGTGTGGTATCGGGCGCATTTGCGTATCCGATAAGCAAAATTCTCTATCTAAACATATTTGATTAGTCTTATTATACTAAACATTTTTGCTTTTTGTCAACCCCTAAATCAAAATTTTACTAAATATTTTTGTTTAGTATCTATTGACTATCCTAAACAAATATGTTATAATGCAGTAAAGTCCTTATTTTTTGGAGGTTTTATTATGATTATTTTGGAGAAATGTGTTTTCTGTAAGCATCATACATATACGGATAAAAGTGTTTTAGGGCATTTTAAGAGCTTTTGCAAGGCCTTTCCAGATGGTGATGGTATTCCCGGTCAGGTTAGGGATCAGGAATATGATGCAGAATGTGGGAACGGGTATAAATTCGAGCCAAGAGATGAATTGAAAGATAGATTTCCAACAGAACATAATTAAGGAGTGAACCACCATGTCAATTATCGGAGATAAGATACACCGCATTCGTGATTTCAGAGGAATGACGCAGAAACAGCTCGGTATGGCAGTCGGCTTTGACGAGAAGTCTGCCGATGTCCGCATCGCACAGTATGAATCAGGCACTCGCACACCCAAGCAGGCACTTGTCGAATTGCTTGCCGAGGCATTGGACGTGAACCCTCGCTTCCTTGCCGATGATGAGATACTCGGAGCGGAAGGCGTTATGGAGCTCCTCTTTGAGCTTGACGAGCATTACCCGATCAGTATTGTAGACTGCGAAGACGAGGACGGCAACAGAAGAAAGGGCATTGTTTTCGGCTCTATCCTGATGACTGACCTCCTTTCTGAGTGGCAGAGACGAAAAAAAGACCTTGCTGACGGTAAGATCAGCAAGGCCGAATATACAGAATGGAAGCTTAACTGGCCGAAAACGACCGATGACTGCGGAAAGCATGAACCTGCGAAAGAGTGGCGCAACCTGTAAGCCACTTGAAGCGCAGAATAATTCCGCTCAGCTCCCTGTTATCAAATTGTTATCACTGAGATTTTGAGACTTCGGAAATGGCGTATCTACGCCGTTTCTGAGGTCTTGTTTATTATTCCCACTCCACAGTTCCCGGGGGCTTTGAGGTTATATCGTAAACTACTCTGTTGACGTGCTCGACTTCGTTGCAGAGGCGGTTTGATACCTTGGCAAGCACATCGTATGGTATCCTTGCCCAGTCTGCTGTCATGAAGTCGTCCGTAGTTACGGCACGGATAGCGATAAGGTGGTCATATGTACGGTGGTCACCCATTACGCCGACTGTACGCACATCGGGAAGGACTGCAAAGAACTGCCTGAGCTGGTCCTCAATGCCGCTCTTGCGGATCTCGTCGCGGAAAACAGCGTCGGCTTCCTGTAATATCTTTATTTTTTCCTCGGTTATCTCACCGATTATACGAACTCCCAGACCGGGACCCGGGAACGGCTGACGCCATACGAGGTCATGGGGGATACCCAGTTTTTCGCCGACCTGTCTTACCTCGTCCTTGAAAAGATCGCCAAGGGGTTCTATAGTACCTGCGAACTTGATATCATCGGGCATTTTTACCATATTGTGGTGAGTTTTTATAACTGCTGTGCTTCCGTGACCTGCCTGATTGCCCCTGCCCGATTCGATACGGTCGGGATAGATAGTTCCCTGTGCGAAGAAGCCGTCCGTGCCCTGTTCTCTGATCTTATCCCAGAAAACATTATAGAACTCTGTGCCTATTATCTTACGTTTCTGCTCGGGATCCGTAACTCCCTTCAATGCTGCAAGGAACTTGTCCTTACAGTTGACGCGGACAAAGTTCATATCGAAAAGTTTTGTGAAGGTCTCCTCAACAAAGTCTCCCTCGTTCTTTCGCATAAGTCCCTGATCCACGAAAACGCAGGTGAGCTGCTTTCCGACTGCGCGGCTGAGAAGTCCTGCCGCAACAGAGGAGTCAACTCCGCCCGAAAGACCGAGGATAACCTTTTTATCGCCGATCTGCTCGCGAAGCTTTGCAACTGTATTTTCTATAAAGTCGTCCATTACCCAGTCGCCCGTGCAGCCGCAGACATTGTAAAGGAAATTATGCAGTATCTGCTTGCCGAACTCGCTGTGAGTAACCTCAGGGTGGAACTGTACTGCATATATCTTCTTATCGGGAGCTTCAAATGCAGCGCATGGACAGTCATCTGACTTGGCAGTAACGCGGAAGCCGTCGGGGAGCTTGCTTACGAAATCGGTATGGCTCATCCATACAACGCTTTTTTTCGGAACGTCCTTAAACAGCAGGCTGTCGGTATCCTGAGATATCTCGATCTTTCCGTACTCACTTTTTTCGCAGCTTTCAACCTTTCCGCCGAGCGTATAGGCAACGAGCTGGCAGCCGTAGCAGATACCGAGAACGGGCACGCCGATACTGAATATCTCCTCTGAAATATGAGGTGAACTCGGATCGTAAACGCTGTTCGGACCGCCTGTGAAAATGATAGCGGTGGGGTTCAGCGCTTTTATCTCGCTGATTGGCGTGTCGAATCTCTTGATCTCGCAGTATACGCCGCACTCGCGGACTCTTCGTGCGATGAGCTGGTTATACTGACCGCCGAAATCAAGTACGATACAGAGCTGGTTAGACATAAGTCCCTCCTTAACTTCCGCTTTACGGCAGCGGACGCCGTATTTTGTCTATGTAGGGGGGCGATGCCCACATCGCCCCGTCCAAACATAAAATAAATCAAAACAGGCGGATGCAGGCATCCGCCCCTACACAGAATGTTTTGGAACGCCGAGGGCGGCGTTCCCTGCTCAACTTTGCACACAAGTGCAGTATCATGTTTTAATTATGCCATATTTCAAAGGAAATTTCAAGAGCCTGAAAGGATTTTTTTGCCGCCTGTAAAGTTGTATTACCAATTATAGTTAAAATTCATAAAATAATCATATACACCTATTGAATTTGGTTGCATTTTGTGGTATACTATATATGTATCGAAGAATAAGGGAGTATATAAATGACACCAAAAGAAGAATTTATCTCAATATATAAAGAAAACATCAAAAGAGAGGGAGCTGACAAGCTCCTGGAGTACCTCGAAAAGAGTGATTTCTTTACAGCACCCAGCAGCACACGCTACCACGGTTCATATGAAGGTGGTCTCGTTCAGCACAGCGTGAACGTGTACCACTGCCTTAAAGATTACCTTTCACGGCCCCGTACCAAAGAGCTCTACGGTATGGATTACTCGGACGAAACGATCGCGCTGGTATCGCTCCTTCATGACGTCTGCAAGATCAATTTCTATACCGTCGAGATGAGGAACAAAAAGAACGAAGAAACGGGACAGTGGGAGAAAGTACCATATTTCGCAATAAATGATACCCTACCATATGGACACGGAGAAAAATCTGTGTACATACTCTCAGGCTTTTTCTACGGAGACAACCGTCTTACCCGCGAGGAAGCATTTGCAATACGGTACCATATGGGCTTCTCGGGAATTGAGGACAAAAATACCATCGGCAGGGCACTTGAGATGTACCCACTCGCTCTGGCACTGAACGTGGCCGATATGGAAGCCTCTTACTACCTTGAAGGCTCAAATAAAAAAATGTAAGGAGTTTTTTATTATGAACTGGTATGATAATGCTATTATCTATCACATCTATCCCCTTGGCTTCTGTGGGGCGCCGAAGTTCAACGACGGGATCGAGGATGTGACGTACCGACTTGACAAGATCCTTGAATGGATACCTCATCTGAAAGAGATGAACGTTGACGCTGTGTATTTCGGACCTGTTTTTGAGTCCGTGGAGCACGGCTATGATACCATTGATTACAAAAAGATAGACCGCCGTCTGGGCGATAATAACTCGTTCCGCTTTATATGTGACAGACTTCACGAGAATGGCATACGCATTATCCTTGACGGAGTTTTCAATCACGTAGGCAGAAGATTTCCCCAGTTCATGGATGTGCAGGAAAAGGGACAGTCGTCGGAGTTCTGCGGCTGGTTCCAGAACCTGAATTTCGGCGGCTCGAGCCCATATGGCGATCCGTTCTGGTATGAGGGCTGGAACGGTCACTACAACCTTGTTAAGCTCAATCTTCGCAATCCCGGAGTATGTGACCATATAATCGACGCAATCGACTACTGGATAGAATCTTTCGACATCGACGGCATCCGCTTTGACGCCGCTGACTGCATAGACTTCGATTTCTTCAAGAGGATAAGAAGCTTCTGCAAGGGCAGAAAGCCTGATTTCTGGCTGGTAGGCGAGATAATCCACGGCGATTACAACAGATGGGCAAATCCCGAGATGCTCGACAGCGTCACGAACTATGAGTGCTATAAGGGGCTGTGGTCCTCCCACAATGACAAGAACTACTTTGAGATAGACTACTCCATAAACAGACAGTCAGGTGCAAACGGCGGTATCTACCGCAATATCAATCTCTATAACTTTGTAGACAACCATGACGTAAACCGTCTTGCCAGCACTCTTCACAATAACGCACATCTGCCACTTGTTTACACTCTCATGTACACTATGCCGGGAATACCTTCCATTTACTACGGAAGCGAATACGGCGTTGAGGGCAGAAAGGAGAACAACACCGACGATAATCTACGTCCGTGTCTTCATCTGAACGACCTTTCCGAGCACGGAAACAAGTCCCTTTACAATCATATCGTAAAGCTCGGACGTATTTACCGCGCTTATCCTGCGCTTAGAACAGGCAACTACGAGCGTATAATGATAACCAATCAGCAGCTCCTGTTCAAGAAGACACAGGGTGAGCAGACGGTATATGTAGCTCTCAACCTTGCCGACTATGAGTACGATCTCAGCTTCCAGACACACATGACAGGTCTTGTTGACGTATTCACAGCCGAGCCGCTCAGGATAGAGAACGGAAATGCCAATGTCCGCATGAGGCCTTATACGGCAATGATAATAGTTGCAGATGATATAGTAAACACAGAGCCCGAGGAAGCCGAGATAGTCAAGGACGAGGATACCGAACTCGTTATCGGCGGAAAGTATCGTCACTTCAAGGGCGGCGAATATGAACTCCTTGCCGTTGCAAGACACAGCGAGACAATGGAAGAGCTTGTGGTTTACAAGTCCCTCAAGGACGGCGAAGTATGGGCGAGACCAAAGTCCATGTTCATAGGGAAAGCAGGTGACGCCAGGCGATTCACAAAGATCGGCTGACGAAAATGAATAATATAAGCGCCGATACAATATGTATCGGCGCTTTTGTGTATACGCTATCTGTCATACTTGAAATCGTCAACGAGACGGGTCTCAAATTCTTTTACAGGCAGCGGCCTGTCAAAGTAGAAGCCCTGTGCGAGATCGCAGCGGTTTTCCTCAAGGAGCTTCACCTGTTCCTTTGTCTCGACTCCCTCGGCAATACATTCCACGCCCATTTCTCTGCCCATTGCGACTATATGGCGGAACATTATGCTTTTCTGTATGGGGTCATCCTTTTCGTAATCGGGAAGCAGGCTCTTGTCCAGTTTCAGAACGTCCCACGGTACTTCCTTGATGAGGTTCAGGGAGGAATAGCCTATGCCGAAGTCATCGACGGATGTAGCTATACCGACCTCTTGAAGCCCCCTTATGATGCGTTTTAGTTCCTTGAACTCCACATCGGTAGTGGTTTCCGTAAGCTCTATCTCGATATATTCATGGGGGACTTCATGCTTGTCTATGATATCAACGATATGACTGAGGAGATCCATGTCGGAGAGGTGGCGGCGTGAAAGGTTCACCGAAACTCTTACCGCTCTCACGCCCGTATCGAGCCAGCGGCGTATATCACGGCATACCATGTCGAGCATATAGAAGTCCAGCTTGCAGATATCGCGGCCCTGTTCGAGAACGGGTATGAACTCGGCAGGGGGAACGAGCCTTTCGTTGTGGAACCATCTGCAAAGAGCCTCCGAGCCTGCAACGGTACGTGTCCGTATATCGACCTTTGGCTGATAATATACGAGGAATTCCTGCTTTTCGATAGCCTTCGGGAAGCAGGCGGTTATCTCGTTATTCTGCTTGCTTTGTGCGAGGAGAGCGTCATCAAAGAAAACAACGTCCTGCTTTGCTGAGCCTCTTGCAAGGTAAAATGCCATACTTACACGGTCCATTATATCAGTGGGCAGTATGAAGCTGTCCATATCTGGGATAACGTATACACCTGCCGTTGCGGAGATGAATATTCGTTCAGACCTGCTTTCATCGTAGGTTATGCCCGTACCGCTGAGAAGCTCCAGCACTTTGTCCAGCTTGTCCTGCTTTATGAGAGTAATGAAGTTGTCTCCGCCGATACGGCAGACACATTCATCGGAGCAGTCTGTGAGACTTTCAAGCATACCGATGAAGCGCTTCATTACTCTTGTGCCGTTTTCTCTGCCTATCTGCTGATTGACGATGGAAAAACGCCTGAGATTGAAGTATACTGCGGCGAATTCGTCAATAGTCTCCTCTTTGTAGAGCTTTCTGACCATCATCATGAAATGGCGGTGATTGTACATATTCAGGTCACTGTCGAAGAAGGTGAGACGGTGCGTAAGTGAGAGCAGCCTGAACTTGCCGTTGAAGGTACTGAGAAGCATTATAAAAATGTCTATCCTGCTGCGCTCGTCATCTGTCCACGGTTCGGTGTCGTTCCCGACGGTTACGCGGTAAACCGCGATCTGCTCATCGGCAGTGAGAATCCTTTTGCTTATATATTCCCCGAGGCAGGGTGAGCCGCAGTTATAGAAGCGGTGAACATTAGCAAGCCCGAGGTGTTCGGCTGCCTCGTTGTCATAGACGAGCATCTCCACCTTGCCGATCCTGAGTATCCTGCATATATCAGTCATAGCTTCAGCCATGAAGTCAGGGGTGGGCGAATCGACATTCTGCATAGCTGAAATGAATTTTTCAAGCGCTTTTGTATATTCATCCGTTATCATATGCGATCCACCTCCCGTAAAAATGTGTTTTTATTAAACTATACTAACATTATAGCATAACAGTTAAAGCGAATGATTGATATTTTGTGAACATAATATGAACTGCACCTATGAGACATAAGAAAGTTGAAAATTAGTGTGGATTATGCACAATCCGAAAAGGCTCGCTTTAGGTATTAATGTGAAAAAAACAGATAAAATTAACAAATCATGAAGCTGATTTTCTATGTATCGTACAACAATTATTCAGCGATTAAAAGTTTTAAAGCCGAAAAGTGTTGACAGCCCTTACAGTGTATGGTATAATTTTTATTAGCATCGTGAAACTGATGTATTTCAGTTTCGGAATTCGTTTCGGAGGTCGGCAGAATGAAGAAGATAAGCATAAAAACAAGCCATCCTTATGAAGTGCTGATAGAGCGCGGAGGACTTGCAAAAAGCGGGGAATACATAGCTAAGGTCACAAATTCGAGAAAAGCAGCTGTTATTACTGATGATATCGTCGAAAAGCTGCATTTGCAGACCGTTCTTGACTCAATGAAGGCTGTGGGATTTGAATGCAGCGTCTTTGTTTTTCCAAACGGAGAACCCTCAAAGAGCCTCGCAAATCTCGGAAATATTTATGATTTTCTCTGTGAGAGCAATATCACGAGGTCAGATATCATCGTTGCTCTCGGAGGAGGAGTAGTGGGCGATATCACGGGATTTGCCGCAGCTTCCTATCTCAGGGGAGTTGAATTCGTGCAGATACCCACGACTCTGCTTTCACAGGTGGATTCATCTGTAGGCGGCAAGACTGCCATAGATATCCTCGGAGGAAAGAACCTCGTAGGTGCTTTCAAGCAGCCTGCACTGGTGATCTGCGACAGCGACGCACTGAAAACTCTTCCGCAGGAGATACTCTCCGAGGGAATGGGCGAGTGCATAAAGTACGGTATGATACGCGATGAAAAGCTTTTTGAGCTCATGGAGTCACACGATATTGAAAATATAGACGATATAATGGACGAAATGGTATACAAATGCATAGATATCAAGCGAGCGGTGGTTGAAAATGATGAGTTCGACAGGGGAGAGCGCATGATTCTCAACTTCGGTCATACACTCGGACATGCCCTTGAGGGCTGGCACAACTATACAGGCTTCTCTCACGGTGAGGGAGTCGCAGCAGGTATGTGCATGATAACGGACAGGCTTGCACCTCAGCTCTCGGAGAGACTGAAGAAGTGCTGTGCAGCATATAAGCTCCCCACAGGAAGCGATATCCCCATGAGTGAGCTGCTGCCATTCTGCTCAAAGGACAAAAAGAACGAAAAGAAAGACATAAACTATATTATATGCAGGGAAGTCGGCAAATGCGAGATAGTAAAGGTACCTTTCACTGAATTCTGCCGTCTTATGGAGGGCTGAAAATGGATATCAGCATAAGACCTTCGGTATTGCGCGGAAAGCTCGACGTGCCTGCGTCAAAGAGCTGCGCTCACCGTTCCATAATCTGTGCGGCGCTTGCCGACGGAGTTTCTCACCTCAGCGGTGTCACCATGTCAAAGGACATTGAGGCTACTATCGGGGCAATGACTGCTCTCGGAGCTGAATTCACCGTAAACGGCGGTGATATCACCGTTAAGGGAACTGGAGGAAAAACTGCGGACAGCTGCGTTATAGACTGCAACGAGAGCGGTTCAACGCTCCGTTTTATCATACCTGTTGCGGCTGCAATAGGCAAAAGCACCGAATTTCACGGCAGGGGAAGGCTCCCTCAGCGCCCCATAGATATATTTATACGTGAGCTGGGCAGAAACGGTGTGAGCTTCGACTATCACAACACCATGCCGTTTACCGTTTCGGGCGGACTCAGAAGCGACATTTTTGAAATAGAAGGCGATGTGTCCTCACAGTTCATAACGGGACTTCTCTTTGCACTTCCGCTGCTTGACGGTGATTCCGAGATAGTTCTCACTTCACACCTCGAATCCCGTCCCTATGTGGATATAACCATCGAAACTCTGCGCCGTTTCGGTGTTTCCGCTGAGGAAACGGAGCGTGGCTTCCGCATAAAGGGCGGACAGAGATACAGAGCCCGTGACGAAAAAATAGAGGGAGATTATTCTCAGGCAGCCTTCTTCTGCGTGGCAAATGCTCTCGGTTCGGAGGTGGAGCTGCACAATCTCAATGAAAACAGTGTTCAGGGCGACAAGAAAATCCTTGAAATTATCAGTGATATGTGTTATAATGGCAATATCGGACATTACAGAGCCGACTGCTCGGATATTCCCGACCTTGTACCCGTACTTGCCGTGCTGGGAGCATTCGGAAACGGCGACTCTGTCATTTATAACGCTAAAAGACTTAAAATAAAGGAAAGCGATCGTCTTGCGAGTACCTCTGCCATGCTGAATGCACTGGGCGGAGACGTCACTGTTACCGATGACGGACTTGTTATCCGCCCCACAAACGCCATGCACGGCGGAACGGTGGACAGCTGCGGCGATCACAGGATAGTCATGGCTGCTGCCGTTGCGGCTACGCGCATAGACGGCGAGGTGGTCATAAAGGGTGCTGAGGCTGCCGAAAAGTCCTATCCTGCTTTCTTTGACGATTACAAAATGCTCGGAGGTAAAGCAAATGTCATCAGTATGGAATAACAGGATATCCATTTCCATGTTCGGAGAAGCTCACGGTCCTGCAATAGGAGTGACTGTGGACAATCTTCCCGCAGGGGAGTACATCGACGCCGAAGCTCTCGGAGAGTTTATGGCGAGGCGGTATTCCTGCGGAGGTATTTCCGTTAATTCCATGCCGCATATAATGTCGGGAATATTCAACGAACGCACAACGGGCTCACCGCTCTGTGCTTTCCTTCAGAATACCGAGACTTCCGCTCCTCAGCACGAAGAGCTTGACAATCTTGTGCGCCCGGGACACGCCGATTATACAGGCACGCTCCGCTACAAGGGCTTCAACGATGTGCGCGGCGGCGGTCATTTTTCCGACAGACTTATAGCTCCGCTTTGCTTTGCGGGAGCTGTCTGCGCTCAGATACTTGAAAGACGCGGTATCTATACGGGAGCGCATATACTTCAGATACACAACATAAAGGATAATCCCTTTGACCCCGTGAATATAACCCGTGACGGCGTTATCAGCGTCAGGGAGAAGAAATTCCCCGTTATAAACGACCGCAAGGGCTGGGATATGATAGAGGACATAAACAAGGCTCACGAGGGCGGCGAGTCCCTCGGCGGAGTCATCGAGTGCGCGGCGGTGAATGTTCCTGCGGGAATAGGCTCTCCCGTGTTCGACGGACTTGAGAACAATATCGCTCAGCTGGTGTTCGGTATCCCCGGAGTACGCGGACTTGAATTCGGTGCGGGCTTTACCTCTGCAAAAATGGTGGGAAGCCAGAACAATGATGAATTCTACGTTAACGACCACGGCCATGTACTCACAAAGACCAACAATCACGGCGGCATAATCGGCGGTATATCTTCGGGTATGCCTATAACCCTCAGAGTTGCCATGAAGCCCTCGGAGTACACTGCAGGCGTTCAGACGGCTGTGAATTACCGTGATATGACCAGTGAGACCGTTGAGAGCGATATGCATATCCCATGCACTGTTCCTGCCGCAGTCCCTTGTGTGGAAGCAGCTGTAAATATAGCGCTTCTGTCCCATATGCTGGATTATCCGAATTTCTGTTAAGGTGAAAAACTATGCAGGACGAAAATATAATGAAAATGGCGGAACGCGCCGATACCGAGATTAGGGACGTTCCTACGCTGAATATTCTTCTTTGCTATCTGCTTTATAAAATAGACCGTCCCGTAAGTCCCGAGCAGCTTTACGATATAGCTATCGGTACGGGGATAATAAACTATTTCTACTATCAGGACTCGATCGGCTATCTGTTGAAAAACGGACTTGTTTCCGCCGAAAAGGACGGGAACGGCAATGAGAACTATGTACTTGACCCGAAGGGCAGGGAATGTGCCAAGCAGCTGAAAAACTATGCTCCCAAGTCCTACAGGGACAAGCTCGTACTGGCGGCTCTGCGTTATTTTACAAGGCTAAAGTACGAAAAGGAGCTTAAGATCGAGTATGAGCCCGTGGGAAACGGTTATTATACCCATGTAAGGTGTGTGGATACGGGCTTTGACCTTATGGATCTCAGGCTTTATGCTCCCGACCTTACTCAGGCGAAGCTGATAGGGGAGAAGATACTTCTCAATCCTGCGGGTTTTTACGGAAAGGTCATAGAAGTGGCTCTTTCCAATGAAGAACCGCCGTACGACCTCAGTGACAATTAAATGCAATAATAACTCCCGAAAGCAGTTCGTTTGCCGCTTTCGGGAGCTTTTTATTCTTTTGCCGCTTCTTCTTTTATAAAGAAGCTTTGTACCTTTTTGGTGATGATAGTAAGATATCTCAGGCAGGGCTCTGCGATTATTGAGAAGTTTATGCAGAGTATGATACATCTGTTTGACATTGACGAGATAGCAAAGAGATCGCTGACGAATACCATACAGCATATGAGACCAAGTCCGCAGCCCACCCATATGCCCATTTTCAGCACATCGAGGGGCTTCGATATCTGATAGAGTATCATCATGCCAACTATGCTCATGAGTATGGTGGAAGCTGTGGCGATATCGTTCGCTCCTACGCTGAAGATATTGCCGAAGTATATCATAGCACCTACCACAAGTACGTCCGTAAGCGCCGCAGGAAGAGCTTTCAGAAGTATATTCATTATGAACCGTCCGCGTATAAGGTCGCGGTTTGGCATGAATGAAAGACAGAAAGCGGGAAGTCCTATGGTAAACACGCTTATGAGTGATATCTGTGCGGGGAGCAGAGGATACTTCATACCGAAGCATATGGAAAGTATAGCGATTATCAGCGAGAATATGTTTTTTACTATGAAGAGGCTGCCCGAGCGTTCAAGGTTGTTTACGACCTTTCTTCCCTCGGCAACGACGTCGGGCATCTTTGAGAAGTCGGACTCCAGCAGAACGAGCTGAGCCGCCTGAGCGGCAACGTCGCTTCCCGAAGCCATAGCCACGGAGCAGTCGGCGTCCTTGAGAGCAAGTACGTCGTTTACGCCGTCGCCCGTCATAGCAACGGTCTTTCCCGCTTTTTTGAGAGCTCTTACGAATTTTCGCTTCTGTTCGGGAGTAACTCGTCCGAAAACGGTATACTTTGTAACGGCTTCCTTTATGGCGCTGTCAGTGGTCAGTGTAGCTGCATCGACATAGTCGCCTGCATTCTTTATACCTGCCCTTTTAGCGACTTCCGATACAGTAACGGGGTTATCGCCCGATATTACCTTTATCTCAACGCCCTGTTCCGCAAAATACCTGAAGGTTTCGGGAGCGTTCTCTCTTATGGGGTTAGACATTATCACAAAGCATACAGGCTCGGCAGCCGATGTGAGCTCCTTGCCGTCGGGTATCCCTCTGTATTTGCAGAAAGCAAGCACACGATAGCCCTTGCGGCTGTAGGAGTCGATGAGCTCTCTGTGCTCCTTTATATTCTCCTTCAGTATGAACTCGGGGGCTCCGAGAACGTAGGAATCCTTTTCAAAGGTAACGCTGCTGTACTTGAACTCGGATGAGAAGCCTGTTGCGGCGATCGCAGACCGTCCGGCAGGACAGTGGAAATGGCTCTTTATAGCAGCCATAGTCTCGTTATCGGAGTCCTGGGCGGCGGCAAAGTCGCTTAAAAGTCCCTGTATACGGTCATCATCTTCGCCCTCCTCGGCGTTTACGACAGCCGATACGGACATGGTGTTCTCGGTTATGGTACCTGTCTTGTCCACGCAGAGAACATCGACACGGGCAAGGGTTTCGATACATTTCATATCATGTACAAGTACCTTGTTGAGTGCGAGCTTCATGGTGCTGATAACGAGTGCAACGCTGGCAAGGAGGAACAAGCCCTCGGGTATCATACCGATAACAGCCGCCACCATTGACTGCACGCTTGCTCTTATAGTCTCGTGATTGAGGTAATAAGCCTGATAGAAAAGAATGATGCCGATAGGGAGTATGGCAAATCCTGCGAATTTTACTATCCTGTTGAGTGAGCGTATCATTTCCGACTGCTCGCCCTTTTTGGTCTTTTTTGCCTGTATCGTCAGCTTTGAGATATAGGACTCTCTGCCCACTTTTTCAAGTCTTGCACGGCAGGTGCCGGAAACGATATAGCTTCCCGACATAAGTGTATCGCCGGGCTTTTTTGTTATTTCGTCGGATTCACCTGTAAGGAGCGACTCGTTGACGGAAACATTTCCGTCAACAACTATAGCGTCGGCACATATCTGATTTCCTGCCTTGAAAATAACAATATCATCAAGAACGAGCTCCTTTGACGGTATCTTTTTTATCTCTCCGTCGCGGACGACCGTAGAGACGGGAGCGTTCAGCACAGATATCTTGTCCAGCACGGATTTCGAGCGGAGCTCCTGTATGATACCTGTGAGAGCGTTTGCGATAATGACAGGCATGAATGTAAGATCGCGGTAAGAGCCCACCAGTATCAGCAGTACCGAAAGAATAACAAATATAAGGTTAAAGTAAGTGAATATGTTATCGTAAAGTATCTCCTTGACGGTTTTTGACGGAGCTTCAACGGGCTGGTTGTCCAGACCCTCGTCAAATCTCTGCCTTACCTGTTCGGAAGTCAGCCCCGTGTCGAAATCCGCCTTGATACGTTTATAATCAATGATATCACGGAATTCACTGGTTTTCATTATGTTAAAAACACCTCGCGTAAAATACTTATTTTATTATAACATATAATTACGTGAATTGCAACAGGCGCAGACTAATAGCAGGGGGATTTATTATCTGCGCCGCGGACCCGCCCGCGGGGGGCACCCTGCTTATAATATATTATTATCATAAATACAATAATAAAGCAAAAAATCTGTCAACCAATTTTTAAAAAGTAGTTGACAAAGTGAGAGCAATGTGCTATAATACAAATACAATATTACGGGAGATGTTTCAGATGACAGAACAAAACACGACAAAAAGGAGCTTTTCCACAAAAGAGATAGTGCTTACAGCTCTTTTCACGGCAATAACAGCCGTATGCGCGTGGATATCCGTACCCTTCGGGGCGATATCCTTTACTATGCAGACCTTTGCCATTTTTTGCGCCTTATTGACACTCGGCGGCAAAAACGGTTTATTTTCCATATTTGCGTATATTCTTCTGGGAGCTATAGGGCTTCCCGTATTCAACGGCTTCAAGGGTGGTGTGGGTATCCTTGTGGGACCCACGGGCGGTTATATATTAGGTTTTGTACTTATGGCACTGATATACTGGGCAGGTGTCGGACTTTTCGGAGAAAAGCTCTTAGTGCGGATAACATTGCTTGTGCTCGGGCTTCTTGTCTGTTATGCGTTCGGAACACTGTGGTTCGTATACGGCTATTCCATCGGAGAAAGCACGATGAGCTTTAAAAAAGCGGCTGAGATATGTGTATATCCCTTCGTTCCCTTTGACCTGCTTAAAATGGTGCTTGCATTTGTTATATCCTACCGCGTGAAAAAGCACGTAAAACTGTAAATATGCCGAAGGACGTCTTTTAGGCGTCCTTTTTTGAATATTTTCCGACACTTTGTACTGTCTGATCGTATTATAAGTGAAAGGAGGCGGGTGAAATGTCAGGACCTTTGTTGCGTACGGACAAAGAGATCGAAGAGATCTATGAGAGACACAGAAACACATTATATCGGGTTTGCTATGCTTATATGAAAAATCCCGCAGATACCGAGGACGCGGTCCAGGAGACCTTTTACAGGCTTATAGACAAAAATCCGAGATTTAAGAACAGCGAGCATGAAAAGGCGTGGCTCATAAGGACTGCGGCAAATATCTGCAAGGACGAGCTTAAGCACTGGCACAGAAAGAGTGAGGATATCGACGAACACACGGAGCTTCAGACCGAGGACAAAGCGGAAGGGGACGATATTCTCGGGGCTGTTATGGCACTCCCCGACAAATACAAGACGGTCATATACCTGTATTACTACGAGGGCTACAACAGTGCAGAGATAGCGGATATCCTCAGAAAGCCGAAATCGACTGTAAGAAACTATCTGCATGAAGCCCGTGTTATCCTTAAAGAAAGGTTAGGTGAAGAAACAGATGAAAAATGACATGATGATCGCGTCATGGGACAGGATACTGCCCGATGAAGCCGCAAATGAGCGTATGCTCTCGAATATCATGGAGTATCATAAAAAGTATGGCACATCTTCCGCTGCAAAGACTGTGAAAAAGCTTCTGCCTCTTGCTGCCTGCTTTGTACTTGCCATAGCAGCCGCAGCTTTTTGGGGTATACGCAATGACCTGTTCGGAGCCAAAAGCTACACCGTAACTCTTGAAAGCGGCGAAAGCTTTGTATACGGCAGGACGAAGGCAATTGGTGAAGCATGTTACGCATATGAATATGAAGTTACGGAAAGACAGCTGACCGCAGACGAGCTCCGCGAAATTCTGCCGACGATAGAATTATCGGACGCAAACGGATTGCCTCATGCTGTGTTCAAGGCGGAAACGGGAGAAATGGAGCGGATCGGGCTGATTGCTGACGATATACACATAAATCTTGCACGGAAAGGACTTCCCCTTACAGATGTTATAATAAGCGGCAATGAAAGTACAGCCGAAATAAACGGAGTAACCGTGAAAACAGGCTATTCAAGGGCAAATCCCAACAGACCCGAGAGCAGAAGGCTGGTTTTCTTTTCCGAGTTCACTATTGACGAGACCTCCGTATATTTAGAGCTTGCAGGAGACGAGAAGGAGAGCGTACAGCTCACAAAAAAGCTTTCGGAAACAGTCCTTGCCATGATAAACGGCGGAGCTCCCGACATAAACGCTGTAAAATATTAGCAAAAAAGACCTGTTCAGCCGAACAGGTCCTGCTTTTACTCTTGTGTAAGAAAGCTTTTGAGAGCTTCAAGGTTTTCGTTTGCGATGCGCCTGCCTATGCGGTATACCTCCCGCATAACATCGGGGTCATGCTCGATATGACCTACGGGAAGCGCTTCGGGAGGAGCTATAACGAATGCAGAGCCTTTTTCCTCGGCGCTGCGGATGTATTTAAGCTCATTGTTGTACATTTTATGCCTGTTTTCCACAGCCTTAAGGAGCTCGGGGTATCTGCGGTATTTGAGCTTCATGAGCTTCATGGCGCCTGTTGGCTTTTTCACATAATCACGGGGCTGAGTGAGGACCACAAGGTTCTTTTCGCAGCCTCTGCTCTCCATGAACCTCAAGGGTATCGAATCGGCTATGCCGCCGTCAAGAAGTCTGTATCCGCCTATCTCCACTATCCTTGCTGCGATGGGCATGGAAGCGGAAGCTCTTATCCATTCCATTTCGTCCGAATTGACAGGACCGCATTTGTGATAGACTGCTTTTCCCGTACTGACGTCAGTACAGACCACCCAGAAGTCCACAGGTGAGGAATCAAAGGCTTTCTTGTCGAAAATATCGAGCTTTTCGGGGATAGTATGATAACAGAACTCAGCTCCGAACATATCCCCTGTTTTTATGAGAGAAAGGGTGCTGCAATAGCGCTTGTCCCTGCAAAATCTTGTGTTATAGCGTATAGCTCTGCGTATCTGTCCCGATTTATAATTGCAGCCGAAGCAGGCACCTGCGGAAACTCCGACAACTGCGTCGAATGATATTTCGTTTTCCATGAGGACGTCGATAACGCCTGCGGTAAAAAGACCGCGCATGGCGCCGCCTTCAAGAACAAGTCCGTGTTTCATCTTTTCCTCCGTTTATCATGCATTATATCTGTAAAACAGCAGCTTATCAAGAGTTATCCTCGGTCTCCACCATTCCCGTGCCTGTGCGAATTCTTCATAGTCCGTATGCCACTGCCATGAGATATCGAATCCGCCGTCCTCCTGCTGCAGGCTGCCGAGTATCTCACGCTCAGCCTTTATGAGCTTACGTATCTTATCGGTAATGAACTGTCCGAAGATACCGCAGAAAAAGTCGGAGGGTCTGGGAACATATTCCGATGCGTATTTTGAAGTATCGCTGCATATTACCTGTTCAAGCTTTTCGCACAGCAGAGCCTTTGCGTTGAAATTGCTGCCGATAAGAGAACTATTATGCCTTTCCATAAGCTCATATGCAAGGAGATAGCACTTGAGGTCGTCTGCTATCATTTCATTCTGATCGGCAATTTCATTAAATGCGTCAAGGCAGATCTGAACGTAAAACTGCTTTTCCTCGCTGAAACAGCACATAAACGCAGCAAGTGATACAGAAGGATTGAAACCTCTTATACCGTCGCCCTTCTTTTCCCACCATACTGCATGAGGGAAGTCCTTATTGCTGTCTATCGCAAAAAGCCAGCGCTGCTTCTCTTCGTCGAATGAGTCGTGAGAGCTGAGATAATGAACGATCCTGTCGGTTAGGCGGCTTGTTTCGTCAAGTGCTCCTATCCTGAAAAGAGTCATTATAGCGTCATTCGTGGCTATGGGATTTGAGTTAGGGTTCCAGTTGTCGGGCTCAATTGCTCTGCCGAAGCCGCAGTCGTCATTCTGAAAATCCATAACGCAGTAAACTGCCTGCTGTCTTGTGCCGTTCCCGAAATACCAGTCAAAAAGCGTCTTTTCGAGAGGTCTTGCCTTAGTTTTTATGAATTGTTCGGCTTTTAGTGTATCCATGTCTGCTCCTGTTAGTATCAGTGTATTATTATGCAGGGATATAGGTTCACTTTCTTCCGAAAAGGCCTTTTTTCTCATAAGGCTCTGTAGTTATGCCGAGCACCTTGTAGCCGTCCTTTTCAACGGCTTCCCTGAGGACTGTCTCGTCGGGTTCCTTTTCGGTGATGACCTCGGTAATGCCTTTTTTATGTGAAGAATTCACCTTTGAAGCGGATACGGCTGCGCGTACAGCGTCATTGACGTGAGCCTCACACATATTGCACATCATGCCTTCGATTTTTATTGTAGTTTTGAACATATATAAAACTCCTTTAAGTTAGCATATATTTATATTAATTTTAGCTCATAATCAGAAAAATGTCAAGTACTGTTATTGGTTCGTGAACTGCATATCATGCATTTGGCAGCTCCTTTTTTGTTGTGTCTTACAGCATCGGATTGACTTTTTGGCAGAAATATGGTAATATGTATATTAGAAATTTTCGTTTACCTGCAAAAAGGAGTTTTACATATGAAAAATATTCTCAGGAGAGCTTCGGCTGTCCTTGTTGTTATAGCATTGATATTCACCGCGCAGATATGGCTGCCATTTGGCGGAAATGTTCATGCAGCCGCATATGCGGTATGGCCCACGGAGCCGCAGTACAAAAACATAACCACATATTTCGATGAGAACAGAAATATAAGCGATGCTTCGGGATATCACAACGGAATAGATATCGAGGCAAACGGCGGAAGCAATATTTATGCGGCATACGGCGGTCAGGTCACTTCCGCAGACTGGAAGGACGGCTACGGCTACATGGTAATAATCTATCATGCAGACCTTGGAGTTTATACGTTCTATGCCCACGCTTCACAGCTTCTTGTCAGCGGCGGAGCTGCTGTAAAGCAGGGCGATATCATCGCCAAAGTCGGAAGCACGGGAAATTCCTCCGGAAATCATCTGCACTTCGGTATTTGCACAGCTTTATCCGCTGGCTGGCCCGCGAAAACATACTACAACCCGCTTACTTATTTTACATATTCCGATAACGTCGGCGGCGGTACGACTGTAACTCCTCCCGCGGCGACCGAGGCTGCGTGCAGCTGTACCGATGACTGTGCGGGACTTTATACAACAAAGGGAGTTGTGACTGTACTTAACATAAGGGCAGGACACAGCACATCATCTGCCGTTGTGGGAGAGATCCCCGCAGGAGCTGAATTTACCGTAACGAAGGGAGATGGTGAGTGGGCACACGTTGAATACAACGGAAAGAGCGGCTGTTCTTCCATGGCTTATATGCAGAAAAAAGAGGACATGAAGTCTGATATGAAAATAAGCGGAGCTACTTCACCTACAGGAACGATAGCAAAGGGAAAGGCTTTTTCCATTAAGGGAGTCATAACTTCCAATTTTGCTATCGCCAAGGTATACGGCGGAGTTTATTTCCGAAACGGCGAAGCTACCAGCCAGTATGCGGAAGCTGCTCCGAATTCTGTGAAGTACGATCTTTCGGCTTATTTTGACAGGAATATCGTGTTCAACGTTCTTAATGACGGAGATTATACCTACAAGATCACTGCCGAGGATCAGAACGGCGAAAGGTTCGAGCTTGTGAAGAGCGATTTCGTCATCGGCAACGGCAGCGGAAATACTGCAAATACCGAGCCTGTTGCAGGCGATCTTAACGGCGACAGGAAGCTTGATGTTTCCGATCTTGTTATATTGCAGGATCATCTGCTGAACAAGACTGCCGATTTCACAAAGGCGCAGTTTGAGGCTTCCGACCTTAATAAGGACGGAAATGCCGATGTTTTCGATCTTGTGGAGATGAAAAAAGCAATAATAAAAGCTGCAAACTGATATAAGCGAAATAAAAAAGCCATAGTATTTCCGATAACTATGGCTTTTATCATTATATGGAGGAGAAAACAATGAATGACTGTATTTTTTGCAAGATAGCAGACGGCTCCGTACCACGGAAGATGTTTTCGGAAAAATAACAATGATATGAGTGAAAAAGCAGAGCTCTTAAGAGCTCTGCTTTGCTTTTACGATAATATTAGTTTAACCGAATGGATAGCGAAGGTCCATATCAGGCGAATTTGTTACGCTGACTTTAAAGTCATCATTTATTTCGGCGTCCTTATCGACTTCAATAAAAATATGCCAGTAAGAGATAGCCATATCGCCGCCGTTTTTAAGGCGTTCAATTCCGACTTCGTCCTTATTGATGTAAGCAGCCTTGTAGGTGTCGGGA
Organism: uncultured Ruminococcus sp.; assembly: GCF_946415235.1. Taxonomy (GTDB): domain Bacteria; phylum Bacillota; class Clostridia; order Oscillospirales; family Ruminococcaceae; genus Ruminococcus. The sequence continues at coordinate 8,777 of NZ_CAMKRR010000030.1, read as the reverse complement.
GCTAAGAATGCTTCCCGCAGGAATACAACGACAAGCTTGTTGCTGCCAAACCATTCATCGGTATAATTTTCGACGTTTTTCAGGAATGTTTCCGAATCATATATATTTGAGAAAAGAGGCTCAATTTTTAAAGATCCCATATACTCTGACATATAACTTTCAAGTTCATCGCGGCTTGTTATTATCCTTGTCATAGGGTAGGTGTCGTCATATTTACCGCTTGTGTTTACATACTGAGCCTTGAACTCATAAGACACTTTTTCCGCTGCCGCAGCTGTAGTTGTTGTTGAAGCAGCAGGTGCGGTCGTTGTGCTATGTGATGCAGTCGCTGAAGTTTCCTTTTCTGTCGTTTGGGAAGTTGTTGAAGCAGAAGTTGTGGTAGTAGTTATATCATCGGCAACAGTAGTAGTAGTAGTAGTAGTAGTAGTAGTTGTTGTTGTTGTTGTGGAAGCCGTCGTTGTAGCTGATGCGCTTTCGGGGAGCTTCTCTGCACCGAGGAGATATCTTTGTAACAATACAAGATCGGCAACATTGACACTTCCGTCGCCGTTGATATCGGAATTTGCAGGTGCAGCCGAGTCGCTTACGATCATACTGAGTATACCTCTTCTGAAAGGTGCAAGATCAAATACGTCAACAACGCCGTCGCAGTTGATATCACCGAGCAGTTCGGAAGAATATAAAGAGGAAGAATCTGAAAACGACTTCAGTCCCTTGACTCCGATAAAGAAATCATCAATATAGATATCGCAGCATTCTTCAGCAGAATCTATAAAAAATGTCAAGTCTCTTGAGCCCTCGGGTATTTCAAGCTTGTAAAACGGTTGGGAAAGCTTTGCCCATTCGCCGCATTTTGCGGTCGCGCTGTCTATAACACGATAGTTGGTAACATCTGACTGTGTAGTATACTGGAGAATAAGGTATATTTCCTCGGAAGGGAATGTATTCTGCATAACAGAAGCACCAAAGCTGTAGGTCTCACCCGGAATGAATGTCTTTGAGCCGAGATACAGTGACGGTCCGTTCCACGGTTCGGAGCGCCTGTAAACGCGCAGACAGTTTGTATCATTGTTTTCCATTTCAGTCAGCTCGAATAAACAGTTGCCGTAGGATTCCCATTCTCCGTACTCCTCGTTGAAATCATTTTTGATGTAATATCCGTCAGCGTCGGGAGTTCTGAGAATATTCTTACTTACATATTTGCTATTGATATTGACAGGTGAGCTGTCATGGCCGCCTCCGAAGAACAAGCTTTTTAGTTCAGCACTTCCGCTGGATCTGTAGCCTTCAACAAAGAATTCTGCATCATAAAGAGTTCCTGAAGTATCAAGTCCCATTGAGCCCCACGATTTGAAATGCTTAGCAATGTCGATCTTACCTGAAATATGGTTAGTGTCGTTGCATCGTGATGCACTTTCGGTGCGGACGCTCCAGTACTGCGGGAATGTACGTGTTCCCTCAAGGCTTGGCTGATTATAGCGGGTAGTTGTGAATACCTCGTACTCATTACCGTTGACTACAGCTGTACCGTAAGATTTGTCGTACGGAGAAGGATTAGGTCTCCAGCTGCCCCAGCCTTCAATTATATAATATTCCATCAAAGGATTTCTTGTCCAGCCGTATGCTCCGAAATATGCATTGCCCATCGGAGTAAAATCAACATCATAGGCAAATGAAAGATTCATGATGGATCGGTAATTCAGCTTTTGAACATCGTAATTTTTGCCCATAGTTATAAAGCAATCCTCAACATTTTCCCATGAGCAGGTAAAGGAAGCCTGAGCGGGTTCAAATTCGACTGTGCCTGTATAGTTCTGATTCCACATCTCATAGTCAAAGCCGCCGATAGTTCCTCTTACCTGCTGGTCGGCTGCGGAAGCCGTGAACGGAACGGAAAAGGCAAGCATAACTGCGGAAACAGCTGCGCCCATGCTTCTGCTGAAAGCTTTTGAGATCATATTATCACTCCTTATATCAAATAAAGCAAATGAAAACAGTTTTTACGATTATTTATGCGGAGCAGAAGCTCCGCTGCTTTTATAATTTCATTGTAAGATTAACAAGTATTGAAATGCAAGTCGTTTTTTGTGGATTTTGGCTGTAATGACTAAAAATTGCTGACAAAAGAGCTGAAATAATGTTTTAAATCGAACTTGCTGCGCTGCGGGACTTAATGAATGCTTAAACAAACTCCGCGAAAAATAAGGAAAAAATTGAACAAAAGCGCAAAATGTAAAGATATTTTAGCTTGGATAGCAATATTTGATATGTTTAGCAATAATTTGATATTAAAGGTGGTAATTTTACTATAAATGTCAAAATTTTGGTATAAGAAAAGGCTAAATTTACATTATACTTTAATAAAATATAAAGAAATTGTGAACTTTGACCGTTAAAAGTTTACACTCAAACTGAAGGGAAATAAAAGGCAAAAATCCAAAAAAATAAAAAATGGGGGCAGACTTATGAAAAAAATTTTATCATTGGCGACTGCTGCTGCAATGTCACTGACTGTGCTCGCATCAGTCCCGACGGCTCAGGTCATGGCTGACAATCCCTGTATACAGACGATTTACAGCACTGACCCCGCGCCTATGGTGTATAATGATACGGTATATGTATACACCGGACGCGACAAAGACAATTCCGACTTCTACTATATGCCCGACTGGCACTGCTATTCCTCGACGGATATGCAGAACTGGACAGATCATGGTATGCTGCTTTCATGGGACTCCTTCTCATGGGGCAAGGAAGATTCGGCATGGGCTTCACAGTGTATAGAGCGTAACGGTAAGTTCTATTACTATGTGACTCTTGAGAACAAATCAGGCGGCGGAAGAGGCATAGGCGTTGCGGTAGCCGATTCGCCCACAGGACCTTTCAAAGATGCATTAGGCAAGCCTCTTTGCGGTCCTAACTGGGATTACATTGATCCTACGGTATTCATTGACGACGACGGTCAGGCATGGCTCATGTTCGGAAATCCGACCTGTTACTATGTAAAGCTGAAGGAGGACATGGTAACTCTTGACGGACCGATCGGACACTTCGATATGAATTCCTCGACCTTCGGTCCCGGAGGAGGAAAGGCTTCCTCATACGGCGAGGGACCGTGGTTCTATAAGCGCGGCGACCTCTATTATCTGGTTTTCGCTGCGTTCTACAACGGCGAGGGCTCTGAGAGCATAGGCTACTCCACAGCTCCCTCTCCCACAGGTCCGTGGAAGTACGGCGGACAGGTCATGAAGATGCATAACTGCTTCACAAATCATCCCGGTATTATCGACTTCAAAGGTCACTCATACCTCTTCTACCATGATGCAAGTCTCCCCGGCGGCGGCAGCTTCGACAGAAGCGTATGCGTTGACGAGTTCCGGTACGGCGCTGACGGTTCCATACCGACTATATCGCCTACAAAGTCAGGTCCTTCACAGCTTGAATCCTTAAATCCTTATCAGCGTGTGGAGGGTGAGACGATATGCTTCTCATCGGGCGTAAAGACCGAAAAATGCGACAACGGCGGCATGAATCTATCAAATATCCGCAACGGCAGCTATGTCAAGGTCAGCGGAGTTGATTTCGGAAACGGTGCCGATAAGTTCACAGCAAGCGTAGCTTCAAACGGAAGCGGCGGCAGCATAGAGATCTATCTTGACAGCCTTACAGGCAAGAAGATAGGTACCTGCGATGTTGCCAAGACAGGCGGCTGGCAGAACTGGGAGGAGGTATCATGCAGCATAAGCGGCGCAAGCGGCGAGCATGACCTTTACTTCAAATACACAGGCGGAAACGATTACCTCTTCAATATCGACTGGTGGAAATTCAGCGGCGATGAGGGAGATCAGCCTCCTGTTACAACGACTTCGTCCACTGCCCCCAAAAACGAAACGACGATAACTACTGTTGAAAAGACTGTCGATTCAGGGGATTATCTGCTGCATTATACATTCGAGAGCAGCGACGAGAATTGGGAAGGCAGAGGCGGAGCTTCCGTAACAGCTTCATCAAAGAATGCATTCAAGGGCAGCGGTTCGCTCTACTGCTCGGGCAGGACCGATAACTGGAACGGTGCGGCTGTAAGCGTCGGCAGCAAGCTCAGCGCAGGCAAGTCCTACAGCTTCAGTGCCAACGTAATGCAGAACGAGGGCAGAGACTCAGAGGTATTCTATCTGACGATGCAGTACAGCGACGGTACCGAGACAAAATACGAAAAGATAGCCAAGGCAGCTCCAATGAAGGGCAAGTGGGCACAGCTGGCAAATACTGACTTTACTGTACCTGCGGGCGCTTCCGATATAATGATCTATGTTGAGACGGAAAGCGGCACTACAAGCTTTTATGTTGACGAAGCAGCGGTCGCTGCCGCGGGAACAGCTATAGAAGGCGCAGTCGGCGGACAGTTCATACCCGGCGATGTAAACTCCGACGGACGCATCAACGCTATGGACGTAAGCGCAGCAAGAAAGCTCATACTTTCAGACAGCAGGGACGCTCTGCTCGTCAGGCTGTCAGACGTTGACAAGAGCACAGAGTACGAGGTCAACGACCTTATACTTCTTCAGCAGTTCGTTCTCGGCAAGATAAAGGAATTCCCTGACAATACTCCCGAACCGCAGGTGACGCCGTTTGACTACGACGCAAACAAGCAGTTTAAGGAAGCTCCGGGCAATTACTTTGATAAGTGCCGGCAGGCGGGCAAGGTCATAAACGAGAGCTATAACGGCATAAACGGCGGCAACAAGCTCAATGTTTATCTGCCTTACGGCTACGATGACAGCAAGCAGTACAACATTTTCTACCTCATGCACGGCGGCGGAGAGAACGAGAACACTCTTATCTCCCAGAATGATACCATGGTACAGAATATGCTGGACAACATGATAATGAACGGCGAACTTGATCCTCTTATCGTTGTATTCCCAACATTCAACAAGACTGAGGCAGGACGCTTCTACAGCGAATTCCGTCAGAGCGTGGTTCCTTTCGTAGAGGGCAAGTACTCGACATACGCCAAAAAGGACACTTCGCAGGCTTCGCTTCAGGCGTCGAGGATGCACAGAGCATACGGCGGCTTCTCAATGGGTTCTGTCTCGACATGGGCTGTACTGGAGAACTGTCTTGATATCGTAGGCTACTTCATGCCTCTCAGCGGCGATCACTGGAACGGCAACTCCGCTTACGACAAGGCTAAGTCCATTGCAAATGCTGTTGACAAGTCGGGACTCAAAAAGAACCAGTACTTCATCTTTGCAGCTACAGGTTCCGATGATATCGCCTATCCCAACGTAAATCCTCAGATAGACGAAATGAAGAAGATGAGCCAGTTCATCTATACCTCCGACTTCTCAAAGGGCAACTTCTACTTCATGGTCGCTCCGGGCAAAACGCACTGGTGGGGCTATGTAAGGCATTATGTATATGATGCGCTTCCGTATTTCTTCCATGAAACAGGTATGTGATCGTGAGAATATCAGCTTATCGGGCTCGCTGCACTTTTTGTGCAGTGAGCTTGATTTAAGTAACATATTGTGCTTGATTAATTCACAATTTGATGATATAATGTATTTAAAGTACCATGTAAAGTGAGGTGTCATACGTGAGCGATTATACGGAAAAATACATTTCATCCCATCTCTTTCTGAAACGTGAGGAGGGCTTTGAGCACGCGCCTTTCGACCGTGAAATAGCCTGCTATGAGAGTATCTGTTCGGGAAACATCGAGCTTGTGAAGGTGTTTGCAACTCCTCTTTGCAGCGAGGGATACGGTATCCTGAGCAAGGATCCTCTCAGAAACCTGAAGTACCATTTTTCAATATCAGCCGCACTTATTGCACGATTCTGCATAAACAGCGGCATGACTCTTGAAGAGGCTTACAATCTCAGTGACATTTATATAATGAAAGCCGATGAATGCAGGACGGAGGACGAGGTCCATGCAGTTCATCAGGAAATGATAGAGGGCTATACCCGACATATGAGAAGAGTACGCAACAGCGGTATCTATTCAAAGCAGATAGTACGCGCTCTCGACTACATAAGCGAGCATCTGCACGGAAAGATAATGATAGAGGACGCTGCGGACTTCCTTAAGATAAGTCCCGCATATCTTTCGAGACTTTTCAAGTCGGAAACGGGTATCGCTTTCAGTAATTATGTAAGCAAGACGAAGGCGGAGGAAGCAGCAAATCTGCTGACGTTTTCGGAATATACGGATTCTGAGATAAGCAACCTTCTCGGTTTCAGCTCCCAGAGCTATTTTATCAAGATATTCAAGAAATACCTTGGCGTAACTCCGAAGGAGTACAAAAAGCGCTACAAATTTCCTGATTTCATGAAAGAGAATAGTTAAAACTTAAGTATCCCTCGCCTGTGCGGGGGATAACGTTTTATGCAGATATCATAATATTGCTAATTTTGACAATAAAATAATATAAAAACAGATTTGAAAATGTTATAATCTACACAATGAATAAAAAGGCAAGTGTATGTTGAATTATGGATCTGTCATAAAACGGAATATTTAGAAAACGGAGAATTGACAATGATCATTAATAATGTTGGCTTTGACCACTGCCATGACGCAGATTTCTTCATAGACAGACCTGACGGAAGCGGCGATTATCTGCTGCTGCTTGTCCGCACACCCGCTGTTTTTGAGGTGGACGGAAAGGAAATACTTACCCCCGCGGGTTCGGTCTTTATTTATCCGAAGGGCAGACCTCAGCGCTACCGCTGTGTACCGCTGAATGTTTTCGAGAATGACTGGGTGCATTTTGATTTTGACGACGCAGGTGAGGAGGAGGACTTCCTGAGAATGGCTCTGCCTCTTGAAACGGCAATACCCATGCCGCTGGAGTTCCTCAGCTACTGCGTGAAGTCCATAGCTTACGAAAGATATTCCGACAACCCGTGCAGGGTAGAGTCGGCAGAGCTCTTTATGAGACTCATGTTCATAAAGATAAAGGAAAAGACTCAGAACAGCATATCCGGCAGGCGCAGCACACAGTTCGAGCTCATATCGACTGTACGCAATAAGATATACAGCCGCCCCTATGAGCAGCGCAGCGTTGACAGTACAGCTCATGAGGTGAGGATGAGCCGCTCGGCTTTCCAGCACGCCTATAAGAAGCATTTCGGCGTGACCTTTATCGAGGACCTCGTAAAAAGCCGTGTTACTTATGCGAAAATGCTGCTTTCGACCACAAATATGAATATAAACGATATCTCCGCCAGCAGCGGATACCGCAGCTATGTTCATTTTGCAAGGCAGTTCAAGGAACAGACGGGATATACTCCGTCAGAGTTCCGAAGGATATCTCAGAATGTGACATAACGTGCTGCAAAAGCTCTGTGTGCTTTTGACACGTTCTGTTTCAATGTAAATAATTTATTTTAGTGACCTTTGTCACGGAATGAGAGGGAAGATTTATGAAAAAGCACACATTCAAGCGCTGTGCTGCTGTATTTGCAGCCTGCGCCATGATGACTTTCCCAATGACGGGTACGTCGTTATCCTCAAATGCGGCTGACGATGTTACAAAGTGGGGAGACACCAACTGCGACGGAACAGTTGATATGGGCGACGCTGTTATCCTTATGCAGGCACTTGCAAATCCTAACAAGTACGGCGTAAACGGTACGGATCAGCACAGGATAACAGAGCAGGGAATGCGTAATGCGGATGTTTATGAGAACGGCTCGTCGATCACAACGAACGATGCGCTCTCCATACAGAAGTATCTGCTCAATATTATAAAAGAGCTTCCCGAGTCGTATCTCCCGAATAATAACGACAATACCACGACCACTACCACAACGACACCTACAACTACCTCAACAACTACAACTACTACCACAACGACTACTACATCAACGACCACATCCACGACCACAACAACTACTACCACGACAACTGCTCCCGAACTTAATATCAAGGACTACGGCACACCTATGAATTCTTCCGCTACAATGGTAGAGGACTTCCGTGACGGTTCGTCCAAGTATTTCATAGCTTCCGACGGCTGGGAGAACGGCGATCCCTTCGACTGCGGCTGGTATGCAACACAGACCTCTCTTGACAAGGGCTGCCTGACACTCTCCATAGATAAGGACAAGACAGGCAAGTACAACTATGCAGGCGCCGAGTACAGAACTACCGACTTCTACCACTACGGCTACTATGAGACTTCTATGCAGGCAATAAAGAATGACGGTGTCGTATCTTCATTCTTTACCTACACAGGTCCTTCCGACGACAATCCGTGGGATGAGATAGATATCGAGATCCTCGGCAAGGATACCACAAAGGTACAGTTCAACTACTATACCAACGGACAGGGTAATCACGAGAAGATGTACGATCTCGGATTCGACGCTTCACAGGGCTTCCACACCTACGGCTTCGACTGGCAGCCCGATCATATCACATGGTATGTTGACGGAAGAGCAGTATATACAGCTAACCAGAATATTCCCAAGACTGCTGGCAAGATCATGATGAACACATGGCCCGGCAGAGGCGTTGACGGCTGGCTCAACCACTACAACGGAAACACTCCTCTTACGGCTTATTATCAGTTTGTAACCTATAATAAGGACGGAGCTTCAAACAATAACAACAACCAGAACCAGAATCCTTGGGAACAGGGAAACAACAATAATCAGCAGCAGAACAACAACCAGCAGCAGGGAACTATTCAGGATCTTGGCACAAAGATGGATTCTTCCGCTACAATGGTAGAGGACTTCCGTGACGGTTCGTCCAAGTATTTCAT
>NZ_CAMKRR010000029.1 GCF_946415235.1 uncultured Ruminococcus sp. | reverse complement strand
GCAGCAGCAGGGTAACTGGAACTTCGGCGGCGATCAGCAGCAGGGCGGACAGCAGAACTGGAACTTCGGCGGCGATCAGCAGCAGGGCGGACAGCAGAACTGGAACTTCGGCGGCGATCAGCAGCAGGGCGGTCAGCAGAACTGGAACTTCGGCGGTGACAACGGCGGTTTCAACTTCGGCGGCGTCCAGATGAACTCCGACGAACCACAAAGCGATGACGAGACCGTAGTAAGCGGCAGCTGGGCATTCCAGGGCGGCTTCGGCGGCGGCGGAATGCAGTGGGGCGGCGGCGGAGGCGGCGGCTTCGGCGGCGGCTGGGGCGGCGGCTTCGGCGGCGGCGGCGGAATGTTCGGCGGCGGAAACATCTCCGTTGTTGACTTCCTTATTGCAAGATTTGATATAATCCGCAGCGCACTTCGTATGTAAAAAAACACATATCTCATAATTGGTCTCCCGGGGCAGATATCTGTTCCGGGAGATTTTTATTATGTAATATCGTGCATTTTTTAGAACATATAAAGCTACATTAAAGAGATTATACACAACTTCTTCATTTTGTCCACCTTTGTTTCATATTTTGAGTTTACAGAATGAATAATATGAGTTATTATTACATTAAATAATAATGCGAGTCGCTGTGGAGGCACACGGCACTCGGCAGGGGGTAAAAAATGAATATAACAAAAAAAGTAAGGACTGCCTTCTCAGCAGTCATGGCAGGAGCTATGCTCGTTTCATCAGCAGGTTCCTTCCCTTCAAACGTGCTTGAAGCAAACGCCGCAGGCGCCTGCACTATCAACACGAACAAGGAATACCAGACGATACGCGGCTTCGGCGGTATGAACCATCCCGAATGGCAGAGCTACAATGTTCAGAACGGAGCTCCGGGAGATATGACCGAGGCACAGGTACAGACTGCCTTCGGCAACGGCGAAAACGAGCTTGGTCTCACTATCCTGCGTATCTTCGTAAGCGACGACAAGAACGCATGGAAGAACGCTATCCCTACCGCTCAGAGAGCTCAGAAGCTCGGCGCTACCGTATTCGCAACTCCGTGGAACCCGCCCGCTTCAATGCGTCAGAACGGCTCAGGCGGCCCGAGAGGCGGACAGTACGTTCTTAAAAACGGATCTGAGGCACAGTACGCCCAGCATCTCAACGACTTCATCAAATACTGCAACAGTCAGGGCGTTCAGCTCAATTCTATATCAGTACAGAACGAGCCCGACTGGTCGGGTGAATGGACATACTGGGCTCCTGACCGCTGTGCAAGCTTCCTTGCAAACTACGGAAAGGCTGTAACGGCAGGAACGACCACAAAAATGATGTCGCCTGAGAGCTTCAGCTACAGCAAGGATTATTACAATGCCATCCTCAATAATTCAAAGGCTATGGAAAACTGCGATATGTTCGGTACTCACTTCTACGGTACACAGCGCAGCCAGATGGACTTCCCTGCCCTTGAGAACTGCGGCAAGGAAATATGGATGACCGAGGTATACGTTCCCAACAGCGACAACAACTCCGCAGACAGGTGGCCCGAAGCCGTTCAGGTATCGGAAAATATCCACAACGCTCTCGTTGTAGGAAACATGAACGCATATGTATGGTGGTATATCCGCCGTCAGTACAGTCCTATGTGGGATACGGGCAAGATATCAAAGCGCGGATATGCTATGGCACAGTTCTCGAAATGGGTGCGTCCCGGCGATGTACGTATAGACGCTACAGAGCAGCCAAACAGCAATATCCTCGTATCGGCTTATAAGCACAGCGATACACAGGCTACCGTCGTTGCTATAAACAAGGGCAGCGGAGCTGTTTCTCAGCAGTTCACCCTCAGCAACAGAACAGTCACCAATGTTGACAGCTACAGAACCTCAGGAAGCGAGAATATAGCTAAAATAGGCGGCATCTCCGCAAACGGCTCATCATTCACCGCTCAGCTCCCCGCAAACAGCGTCACGACCTTCGTTGTAGGGCTCGAAAGCGACGGCAAGGGCTTTGAAGGCGGCAAGGATCCGACACCTCCCGAGCCTATCGAACCCGATGAGAACGGCTGCTATTACCACGATACATTTGAAGAAGGAACCGACAGCTGGGAAGGCAGAGGCGGCGCTTCCGTTGCTTCAGGCGGTACAGCTTACAAGGGCAGCAAGGCTCTTACGGTTTCCGACAGAAGCAGCGCATGGCACGGTGCTCTTAAGTCTCTTGATTCACTGACCTTCAAGGCAGGCGAGACCTACAGCTTCAGCGTGGCAGCTTCGGGCTCGGGCAACCTTATGCTCTCTCTCGAATATAAGGACTCTTCTGGCGAAACCAAGTACGATCACATTGCAAGCGCTGAATCCACAGGCGGATATGTACAGCTTGCCAACGCGAACTATACGCTCCCCGAGGGTTCGGGATATATCCTCTACGTTGAAACAGAGGAAGGCACAGGTGACTTCACAATTGACGAGGCTATCGTTGCAAAGGCAGGTACTCAGATAGACGGACCTGTTGTAACGACTACCACAACTACGACGACCACTACAACTACTACAACGACTACGACCTCAGAAACTACCACCACAACAACCACGACCACTGCAACGACCACAACTGCTACGACCTCCGAGACCACAACGGAAACAACTACCACCACAGTGCCTAAGGATCCGAAGGAAGTCCTCGACTCCAAGGTCTCAAAGTGGGGCGACGCAAACTGTGACGACGCTATAGATATGGGCGATGCGGTACTCATAATGCAGTCCCTTGCAAACCCGAACAAGTATCAGCTTTCGGATCAGGGCAAATTCAACGGAGATGTTTACGAAGCAGGCGGCGGTATTACTACAAACGATGCTGTTACCATACAGAAGTATCTCCTCAGTCTGCTCAGGAGCTTCCCTGAGAGCTACGCCGAAAAGATCACTACTGTAGGCTGATGCAGCAGGAGCGCTTTATCAGCTTATAATAGAATAGCTGCGGGATATTCCGTTTTATATCACGATATATATTTTAAGGATCATCAGCTGTCACAGGGCAGCTGATGATCCTTTTCCGTACAGCCCCGTTTCCTTTGTTAAAAACATTAAATCAATTTACGTTGTTTTAACTTTATCTATCGTTAAAAACCGCAACAATTGCATTGACACAAGCGGCATTTTATGATATAATATCACAAAGTGCTTTTAATTTGCAGTATCTGTTTACTGCCTTTTAAAGCCAAAGCCCCTTACGCACATAAGGCGTAAAAATATGGAAAGGAAGATTTGCAAATGAAAAAGTTTATTTCTGCAATCACATCACTTGGAATTGCTGCTTCAATGATAGGTGCAGTCGTTCCTGCAACAGCAGGTGCTGCCGATGCTTCCAAGGGTTTTGCTGTCAAGACATATGACATTGCCAAGCCTTCATCAGCAGACGCTGCATCAACAGTGACTATCAAGAAGAGCGATATCCCTGCGGACGGTTATGTTCTCCCCTCAGCTTTATACTATAGCGAGAGCGCTAACGGTTCCACAGATTCACTTCTCGTTGGTATCACCACAGATTCAAAGGACATCTCCTTCAAGCTCTACAACCCCGAAAAGGACGGCTATACAAAGAGCGAACAGGAGTACACCTTAGGCGGTACTAAATTCAGTACAAGCAGCTACATATCATTTGCAGGCTCCTATGATGATCTTGACGGCTATATGGCTGCCGGCAAGCACGTTTTCGGTGTTGATTCATCACAGACTGCCGCAGGTACAGATAATTACTATATAGGTCTTTCATGGACAAACAACGGCAAGGAATACAAGTGGGCAGGCGAAAAGTCAGACTCATATCCTTTATATGTTTTTGATACGATCATCCCGCAGAGCATTGCTGTAGGTACATACACCATAAAGTACTGCGAGTACAACACAGATACAACAGGTGTAAACTACAATCCCTGTCCTCTCGTAGAGGGTGAAAAGCAGAGATATACCACAAAGGACGGCAACCTCAAGCTTGAGACAATGACTATCAACATTGTTGATGCAAACGGAAGTACTCCTTCAACAACAACCACAACTTCTGCTACCACCACAACAACTACAACAACTACAGCAAAGCCTGTATCTCAGGACGGAGATATCCAGTTCACATTCGCTGACAAGGACGGCAAGACTTCTATCGAAGCAAAGCCCGGCGATGAGCTCGTTATCAACGCTAACATCACAGCTAACGGCAAGCCCGTATCGGCTATGGATGTACAGTTCCAGCTCGGCTCAGGCTTAAAGCTCCAGCAGATCAGCGGCAAGTCAGCTGCTATCGGCAACTCAGCTGTATCAACAAACGAGGACGACTGCCGTGCTAACTTCACCGCTATCAACGATGAGGACGGAGAGCCTATCGTTCCTACAGACGGAAAGGCAGCTCTCACTCTCAAGGTAAAGGTTGCTGACAACGCAAGCGGCGATTACACCATCGGCTTCTCCGAGTTAAAGGTATACAAGGACAATACCAACTACACATACAAGTCATCCTTCGCTCCTATCAGCATCAAGGTTTCGGGCGGCGGTCAGGGCCAGCAGTCCGAGGGCGCTGATATCAACTTCACATTTGCAGACAAGGACGGCAATTCTGAGATCTCTGCAAAGCCCGGCGACGAAATAACAGTTTATGCTAATGTTACAGCTAACGGCAAGCCCGTTTCAGCTATGGACGTTCAGTTCAAGACAGATTCATCTGTCAAGATCACAAAGCTCGGCAGCAAGGCTCCGGCTCTTGACGGTGCTTCCGCTTCAACAAATGAGGACGAAGGCCGTGTAAACTTCACAAGCATTGGCAGTGACGGTGAGCCTGTAATTCCTACAGACGGAAAGGCTGCATTCACACTGGTAGTCAAGATCACTGACGACGCTACAAACGGCAAGCACACTATCGGCTTCTCGGAGTGCAAGGTATTCCAGGACAGCACAAACTTCAATTACAAGACAGCTTACAAGCCTCTCACTATTACAGTTACAGGCGGTAAGGACGTCAAGTATATGCTCGGCGATGTAAACAACGACGGCATCATCAACGCAGTTGACGCTTCACAGGTACTTAAGTACTATGCTAAGGTATCTACAGGCGGCGACGGCGGCTTCACAGAGGAGCAGAAGCTTGCAGCAAACGTTACAGGCGATGCTATCATCGACGCAGTTGACGCTGCAAAGATCCTCAGCTACTATGCTTACGCTTCCACTATAAAGGACGGAACTCCCGTTTCAATGGAAGACTTCATGGCTGGCAAGAAGTAATGATATAAAAGATCATATTCTTTAAAGACGGCAGTCTGTACTTGTGTACAGGCTGCTGTTTTTTATCCTTAACAGTTTTGTATCAATGCAGTCACAATTTCTTCAAACGTCGGTATATAGTGGTATAACGGAAATATCTGCCTTTCGGGCTCGGGTATGATTGACTTTTCACAGAAAATGTTATATAATATATTTTGATATAACAAGCCGTGGAAAAACGGCTGATTGGGGTGAATTTATTGAAAAAATACCTGGGGCAGATCGTTTTTAATATTATTATAGCTACTTTCGGAGCTCTCCTCTTCGGAGGTACGGATATACTGGACTCCGCAGGGCTCTCCATAATCGCTGTAATATTAATAGTAGGACTTCTCAGCGCAGGCAACTATTACTTCGTAAAGCTGGCAGCTCTCGGTAAAAAAGCCTTTCAGCGCTCCTACGTCATAGATGAGCACACCTTTGAAGCTCTCAACCAGCCTGAGGATTACATAGAAGTAATGAAGAACCTCAAGGATTATCCCCTGTGCCGTCAGGAAGCTTCAAGAATGATAGAACAGTGGGAGCTTTTCCGCAAAAAGTCCGAGACCCTTGATACCATAAGCTCCAGCGGTGGAGTTTACGAGCTTGTAAATCAGGACATACAGTCCGTAATGCTCAATAATATGACAATGTTCATGAAGCGTACAGCTATCATGCAGTCGTCCTCAAGATATGAGGAAATAAACGGTCATAAGAGCTATCTTAGGATGCTTACGGAAAGAAACGATAAGATACTTAAGGACTATACCAATCTGCTTGTTGAAGTCTCACAGATGACGGACAACGAGAGAAGCAGTACCGAAATAAGGTCACTTAAGCTTATAATAGATTCAATACACGAATACAAGAACGAGATCGAAAGTGAGGATATGAGATGAACAAAAGCAAAACTCCGCTTATTATCGCCGTAATAGGCGCAATAATCACTGCTGCACTGATAATCACAGTGATTAACAAGAGCTCTTCCAAAAGGAATAATGATCTGCCTTCCACAAATACACATAAGGTGTCTGTAAATAATCCTGAGGAAAAGCTTCAGAAATGCCTGAAAAATATCAACATTCTCAGTGCCGAAAAGGTAAAGGGAACTGTTGATTACTCTGATAACGGCTCCGCAAACCTTCCGAATATCGAGACAAAATACCCGCTCACCGTTGTCGGTGGCGGAGATGTGGATATCGAGATATTCTCTACCTCTGAAAAAGCAGGCAAGAACAACAACGGCTGGCTCAACGAGACTGCGGAAAAGTTCAACAGTCAGAGGAACCGCCTCTCAAACGGAAAGATCATCTCCGTAAGCGTAAGAAGCATTCCCTCGGGAGCTTCATCTGATTATATATCAAATAATGTATACCTCCCGCAGGCTTATACTCCTTCAAATGAGCTTTTCGGAAAGCTTGCCATGGAAGCGGGCGCAAAGCTCCGTCTGGAAGCCGAATCACTTGTTGCAAATACAGCGGGCATCGCTATTTCCCGATCGGCTGCTTCATCGGTAGCTTCAAAGTACGGCTCTGTAACATATGAAAATATAGTAGACGCAGTTGTAAGCGGCGAGCTCCAGATGGGTTATACCTACCCTTATACTTCGGCTACAGGTCTTAACTTCCTTGTAAATGCGCTCCAGCATTTTGACAGCGGAAATATCCTCAGTGATACAGCTGTTTCACAGTTTCAGCAGCTCCAGAAGGGCATACCTTTCGTATGCTATACCACAGATCAGATGGTAAACGCTATGCAGAGCGGTACTCTCCAGGCAGGTGTCGTTGAGTATCAGGCTTATACAAACAGCGCTGTACTCAAGGGCGGATACGACTTTATCCCCTTCGGCTACAAGCACAGCAATCCCCTTTACAGCGTAGGTGACCTCTCGGATGAACAGCATGAGGCTATCAATGCTTTCCTGAGCTATGCGCTCAGCAGCGGTCCTCAGCAGAAAGCAAAGGAGTACGGCTTCGATCCCGACAACAGCTACAGCTACAACACAAATGACATAAGCGGAGCTGATATAATCAGCGCTCAGAGGCTCTGGAAGGAAGAAAAGGACTCGGGCACACCGACAATAGCTCTGTTTATTGCTGACGTTTCGGGAAGCATGACCGGCGACCCTCTTAACCGTCTTAAGGACTCTCTTATAGAGGCTTCAAAGAATATAAGATCGGACAATTATGTAGGTCTTATTTCCTATAATGACGATGTTAAGCTCAATCTTCCAATTGCTCAGTTCGACCTTGAACAGCGTTCTTACTTTGCGGGGGCTGTGGAGAAAATGAAGGCAGGCGGAAATACTGCTACATACGACGCTCTTCTCGTCGGAATCAATATGATAAACGAGTACAAGGAGAGCATTCCCGACGCCAAGACTATGATATTCGTCCTCAGCGACGGACAGTGCAACCGCGGCGTTGAATACAACACAGCGGCAGGTATTGTAAGTCATTACGGAATACCGATATATACTATAGGATACAATGAAGAGATCAATTCTCTCAAGGACCTTTCTTCTATAAACGAAGCTGTTTATATCGACGCTGACAGCGATGACGTTGTTTACGAGCTGGCTGCTCTCTTCAACGCTCAGATGTAACGCTTTCTATAAGAGGATCGAAATCACATGAAATTAAACGGAAAACCGTTTAATAAGAAAAAAATAATTTTTAAGTTCTATGTTATGCACAAAACAGCACTGCTCAGCCAGTGCTGTTTTTGTTGACAAGCACGTTTTACTTGTGATATACTATTTATGTATCAGCTAAATCCTGAATCCGATACTTGCTATAGTATAAGTAATGTATTATGTCTTTCCACGTCTGCGGCGGGGAAAGACATACGTAAAAAGGAGGCATAAGAGATATGAATACAAACAAGAGATTCAGTATTCTTTTCCCCAAGCAGGATAATGTGACCTACAAACAGCTCTCGGAAACGACCTGCCATGACCTCGGACTTGATATACTCTGCCGTGAGCTTTCCCTTGACAAAAGAGAACAGAACATAATCATGAACATTATTTCAAATATGACCTCTGACGCGGATACCGCTTTTTTCAGACAAAAGGTATTTGCGGATATACTGCGGCTTCCCGAGCTCAGGAAACAGCTTACCGACCTCTTTGACAGGATAGAATATATCAGGACTTTCAACTCGGGCAGTATGGAGACCGATGAGAAAACAGGCTTCTGGCTCCTCATGCACAGACTCGATGAGCTGAGTGGCTATATAAAATGCGTGGAATTGATGAGAGAATGTCTTTCCAATGCGGATATAAAGTCTGAGGGACTTATCGCTTTCAGGAGCTATCTCGATATGCTCTATGATGAGGCACGCTTCCAGGCTATGAAAAAGGACATTGCAGAGCTTAAAGAAAAAACCTCTGTGATACAGAGCGTCACTCTCGGAGTAAACGTAAATTCAAGCTTTGAAGCCGTCAGTCTCGGACTTGTTTCAGTAAACAGCAAGCCCTTCAAAAAGTCCAATATAGTCAGCAACTTCGCCGATGCCATTTCCGAAAAGGACAAAATTCGGGACAGCACCGATTGGGACGGCGATATGCACTATCATCATGTGGATAAGGAAAACAGCAAAAGTGCTGCCAAATTCATCGAAAATATCAGCGGTATGCTTACTATAGCCAAAACTCCTCTTATGGACGGCAGGATAAGGTCTACTATAGTACAGAACATAAATAATGATGATTCCGCAGGGGCTACCTTCTACCTTGACAAGGTCCTGAACAAAATGCTGGGCTCTGTAATAAGAAAGCTCAGGAACGTCCTCACCGAATACGCTGATATCGCTATCGTGGATATATCCAATGTCATTCCCGAGTTCATGTATTATATTAAGTTCGCGGAGTTTATCGAAAAGCTCAAAGGAAAGGGCTTCAGTGTATGCGAGGCTCAGATCTCGGAAAAGGCTGACGTATCAATGGACGCAAGGGAGCTCTATAACCTCAGACTTGCCCTGAGTTTAGAAAGCAGCGGCGAGTTGGTCTGCAACGATCTCGGCTTCGACAGAGAGCATAATCTCTACATACTCACAGGTGCAAACCGCGGCGGAAAAACTACCATAACTCAGGCTGTGGGACTTCTCTTCGTGCTCGCACAGGGCGGTATATCAGTACCCGCTTCATCATTCGCCTACAAGCCCGTTGACTGCATATATACCCATTTCCCTGCCGATGAGGATAAAACTCTCGACCTCGGCAGACTCGGCGAGGAATGTGTGAGATTCAAGGAGATATACTCCGAGGCTACAGGCGAAAGCCTTGTCCTGCTGAACGAGACGTTCTCGACTACTTCTTTCGAGGAAGGCTTCTACATCGCAAAGGACTCCGTAAGAGCACTTATGAAAAAGGGCGTAAGAACTATTTACAACACCCATATGCACAAGCTTGCCTCGGATATCGGCGAGCTCAACAGCGAAAGCAGCAGCTTTAAAGCGGCTTCTCTCGTCGTTAAAAGCGACGACGGCAAGCGGTCGTTCAAGGTGGAGATAGCTCCCCCCGAGGGACTGTCCTATGCTAAGGATATCGCCGAAAAATACGGTGTCACCTACGAAATGCTGACGGCTGATAAATAAAATTCGGGCGGATAATATCCGCCCCTGCATACAAGAACAGGACGGATCAACTCCGTCCTGTTTTTTACTATTTACATTTTTTATTGCAGGTCACCAAGCTGAGTTGCTACGCCCATGAATAAGGGTACGTTGTTCTTATCGACTATCATGTACACGAAAGGTCTGTCGAGATATACGTAAACTTCCTTCTTCGGGATATACATAGCTCCGCCTGCCATTCCTATTGCTGTTGCGGCAGCTGCCTTTGTACCTGTCTCCGTGACCTCTATCTTTGTCTTGTGGAGTACAGTGGATATATACAGCGGATCGGCTCCCTCAACGGACAGATCGTTTATCTTTGAGAAGTCGGCATGGGCAGGACTGAAGGCTGCGGGCATACCCATTTCCTCAAGTATGTCGTTCAGCTTCTTGCTGTAGTCATACTCAAACTTCGGTATCATTGTGTAGAGGTCGATAGAATCGGGATCTACGCACTCGCTGAGTCCCGCAAGGAGCTTCTCGGCGTCAAGGTTCTTTACGTATTCAACGATATCATTTTCCTTCGGAAGTATTCCCACAAAGCTGTAATTGCCGCCTGCATAGGGCTTCTTGAAAGCGTCGGCGTCGCCGAGGTCGAAGTACTCGCGCTCCTTGCTTCCAAGTCTTTCGATAGTGCGCTTATTGCCGTTGATATCTGTGAACTCTCCCTTTGGTGCCCATTCGTAGGGTACCTGCCAGTCTGCCTCAAAATAAAGGGTATTTATAAGCATCATGAGCATTTCCTCATTTGCGGTGGGATCAAGTGCGCCCTTATCGAGAATACCCGGTATCATACCCTTGGTGTTGTCGCTTACCCAGCCGTTTATGTCATCAACGGTGTCATTGTTGAACGGAGCTTTATACAGCTCGGCATTGTAGTACTTCTTGTTCTTTTCAAGGAATTCGTCATATACCTTGAAGGACTCCTTGTCCTTGAACCAGATAGAATCGGAAAGATATACCTTTTCCTTTTCGTTGTCGGGAAGATTGTTCATATAGTAAGCCATGTACTCGTTGATCTGGTCAAGAGTAAGTCCGCTTCCGATAACATTTTCCATTTCCCTGAGTGTCTCGCCGTCAGCGCCGTTTGCTGTCATTGCAAGAGCTGCCGATATTGACATCGGGGATATAAGCATATTCTCCTCATCTTTTTTGGTGGGATCAAAGCCCTTTTTCAGGAGCTCTACTCCCAATTTCATCTCTGCGGCCGCAAACTTTTCATCTACTGTCTTGCCCTCGGCTGCCTGTACGCTTACCTTATCGTCAAGACGGACGCTGCCCAGTGATGGATCGTTCATCGGCTTGAATATAAAGCAGTTCAGACCATCTTTCAATGCGATAGTTCCGTCGTCAAGCTCAATATATTCGGCATCGCAGTCGTTATCGAAATTGGTCTCGCCGTCCTTCTGCGGAGTTCCGCTCTTTACGAAGGAAGTGACCTTCTTTGCGGTATACTTCGAGAAATCTCCCGTAAAGCTCACGTCCGACTGCTTGTAAAGAGTGCCGTTCACCATTATCATAGCAGGATAACATTCTGTTGACTGCTTATCAAGCTCAAACAGCAGATTATCAAAGCTGAAGGCTTCTTCATAATCCATTCTGTACCACGGCTTCAAAGGATTTCTGATGAACATATTTGCATTATGCCATACAGTTACAGTATCTCCGCCCTCGTATTCAAGGTCGATAGTCCAGCCTCCGCCGTTATACTCATCGGGATTTTCGGAGAAATTGGTTACGAGGTGCAGAGATTTAAGATAATCGACTACAGCCTGAGCCTTTTCACCTTCAAAGCTATACTTTTTCGTGCCAATCATGCCCGTTACAACAGCACTTTTTACCTTGCTGTCTTTCAGACCGAGCAGAGCTGCCGCGTCCTGTCCTTCGGTTATATCATAGCCGAGAAGCTTTTTCTGTATCGTCAGCGCGTCGCCTACTGTGAGTCCGTCGCCGTTGAAGTCGCCGTTGAGCCTGCCCTGTTCCGTAAGATGATTTTCGGCTGTGCCGTTTATGCCGTACTTGTCGGGATTTGCAAGTGCCTGCATTATAAGCACTGCATCTGCCATATCTACTGCGCCGTCGCAGTTTACGTCGCCGCTTATAAGATCATGATGTGATCCGATTGTCTTGTCGCCGCCTGCGCCGGAATACTCAATATCGTAACTGTTGTAGTATTTGTTGAGCTGTACAAAATTCAGAGCTGCTGCCAGAAGCTCCAAGGCTTTATCCCTGTCATCGACCTTGGGGTTAATGGCGATCCTGGCATATTGGCTGCCGTTCAATGTAATAATATCCATCTGCCTGATATCAAATATTTCCTCGGGGAGTGCAAGCTCTTCCCTGAGCTTGTCATCGTCCCAACGATATACGGCGTCACGACTCGTAACGTCATCAGTCTTTTTTTCGTAAGGGTTTAGCTCGAACAGTATTTTTACTGCTCCGCCTTCATTATTTAAAACTTCCTTTGTCCATACTCTGAAGCCATCTGTCTTTATCTTTGCTTTTTCTTCAAAAAGGGCTTCTGTTTCTTCCTTTGTAAGCTTGCTGAACTCGTAAAAGGTATAGCCTTCAACTTTATTCAGGGGCTTTGAAAATGTTCCAACTTCTCCGAACCTGATAAGGTCGGCATCAAAACCGCATTTTTTGCTGTACTCTTTAATTGCATTTACAGCATCGGCGCTGTCGGGAGCATACTCTACATATACATACTTTTCCGACACACCGTCAAGCAGGGCAGACTTCGGAACAACTCTTGCGGCGACCCTGTTATCTGAGATAAAATACGAAAGAGTCCATGATATGTTATCAAGGTCAGTGTCTTTCTCGCCGAGGTCATGATCATACTGAACGAAGCTTATGACCTGTGGTATTCCCTTTTCATTGGCATAGTTTGAAATATCAATGGCTGTCTGTTCATCCTTGACATTGTAGCCTACAAGCACTATGCCCGAGGGTGTTTCATCCTTGCTCAGGACCCATGCGTTTTTGTTGTTCTCTGCAATATAATCCGAAATAAGCTGACGTATCTCATCGGCTTCTTCATCGGATACCGTGGTGAACTCCATGGTATCACTGTTTACGGTGTCTGCATTTGTAAAGGTCAATGCTGACGAGGTCGCTGTCATTACTGCTGCCATCAGTGCAGCAATAATTTTTCGGGATTTTCTCATAAAAACCATCCTTTCATTATAAGATCACTGGTGCGGGGGTATTTTTTTCATTAACTCGTAAATATCCGTATTTATTTTACAGTACAGATAATACTCATCATGACCCTTGAACTTTATCGCAACGACTTCCTTGTCGCTGTAACCGTTTATAGAATATACTTCGGCGCTGCACTTTTTTATATAACCGTCAATGAAGGTCTGGCTCTCCATTTCCGCTTCGCCTATCCAGCTGCCGACTATGTCTGACGGTATCATGTAGCCGTTGACATAGACATCTTCATATCCGTCAATAAAGGCGTAATAGTAGCGGTGATTGATGGTAAGCTGTGACCAGTGCTCTTCTTCTGTGCCGCCTGTGCCGCCGCCTGCATAACCACCGCCTGCGTAACCGCCGTTGCCGTCTCCGCCTGCACCGCCGCCTGTAGCACCGCCTGCGTAACCTCCGTTACCCTCTCCGCCTGCACTGCCGCCGCCCATTCCTCCAGGGAAATCGTGCTGACTATCGCCCGAAAGTCCTCCTCCGCCGCCTATTGCAGTAGTAGTGGTCTCCAGAGTAGTCACTGTTGTGTAAGTGGTAGTCGGAGCAGTCGTTGGAGCTGTTGAAGAAGCTGCCGCTGTTGTGTGCTCCGCTGCCGATGATGTTACAGCAGAAGTCTGATTTGAAGATGTCACGGAAGTAACCTCTGTTTTTACAGTGGTGGACTTTGTCTCCGACACAGCCGTTTTCGAGGTGCTCTTTTCAGCCGAAGCCGCAGCTGTGGTCAGGGCTGTCCCTGATTTATTTGTGGTCTGCGACAGGGTCGTGACCTGTGCAGACGTGGTTTCGCTTTCTATTATATTATCATGGACAGGAAGTGTATCGGGGCGGTTATAGCCTTTGAATATGCCAAAGCCGATGATAAAAGCGCAGAATGCTCCTGCTGCCGCAGGGATAACTCTTTTGGCTGCAGTTATCCTGTGCTTTTTCTTTTTATCATGTTCATCGCGGACTTCAAGTACATATTTCGCCATTTCTTCATATGTTTTCATAATCGAAGCCCCCCTTCTCAAGTTCTGTCCTAAGTGCCTTCCTTGCATTATACAGGAGATTTTCTATCTGTTTTTTGGATTTACCGACGATCTTTGCAGTCTCTTCATTGCTGAAGCTTTCAAAATAGGTCAGGTACAGCACCTGCTGATACTCCTCTCTGAGCCTGCATATCGCATGACGGAGGTTTATCTTCTGCTCGCTGACAAGATAGCTCTGTTCAAGGTCGGCTTCGTCTGCAAGGACAGCACATTCGCTGAGGGAAACTCCCCTGTGTCTGCGGGACTTTCTCACATTGTCGATCGCGATATTCCTTCCGATAGTGTAAAGCCATGTCTTGAAAGTGCTCCTGCCGCTGAATTTCGGCTTTTTGACAGCGAGCCTGATGAAGGTATCCTGTACGCAGTCCTCGGCTGCATTGATATCCTCGGTATAACTACGCAGATACAGCATAAGACCGTCCCTGAACTCGCGGACGATCTCGACCATACCATTGTCATCACCTGCAAGGAAACGGCGGTAGCTACTTTCACCGTTATCCATGTATGGACTCCTTTCGCATCTGGTTCTGCGCTCTTTACATATTAGACGTAACGAGTGCGGAAAAACACTAAGCTGTTTTTACGTTAAAATATAAAATTATGTAAGAATGGTTTTTGCTTATTAATAATCTAACATTTAATCGGTATATTGTCAATAGATTTATTATTAAAAAAGCTCCGCATCTGCGGAGCTTTCTCATATATGATTTTATTCAACTGACCAAAATTCAACCAAATCAGGATCAATATTATTCTCCTCAAGAAAAGCTTCCAACTGCGAGCACGTTTCTGAAGAATCAGCGTATTTTACCATAACAGTCTTGTTCTTTAAATCTTCCTCTTCATTGGTAGGGTCAACGCTTGCGCGGATATCGTTTTCAAGTATATAGCAGTACAGCAGCTCTCTTATCTTGTTGAGTTCTGTATCACTGTCTATTTTGTATGGGATAGACTTTATCAGACTGCTGTCGATGTTATTTTCTTTCAAAAACACACTATAACGGGTTGCATAGCTTGTGTCAGCGGTATTGACCTTTATGAATACATACTTATCCGCGAACTGCTCAGGCATTTTGTTCTTTGGGATAACTGTATAGTCTATCTTTTCTGCGGCAAAGAAATCGGATAATTGTTTTCTTAATGCTTCGAGGTCTGATGATTTTTCGTCTAAACCAAGCAGTTTCCGCTGTATTGCCTGTGCATCGCCGACAGTCAGTCCGTCGCCGTTCATATCTCCGTTGAGTTTACCATGTTCGGTAAGATGTCTCTCGGCTGTTCCGTCTATGCCATACTTATTAGGATTTGCAAGTGCCTGCATAATGAGCACAGCATCTGCCATATCAACTTCATTGTCACAGTTCACATCGCCTTGGAGAGTTGCCGCAGGAACTGTTATATCTGCGCCGCCATAAGTCTCAGGATAAACAAGAGCAAAATCAGGATTGAGCTGAATGTAATTAAGCGCAGCACGGCGAAGGTCTGCTATCTTATCCTTGTCCTCCGATGTGCACCTGATACTGCACTGGCAGTACTTTCTGATATCAGGATCTTCTCCCTCGTGAGCACTCTTTGTCACTCCCATAGATGACACATCCTCAAAATAAAAATATTCCTTTGGCAGTCCGAGAGATTTCCTGACCTTTTCTCTGTCCCATATGATATCGCTGTTTTTGAACAGCTTGTCCTGATCGTTCATGTCTGTTACATGAGTTACAAGCTCATGATCGGTAAGATTTATCATGTAATTTTCAGGATAAAGCAAGACAGTCATGGAATTATTATCTACAGCAGTATTTCCGTTTCTCTGCGGATATACATGATACTTTTCGGTATTGGTGAGACCTTTTTCGTTAAATACTACTCTTACCTCATCTTCGGTCATATTATATATCTCGTCAAAAGTATATCCGATATCAGGCAGCTCATAATTTGAATTTTCAGCAATGAAAGCTTCCACATCGCCTGTAAGTACGTCAACGCTGATATGTTCGTTATAGTGGCAGAGCTTAACTTGGTCGGGAGCTCCGTCAACTGCTCCGCTTACAAAGAGATAATAGCCTTCATCAATTTCGTATATATACGCAAGCATATCGAAAGGAGTACCGCACTTTCTGCCGCTGTAGGCTTCAAAGTCCGCCCACGTAAACTCGCCGCCCTTTTTTGACAACTCAACTACATCGTCAAGTGTCATTTGTTTGGAGAGCTTTTGTTCTGTCGATTTATTCTTTTTAATATACATCTTGATTTCTTTTGGCTCGGAAGATAAATAATCAAATGTTGTTTCAGGTATTTTTTCAACATCAACTGCATATTGCGTATTAAAAAACATCATGCTATAGTTCAGTGTATAGCTGTAATTTGTTTCGACTTGTTCAATTACATGAGGATTGCTTTGACCAATATTCCATTCCTCGATCTGTATCGTTCCCCCAAACTGCCCCTCTTCAGGGAAGTCCAAAGGAGTTCTAAAAAAGGAAACAGATGTAATGTCATTTTCATCATAATACAACTCACCTGTTTCTTCGTCGATAACGCTGACAATAACAGTTCCGTATTCCACGGTATTATCAGAAAAAGCGCTCGGAACGCTTATCAGCGACGAAGTCAATACCGCAGACATAATAAACGACAATATTCTCTTTTTCATAAAAACACTCTCCTTTATTTAATGCCCGATTCCCTTTCCGTATTTATTTCTTTTCACTGCTTTCGGCTGTTTATTCCATCTGTATATTAGACGAATGAAATGTGCAGAAACACTAAGTGTTTTACAAAAAAATTTTCACGCTCGGTATCTGTTACTTACAATATAGCAATATTTCGGGAAGATGTCAATATATTTCAAATAAGTTCTTTTTTGACATAAAATGAATACCGCACATTTATGCGGCATATACTATACCGAAAGGGTGATAAAAATGAAGATCAAATGGACTGACCTTATTATATGGATAGTCGGAACAGAGCTTGTGGGAGCTTTGTCCGCACTGATATCGGGCGGCAATTTTTCCGCCTATTACGATACTCTTCAGCAGCCGCCCCTTGCTCCGCCTGCATGGCTCTTTCCCGTGATGTGGAGCATCCTGTACGCGCTTATGGGAGTATCGGCTTATCTTATATGGGAAAGCAATGACCGCCGCAGAAAAGGAGCTATCCTGCTGTACGGGCTTCAGCTTTTTGCGAACTTCCTGTGGACTCCAGTATTCTTCGGACTTAAATCGCTGAGGGGAGCGTCAGCTGTGGTCATCATCATGCTGATACTCATAACAGCTATGATAGTTTCGTTCCTGCGTATAAACAAAACAGCTGCATATCTGAATATCCCCTACCTCCTGTGGACCGTTTTCGCAGCATACCTTACCATAGGCGTAACTGTTCTGCAATAACAAAGGACCGCCCAATGCTTTGCAAAAGGCGGTCCTTACAGTTTATATGTGATATCTAAATTTTTTCCTCGCTTATGAGCTTGTCGCCGTCCCATTTCTGGCGTTTTCTGCTGCCGTCGGCACAGGTGAGGGTACCCTCTCCGCAGCGCAGGTCGTTCTGCCATTCGCCCTCAAAAACATTGCCGTTTCTGAAATAGTAAATGCCGTGTCCCTGCTTGAGACTGTTGGAGTACTCCCCTTCAAATCTGTCTCCGTTCCTGTAACAGAAAATGCCGCTGCCATTCTTGAGGTTGTCCTTCCACTCGCCGTCGTATTTGCTGCCGCTGTGGGACGTAAAAACTCCGCTGCCGCTTCTCACGTCATTTTCAAAGCCGCCGTCGTACACATCGCCGTTAGCCCATGTGAATACTCCGTGGCCGTGCTTGACACCCTCCTTGAAGCCGCCCTCGTATTTATTTCCGTTGGTGTAGGAAAAGACTCCCTTGCCGTGCATTTTGCCCGTAAAACCGACTTCTCCCTCATAGGTGCCGTTTTCAAACTTTATTACTCTTTTAGCATCGGGAGACGGTTTCGGAGTTCCGCTTATCAGCTTTTCGCTGACCATTTCGCCGTTTTTATATACACGCTTGTATACGCAGTCGTCACGGTCTGAAAGAGTTGCTTCTCCCTCAAGGAGTCCGTCTTTCCATTCGCCTTCGATAACGCTGCCGTTCTCACAGGTATACACACCTTTACCGTGGTATCTTCCCCTGTTCCATGTGCCTTTGAACTTTATACGGCCGTTTTCGTAGTATTCGGTGCCCTCTCCGCTTTTCCAGCCGTCCTCCCACTCGCCGTCGTATAATGTCTTTCCCGTCTGACTGAACTCCTGTCCTTTTCCATGAAATCTGTCATCTTTGAAATCGCCTGCATACGTAAGGGATTTGCTTGTTTCGTCACCGACGCTGTTAAGCATATCATAATAACCCTTTGCGTATTTTTTGCCGAATCCGCAAAGCTTTCCGTTCTGCCATTCGCCGTCATACTCAATATCAAGGCTGTTTACGAAAACTCCGTGTCCGTGAGGCTTTCTTGAGGCATCGACGTGTCCCGAATAAAAACCCGTACCCAGTGTTTTGCTCTCAAAATGAATATTATTTGCGATCCCTTTGCTGACCTTTAAGAAATCCATCATTCCCATAATATCTTTCTCCTTATCGTAACTTTAAGGTTTAAATGGAGAATCTGACGAGATAAACTATCAAAAACACTATGTGATCAATAAATATATCATCTGTTATATTGTACCATATTAATTCAACAAAGTCAATAATCCATCTGTGTATTTTGGAGCTTTGATGTATACCGGGTGCCATTAGCCGCACACTGCCGCTTGCATAAAGGATGCTGTACGTAAATACTGCTCCGATCGGAAGCTATTTTTCTTTTGGCATTGACTTTAAAGGCAAATTATGATAATATAAGAGAACGATGTCCTGATAAGCTTCACTTATAAATATCTAAAAAAATGCCGCTGCGGGCTCGTTGTCATCGGCATCATGCGATCGGGACATTCTATCAGAATAATCTGAGATTTCGGAAAGAGGTATAAATTAATGGACCACAAAAAGATAATCGCTGCCCTCTCTGCGTTTGCATTATCATGCGGTGCAGCAAGGGTATCGGACTATTCTCCTGTCTTTTTTTCATCTGCTGCCGAAGAACAGGGCGCTGAAGCAGTATCCTTCGACAAAGCAGCGGGTACGCTGACTTTAACCGGAAATATAGACGCAGACGATCTGTTTGAATACATGGGCAGCGAAACGGTAAAGACCATTATCGCGGACGAGGGCTCTGTACTGCCCGAAAACTGCGAGGAGCTTTTCAAAGGCTCTAAGGCTGAAAAGATAGACCTCAGCAAAGCCGACGCAGCAAAGGTAAAAAATATGCGTTCAATGTTTGAGGATTGCAGTCAGCTCACATCAGTCGATCTGTCAGGTCTCAATACTGCAAATGTAACTAATATGAATTCTATGTTCGGCAGCTGCACGGCACTTGCTTCTCTTGACCTTTCGGGCTTTGATACCTCAAAGGTCACTGATATGAACAATATGTTCACCAGATGTACGGCACTGACAGCTCTTGATGTTTCGGGATTTGACACCTCAAATGTTACGGGTATGTCAAAAATGTTCGAGAACTGCTCGTCCCTAGAAGCTCTTGATGTGACCTGCTTCAGCACATCAAAGGTCGGAGCGATCTACAGTATGTTCGAGGGCTGCTCATCTCTAAAAACTATTGATGTATCGGGATTTGACACATCAAGCGCCACATATATGTTCAATATGTTCAAGGGCTGTTCCTCATTGACATCTCTTGATGTTTCGGGATTCAATACCGCAAATGCATTAAGCACTATCGGAATGTTCAGGGACTGCTCCTCGCTGACTACCCTTGATATTTCGGGTTTTACAGCCGACAGTCTCAAGAGCATGAACGAATCAGCAGGCGGCTGTTCGTCCATGTTTGAAAACTGCTTTTCATTAAAGACCATATTTGCAAACAAAGCTCTCAGGTTCAGTGAGGACTGCGGTACCGATCTGTTTGTCGGATGCAGGGAGCTCGTGGGCGGAAACGGTACAAAATTCGACCCAAACAATACGGGAGTCCTTTATGCACGTGTAGACGCTCCCGAAAGTCCCGGATACTTTACGGAGAAGCAGCAGAGCACTGTTTCAGCTGCATCAACTGCCGCTTCGTCAACGACTACATCGACCAAGACAACAACAACTACTACTACTACTACTGCTGCATCATCAACTACAACTGTAAAGCATGCCGAATACAAGCATGGTGATGTGGACAATAACGGCATGGTCGATGCTGTTGATTCATCGCTTGTGCTTGCCTACTACGCAAAGATCTCCACACATTCAGACGGCGGATTTACCGACAGTCAGAAAAAGGCTGCCGATATGAACGGCGACGGTCAGATAGATGCTGTTGACGCTTCAAATATCCTTGCATACTACGCGCGCATTTCAACCAGCGGCAAAAACAATGATCCGTCAGTCGTGACAACTTCATACCTGCCGCCTCAGGATCAGAGCGCAGACATAAGCACAGTTGAGGGAGAAATGACAGGCTACCTGACTCCGCAGGATTTCGGCGCAGAGGGTGACGGAACTTCGGACGATACAATCGCCTTCCGCAAGCTTTTCAAAGCCGCATACGAAGCATCTTTCAGATCAGCTGACGGCTGGGTGCACACAAAGGCAATATTTATACCAAGCGGCAAATATATCATCACTGATACGATCATAGATAACGACCTCGGGGTCCGCTCCGGTATGTTCGAGGTCACGGGCGCAGGCAGAGAAAGCACGACTATCTGTTTCACCGCAAAGGTGTTGTTTGACAACAGGAATGTTTTCGCTTTCACTACCTTCAGCGGTATAGAATTTTACGGCGACAATACCAATACCGTCATGGACCTGAAAAATATTGACGATGATATCGGAGTTCAAAGATTACAGTTTATTTCATGTTCGTTCCAGCAGTGCAATAAGATACTGAACTGCTATGATTCAAATGAAATGCTTTCGGAAGTCACTTTTGCATACTGCAAGATATCGGAGTGCGGTACAAAAGACAATCCCTGCCGGCTGTTTACACTGTACTGCTCGCAGTCTGTGGACTGGAGATTTGATTATACCGATATAGAATCCTTTCAGGGCGACGCATTCTATTATGCAAAAGGTGCGAATGTTTTCATTACAGGCGGTTCGATAATACCAAATAACGGCAATGTATTCTTCTTTGATCTCAATACTCCCGAAAGATCTAATTCTGCGGGAGAATCAAACTCGCCGCATATACTCTGCATAGGTGCCTGCTTTGAGATAAGAGGAAACAGCTCGCTTATAAGAACGACCTCAGTTCAGAAGGACACAGCTACTGCAACTTTCAGATCATGCAATCTCGGCACGGTAGCTAACAACTCCCCGAATTTCCTTGCGATATACGGAGGAATAAACGCAATATTCGAGAACTGCTATGAATGCAGCCACATAAGGATAAACGGTGATTTCAGCAAAGAGACCACAATTCAGCCTAAAATAAAATTCGTAAACTGCTCAAATGTCAATGTGGATTATCTCATCAGCAACTCAACCGTTATCCCTGCAGCAAGCGGACTGGGCATGAACAACTGCCGCATCACTGTAGACCATGATTATGACTTCTACCTCAGGAACAATACGAACTATGATCCAAATGACCCTGACAGTCCAAAAGGCGATTATCTTCATAACGTAATGGGATTATCCGAATGCAGACAGCCAGTACAGCTCAGCGAATATGATTATATAACCATTACCAACGGAAAGATGATAAAGTCCAAGCCGTTCGGATTTGTAAAGTATGTGGAACTGACTGTACCGCAAAACGATATCTACGGAAAGAATTATCCCGTAACACTGACTGTTTACGACAAGGGAAAACAGATCGGAGAACCATTGCAGCTTACATTTGATAAAAGTCAG
Source organism: uncultured Ruminococcus sp. (assembly GCF_946415235.1). Taxonomy (GTDB): domain Bacteria; phylum Bacillota; class Clostridia; order Oscillospirales; family Ruminococcaceae; genus Ruminococcus. The sequence goes on along the minus strand of NZ_CAMKRR010000029.1, from coordinate 7,188 downwards.
GTGTACAAGCTCGAGGTCAATGATTATGTAGAGGAGCTTCAGTTCAAATTCACTCATTCCCTTTCCATAACTCCGCATCTCACAATGAATATGGAGATAGTGAAGTTCTGATATCCTGATGCAAAAATGCCCAAAACCAAACATAAGACGGAGCATTTCCATAATGTTCCGTCTTAGTTGTTTTTATGCATGATATATCAAAGAACAAATACAATGCGAAACAGCTTTCGCAATTGACTTTTTTCTCTGTATATGGTACAATAAATCAATAAATACGATCAATACGCTCAGCTTCTCAGGCTGAGCTGCCGGAGGAAATATGAACCTGTCATTTACAGTTACGCAGAACGAGTTATCCAATCTGCTGCTCAACCTCTCCCCTATCAGACCTGTTTTCATATGGGGAGCTCCCGGAATAGGCAAATCTGCACTGGTACAGAAATTTGCCGATGATGTCGGTCTGCCCTGCGTTTCACTCCTCGGAAGTCAGCTTGCTCCCGAGGATATCATAGGCATACCGCAGATAAAGGGAGAAACTTCAGAATTTATGCCGCCTAAGATGATCGCCCGCAAGGAACCGTATGTGCTCTTCCTTGACGAGCTCAATGCCTGCTCTCAGGAAGTGCAGAAGGCTTTTTACAGCCTCATACACGAAAAGCGCATAGGCGAATACCACCTTCCCAAGGGCAGCGTCGTTATCGGTGCGGGAAACCGCTCACAGGACGGTGCTATCGTAAAGACCATGTCTACCGCACTCATAAACAGAATGTTCCATGTCCAGCTCGTAGCCGACCCGCAGCAGTGGCTCAACTGGGCATACGAAAACGAGCTGCACCCGTGGGTCATAGAATATATAACACAGCGCCCAGATCACCTTTTCTCGGAACCGCCAAAAACCGAGGAGCCATATTCCACGCCCCGTTCATGGGATATGCTCAGCGATGCTCTGAAAGCCTACGGCGCGGGAGAAAAGGAAGTACCGGAAAGTATACTCAGGGTCCTTGCTTACGGCTCTGTTTCTGCAAGCCATGCGGGATTGTTCCTTGCCTTCATCAAGAACCTCAGCAACAAGGACCTGCTCAGTCAGATAATCAAGGGCGATGCAAGATTCCCCAGTGATCCCAAGGACAGAGATGTTCTTTACTTCGTATCACAGAGCTTCCGCGCAAAGCTGCTTATGGAGCTCCCCGAAGACAAACAGAAAATGGACAAGAACGCACAGTTCCTCACTCACCGTGCAAAGGCGCTCATCAAGGACTTATCCCACATAAACCTCGAACTGGCTCAGATGATAGTATCCTCCGACGACGGAAAGGTACTGCCCGAATGGTTCATGGTGGAAATAGTCCGCGACCTGCCGAGACTTATCAAGAACGATAAATAATATGGCTAAGAAAAAAGAAGACAGGATCCCGAAATGCGAGCAGCAGCTCCTTGACGGCCTTGAGCTTATAGATAAGCATCCGCTGTTCGGAAAGCTCCGTATCAGCACACGCAATGTCCCGAAAAGCTCACTGGGGAAAAATATACCCGCAAAGGTCTCGTCCTCGGGTTATGTGTATCTCAACAAGGACTGCGACAGGACTCCAAAGGAATGGGCATATATCATTGCACACTGTATGCTTCATCTGTCATTCGGACACTTTGACGCAGAACGTATGCCCGGCTACTGGCAGCAGATAAACGATCAGAAACAGAAGTGGGTAAATGACTATATCCCCGCTCTCTGGAATATGGCCTGCGATATCTTCATCGCGCGGTTTCTTGCAGATGTAAAGCTGGGCAGCAGCAATATTGATATGACCCTGCTCAGTACATACGGCTCGGCTTCAAGCGAGCTGAAAATATACGAGCAGCTCGTTGACAGACATATCTCCGCCGACAGCAACGTCTTCGGAACAGCAGGCGAATATCCCGACATGATCGGTACGGATTCTCCCGTTACCTATAAATACGGCAAAAACCATCATATAACGGATTTCGCCTATGCTCTTGCGGATTCGGTACACTCCGTCATCAATGAAGCTGCCGACCGCTCCGCATCTGACGGCAAACACAAATCCGTAATGGAAAAGGCAGCCGAATGGTTCATAAACCACTATCCCCTGCTTGGCGGAGTTGCCACGGGATTTAAGATAATCGAGACTCGTCAGAGAAGCGATCTCAATGATATAGAGATCGCCGCCGTTGACGTAGTAAGCGGAGAGATATATGTTAATCCTGCCGCAGGATATACTCTTGAAGAGTGGAAATTCGTACTTGCTCACGAGTACCTCCATGCAGGCCTGCAGCACCATGCCCGCCGAAACGGACGCGACCCTTACCTGTGGAACATCGCCTGCGATTTTGTCATAAACGGCTGGCTCAGCGAGATGCAGATAGGCATAATGCCCCATGACGGTCTTATGTATGATGAGACATTAAAGGATCAGTCCGCCGAGGAGATATACGACAGACTGATAGGCGATATCCGCAAAAATTCAAAGCTTTCCACTTTCAGAGGCTACGGTAAGGGAGATATTATCGACAAAGGCCGGTCTCCCGATACGGGAAAAGCCACCTCTCTGGATGACTTCTGCAAAAGCGCTCTGAGAAGCGGTCTGGAGTACCACACCTCGACTTCAAGAGGATATATCCCCGCAGGTCTTATAGAAGAGATAAAGGCTCTTTCGATGCCGCCTGTCCCGTGGGACGTGGAGCTTGCCAAGTGGTTCGACACATGGTTCATGCCTCTTGAAAAGCACCGCACCTATGCACGTCCGAGCCGCAGGCAGAGCAGTACTCCCGATATACCGAGACCGAGCTGGGTAAAGGCTGATATCCCCGAGTATTCACGCACCTACGCGGTAATAATCGACACCTCGGGCTCAATGTCTCCCACCCTTATCGGAAAGGCCCTCGGAGCTGCGGCAAGCTATTCCGTAGCTAAGGAAGTTCCCCTTGTAAGAGTGGTTTTCTGTGACGCACAGGCTTATGATATCGGATATGCTGCGCCCGAGGATATAGCAGGCAGAGTAGTTGTCAAAGGCAGAGGCGGTACGGTATTGCAGCCCGCCGTCGATCTGCTGGAAAATGCCAAGGATTTCCCAAAGAACGGGCCTATCCTTATCATAACCGATGCAGGCATAGAACAAGATCTGAAGGTGCATCATGAACACGCATTCCTCATTCCCGAAGGTTCAAGACTGCCTTTCCGTCCAAAGGGCAAGGTATTCTATTTCAAGTAACAGCTGCCTTACTGTGGTATACAAATATCACTGTCCCGATGCATCAAAGCTTCGGGACTGTTCTTTTTTGCGAAGAGATGTCACACTTTGCTTTTTTCATACGAATAGAATAAGTGAACGTCTGATACGCGGCGAAAGCTGTTCTGTCAGATATTTATTTGGCATTTTTTACTCTTTTCGGAGCGATTTATACATAAATTGCCGAATTTTATTTCGCAATGCAGCTTTTCCTTGTATCAGTGACAGTATCAGGTTATAATTGACTTATAGCCTTTACGGCATAACGACAAATTTTATGAACGACAAAAATGATATTATTTGATCTTAATGAAGGAGCATAAAACAATGGAACAAAACAAACGTATTTCCGAATTGCTGAAAAACACTATCGGTCAGAGATATGATGCAATGGCGCTTAAAATGATAAGCGATGAAGCAGAAATACCCGAAGGCGCTATTTATCCGCTGCGCGATTTCGGTCAGCATCTTGCGCTTTGTCAGGCATTTGCCCTTTCCAGAAGAGAGGGAAAGACAGTATATATGCAGAAGCAGGATCACTGGTGCTGGGCTCCGCTGATCGCCTACGGTCAGGTAGAGCTGAAAAAAGGTACTCCCGCATTCAACGAGCTGCTTCCTGTTATCGGCATAAACGATCCCGATGCAGCCGCTGCGTTTATTGAGTCAATGCCGCATCTTCCCAACGGAAAATATAAGGGCATACTCACAGCACCGCTGCGTAAAGCCGAATTCATGCCCGATACAGTAGTTATAAACTGCAATAATTCCGAACTTCGCACTATGATAATGGGTATTAAAACACAGACGGGTACTGCCATGAAGACCGAGTTCGACGCAATAGATTCATGTGTGTGGGGAATAATCCCCTCCCTTACCAAAGGAGAATACCGCGTTTCATTCCCTGATCCCGGTGATTTTACAAATGCAAACACAAATGAAAATGATGTTATACTGTCCGTACCCGCAAACAAACTCGAAGAATTTGAAAAGGGGTTGAATGCTCTTAAATACATGGGTATGAAGCATTCATTCTTCCAGATGAATATGGAGTACGATTTTGCCCGCCCGACCTTTTATAATAACCTGTTCAAGGCATGGGGACTTGACGAAGGAAGAAGCTATATGATCCCGACGATGAATTGATCGTAGGCTTGTTTTTGATGGTTTCGGTAATTTATGAAAGTATAATTCCGGCAGCATATGTCTGAATTATATAACACCCACACTTGGAGGTATCAAGCAGATTTTCAAACATAAAAACCGAAAGCTAAACATCAGACAATGAGAAACACTAAATCATATTGCCAAACTTTCTTTTTTTCATTTGTCCAAGCAGTTGGCAAACCAGCATTGAATTCAGTTGAAAACATTTCTGAAACAGCAAAGAAAAGTAAAAAAAATCAAGTCACAACCGACTTCGCAATTCAAGCGGAGTCGGTTTAATTTTGAGCTGGATACACTTAAAACAGCAATATTTGCATAGACACATGAACATATATGTGTTACTATATATATACCGCGGTAAAATAATTAATCAACAGCAACACATGGAGGGAAAAATGAAAAAAGGATTTAACAGACTCGCAGCTTCCGTACTTTCAGTAAGTGTATTAGCGGGTAACACCATTATCATTCCAGGCACGGTATCAAATGCTGATGAACAGCTTGTAAACGACGGATTCGCTATTGCAGAAGAGATAGGTCTCGATACCGATTCTGACGCTGTAGCAGCAGACCTTGAACAGCTGAGCAGCTTAAACGGCAGTGAAACACCCGATATCGCAGTTACCGAAAATAATGAGGTATCACAGATATTCGGAATACTTTCCGAATCAGATGTAAATACGAACAGCGATGCTTTGAAAGTTATTGACGGGATATCCGATCTGCTCGGCATCGATGACACTTACAGCGATCTCAGATTTGAGAGCTGTATCAACAGTCTTTACAACGACATCTATTCATTCAAGCAGTATTACAAAGGTCTCGAAATGGTGAACTCTTATGTTACAGTGATAGTAAATAAGAACACACGCAAACCTAAGTGTCTCAACAACTCTTACAAGTCAGATTTTTCTATCGGCACAGAGCCTCAGATATCCGAAGCTCAGGCGCTTGAAATAGCCAAAACTTCCTGTGAGGATTATTCGGGCTCAGCTCCGAGACTTGTCATCTACACAGGCGAAGATGATATAACCTCGCTTGCATGGGAATGCAACGCAGATACACTGACAACAGGAAAGATATATGTTGACGCAGTGAACGGAGAAATACTCTTCGAGGAAAAACTGGTACAGAACGCTGCAATGCCCGATGATGGCGCTGTAGTGCCTCATGATGTGGAATATAATGAATATATGCCCAAAGCAGGACCGTTCAGAATCAATCTTTATCATGACATAAATACCAGTACATACTATTTCCGCGATAATACAAGAAATATCAACATTCTTCAAAGTGACCTCTTCTGGGCTGAATACGATCATAACTACAACGTATCAGTACATATGATAGAAGATGGACAAACCAAAAACATATTTGACCGCGGATGCAATTTTGGCGATTATGTATTCAGTAAATTCGTTCCGAGTAAAAGTCACTATTTACAGCTAAACAACAATACTGCTGAAATTGCTACTATGTACAATATAGAAAGAGCATACGATTATTATAATGATATATTCAAATGGAAAGGCGCAAACGGAAGGGGCGCCAAGCTGCGTATCATACCCGAGCTCAGAGAAATAAACGGTTATCCGGTTTGCAATGCCTATGCGTTTTTCGGACGTAATGCCATTGCTTTTGGCGCAGAATTTGATGATATTTATACTCCATGGGGGGCAGACCATGATATTGCCGTTCATGAATATACTCACCTTGTAAGCCATGAAAAATTAAACTGGGGCTCTTCTTCCAACATCGAAACAGCAGCGCTTAACGAAGCATACAGCGATATTATGGCTGAATACGCTGATGATACACCTGAATGGAAAAATGGAAACGATCTGTATTACAAGAGTACCACAGGCGCCTGCATAAGAAACCTTGCTTCCCCGCAATACCCGTGCCTCTGGAAATATGAAGGTAAAGGAAGTCTTGAAAATGAAGACCCTAAAAAACAAATAGACTGCCATTATGCTTCGACTATCATATCTCATATAGCATATATGATGCACGACATGGGCATTGAGGACGAAGTCGGAATGCGTATCTGGTACAGCTCAATGGATTACCTGAAAGGTACAGATATGGATTTTCAGGCTTGCAGAAACGCAGTGCTTGAAGCAGTGAGCGACGCAGTTTATGATAAGGAATTCAATGGAAAATACAATGACTGCTGGTGGGATTATAAGCTTATTACCAATGCTGCCTTCCTTCGTTCAAACGTACTCCCCGAAGAACTGCTCGGCGATCTTGATCATGACGGTGTTATCACCAAAAAAGATGCCAATTTATTAAAGCAGCATTTAGAGGATCCCAATGCTCAGCCTTATGGCGGTCTGCTTATTGCAGACATAAATATGGACAGTTATGTCGATATGGACGATTACAGTTATTATTTCTTCAGATACAATCTGATCTGAAAAAAGTGATCTGCACTGTAACAGCAAGTGAGCTCCATTTTATAATAGCTTTTCATGTGATTTTTGACTTTGGCTGTATCACCCGAAGCTGCAAAAATGCAGTTAAAACTGTTTCAGACAGATAAGATAAAAGCCTGTATTTCGGTGTTCCCCGAAATGCAGGCTTTAACATTTTGCTGTTAAGGCTCCTTAGGTGTGAACATTCCTTCTGAGCAAAGGTATAAAGGTACAGAAGATAATACTTCCTGCCTTTCCGGCGTTTTTCAATAAGCAAAGTATCGGGCATAAGTCTTAGCCTGCTCCGTACAGTATTCTCCGGCAGTACAGAACATAAGCATGTGTGTTCACAAAAAGTTTAC
>NZ_CAMKRR010000028.1 GCF_946415235.1 uncultured Ruminococcus sp. | reverse complement strand
CGCAACTACAACAACATCAGCAGCTACGACAACAGCCGCAACTACAACAACATCAGCAGCTACGACAACAGCCGCAACTACAACAACATCAACAGCTACGACAACAGCCGCAACTACAACAACATCAACTGCTACGGCAACTACAGTTGCAAGTGCAGTAGCGGCAGGAAAGACTACCGTAACAGCAAACGAAAAGGTGGAGGCATATCCGCTCGGAGATGTTAATAACGACGGTACTATAAATGCAGTTGATGCTTCTGCAGTTCTTGCGTATTATGCCCTGATCTCAACAAATCAGGAAAGCAATGACGATGAAGCGAAAAAGCTTGCAGCAGATGTAAACCATGATGGTTTGATAAATGCTGTTGACGCTTCAAATATTCTTGCATACTATGCTTATGTGTCCACCGCAAGCGGTGAAATAATGTCTATAGAAGAGTATTTGGCAAAGAAATAATACTTTTATTTTCTGGAACTCCCCTTTGTGGGGAGTTCCATCCATTTATTCAGTGCTAATTATATGCTATATAAAACGGCCTCTAAACAGCAAACTCAGAGGTCGTTTTATATTATTAATGCAGATAGAAGGACATAATGATTAAAAGATGTTACGTTTTGCGTTCTCAGGAATATCAAAAATCATCATTGATATGTAATCTTTCCGCTATACTACGCATTGCATTGCAGAAGCTGTACTCCTGTGTCAATGATGTCAGTGACGGGTCTCCCTCACGTATCCGCATTGTCCTGCGTATTTCCTTTGGGATGACGACACGTCCGAGATCGTCTATCCGTCTGACGATACCTGTTGCTTTCATAGTTGATTCTCCTTGATTCTGCATTTTTGGCAGTTTTTCGCTGCATGGATAGTATTTGCATATAATGTGAAATTATGCTTGACTCAGGAACGGGAAGTAATTAAAATATTTGAACTGCTTCTTGTTTTGCGAATGATCCGTGCAGCTTTTATTTTATATTGTTATAGTATAGGTTTATACAATTTTTAAACCGAATTCTTAAAATTCCGGAGCGTATATTTTTTTACGACATTTTGACAGGAAGTAAAAAAATTTTTTTGTGAAAAGTGACAAAAATATTTATGTGCTGAGTATTCCCCGATTTTTCCGCTTGCTTTTTTCTATGGCAAAGGGTATAATTAAAAAGTACAGGTTTTGAACTTTATTTTTATAATGTATTACTTGGATTGTTTTCATTATCTTAGGCAAATGTTCGGGGAAGAACTGCATGATGAAATCAAAATACGGAATTGTTGATACAGCATTAAATGTTTGGCAGTTTATAATTTGATACAGAATTAGCAATGTTTGCAGTCAGGCTGCATATATGAGATCGGATTGGATTTGGTTCCATACTGTTTACATAGCTTGATTTTATTAAAAAGGTCAAAATGCCGAACATTGGTTTTTTTATGTTAAAGGAACTTACTTTACGGGCAGAATCATTCTTTCTGCACAGATATTTGATTAATACTGGCTTGTTGATTCGCTTTACGCCGCGGTGCATATTCTTCTGCGGCAATGAAAGTGAATGAGAACACCGCCAAGTGGATAGGAGAAGAGGCAGTAAATGTTTGTAAACAAGAGCAATATCAAACCATTTGAAAAGAAAATATGGCTTTCGTCGCCTACAATGCATGGCGATGAGCAGAAATGGGTAAATGATGCATTTGAGAAAAACTGGATAACAACTGCTGGTGAAAACGTAAACGAAGTGGAAAAGCTCGTTGCCGAGTATGTGGGAGTAAAATATGCTGTTGCTCTTTCATGCGGAACAGCTGCGCTTCATCTTGCTACAAAGCTCGCAGGTGAAAGACTTTATGGGCAAGCTAAGCCAAACTGCGGAACATTGCAGGGACATAAGGTCTTTTGTTCTGATATGACATTCGACGCAACTGTCAATCCTGTTGCGTATGAGGACGGCGAAGCTGTTTTTATAGATACAGAGCCTGAAACATGGAATATGTGCCCGAAAGCTCTTGAAAAAGCATTTGAGATATACCCTGATGTAAAGCTCGTAGTTATTGCACATCTTTACGGTATTCCCGGAAAAATAGATGAGATCAGAAAGATATGCGATAAACACGGTGCGATTATCGTTGAGGACGCTGCAGAATCCTTCGGTGCTACATACAAAGGCAAAGAAACAGGATGTTTCGGAGATTACAGCGCTATCAGCTTTAATGGAAACAAGATAATAACCGGTTCATCAGGCGGTATGTTCCTTACCAACAGCAAGGACGATGCTGACAAGGTGCGTAAGTGGTCTACACAAAGCCGTGAGGCTGCTCCGTGGTATCAGCATGAGGAGATCGGTTACAATTATCGTATGTCAAATATGATCGCTGGCATCGTCCGCGGTCAGATGAATTATATAAGCGAGCATATCGCTCAGAAAAAAGCCATCTATGAGCGCTATAAGGAAGGCTTTAAGGGACTTCCTGTTACTATGAATCCTTTTGACGATAAGAACAGTGAACCTAATTTCTGGCTGAGCTGTATGCTTATAGACAAAGAAGCAATGTGCAGACAGGTCCGCGGAGAGAAAGAGGCCATTTATATACCCGAAAAGGGAAAGACCTGCCCTACAGAGATACTTGAAACGCTTGTAAAGTTCAATACCGAAGGCCGTCCGATATGGAAGCCTATGCATATGCAGCCTATCTACCGTATGAACGCTTTTATCAACATTAACGGCAATGGCAGAGGACAGTCGAATGCTTATATCGAACGAGGAGAAGCAGTTGATTTCGGTGCGGACATCTTCGAGAGAGGTCTTTGCCTCCCGAGTGACAATAAGATGACACCGGAAGAGCAGGACATAATAATTGATATTATCAGGAGTTGTTTTGAATAATGTATGCAAATTGTTTTAAGCGTATATTTGACTTCGTTCTTTCTCTTGGCGCAATAATCGTGCTTTCACCTGTGCTTTTGCTCCTTGCAGTTGTCGGAGCAGTTGCTATGGGCGGTAATCCGCTTTTTACACAGGAACGTCCCGGAAAGAATGAAAAAATATTCAAGCTTGTCAAATTCCGTACGATGAACAACAAGAAGGACAAAAACGGAAAACTCCTTCCTGATGAGAAAAGACTTACTTCATATGGCAAGTGGCTGAGAAGTACAAGCCTTGATGAACTGCCTGAGCTGTTCAATATCCTTAAGGGCGATATGGCGATTATCGGACCGAGACCGCTGCTTGTCAAGTATCTTCCGAGATATAACGAAGAACAGCATAAACGTCATAATGTAAGACCCGGACTTACAGGGCTTGCTCAGGTCAACGGCAGAAACGCTCTTACATGGGAGGATAAATTCAAATACGACGTGAAATATGTTGAAAATGTTTCGCTAATAGGCGATATAAAGATAATATTCGACACAGTCGGTATCGTTTTTCACCGTTCGGGTATCAGTTCGGGAACAAGTGTTACAATGGAAGAGTTTATGGGTACTTCGGAGAAAGCTGATTAATTAAATAATGAAAAAGGTAATTATTATTGGTGCAAGCGGCCACGCAAAGGTCATTGCTGATATAGTGATAAAAAACGGAGATGAGCTTGTCGGCTTCGTTGATGATAATACAGAGCTCCCCGATAAAATAGTCGGTTATCCGTATCTGGGCGTTATAGACAAATGCTGTGAATATTCCGACAGCTGTTATTTTGTTATGGGGATCGGTACTAACTCGATCAGGAAAAGAATAACAGAAAGAATGGATGTGAACTGGTATTCGGCAATTCATCCGTCAGCTCAGATAGCAATAGATACACATATAGGCGAAGGTACTGTTGTTATGGCAAATGCGGTCATAAATACCTCTGCTGTGATCGGAAAGCATTGTATAATCAATACAGGTTCCGTTATAGAACATGACAATGTGCTCGGGGATTATGTTCATGTATCTCCTCATGCCTCGCTTTGCGGTACGGTTTTTGTCGGTGATATGACCCATATCGGAGCAGGAGCTACCGTGAAAAACAATATTTCCATATGCGCTGACGTTATTGTCGGGGCAGGCGGTGTGGTTGTCAAAGATATTTCTGAAAGCGGTACTTATATCGGAGTTCCCGTAAAAAGGAGCTTAAAAAGATAGTATTATTTGATCTTTAATATTAATTCACAAGGAAAAGAGCTATGAGTGATATTATAATCCTGGCGAATTTTTGTTTTGATTTTTCGCCTAATGATAATGGAAGATTTTTATATATTGCGCGAATGCTTGCGGAGAAGCACAGCGTTGAGATCATTACCAGCGATTTTTTTCATACGGAAAAAAGATTCCGTAACAAAGCTGCTGCAGAATGGCCGTTTAAAGTTACTTTTCTGCATGAAACGGGATATTCCAAAAATGTATGTCTGAAAAGATTTTACAGCCATTATATATGGGGCAAAAGCGTAAAAAAATATCTTGAGAAACGTAAAAAGCCCGATGTTATATACTGCGCTGTTCCGTCATTGTCAGCTCCGCTTGCGGCGGCAAAATATTGTGAGAAAAACGATATACGTTTTGTGATTGACGTTCAGGACCTTTGGCCGGAAGCCTTTCAGATGGTGGTCAATATCCCTGTAATCAGCGATATAGTTTTTTTCCCTTTCAAAACACTGGCGAACGGGATCTATAAAAGAGCCGATGCGATCTGCGCGGTTTCACAAACTTATGTTGAACGTGCGCTGAAGGTAAATTCAAAATGCAAAAAATATGAATCGGTATTTTTGGGAACAAATCTCGAGACATTTGATGCAAATGCTGCAAACAATAAGGTGGAAAGAAGCAAAGATGACGGACTGCGTCTCGCTTATTGCGGAACTCTCGGAAGCAGCTATGATCTGACCTGCGTTATCGATGCACTTGACATTGTTAAGAAAAGAGGCATTCAGCCGCCTAAGTTCATTGTTATGGGTGACGGCCCGGACAAGGAACGTTTTGAAGAGTATGCACGAAAAAAAGACGTAGATGCAGATTTTGTGGGACGTATGCCGTACGATAAAATGTGCGGTATGCTGAGATCCTGTGATATTAATGTTAATCCTATATCTCATGGGGCAGCGCAGAGTATAATAAATAAACACGCTGATTATGCTGCGTCGGGACTGCCTGTCCTGAGTACGCAGGAGTGTAAAGAATACCGTCATCTGGTTAAAGAATATCAGATGGGGTTCAACTGTAAAAACGGAGATGCCAATGATCTGGCAGACAAGCTTGTCAAACTGATCGAAAATGCGGAATTAAGGCGGAAGCTGGGAGCTAATGCACGTAAATGTGCAGAAGAGAAATTCAACCGCGCTTATTCGTATCAAAACATCATCCGTTTGATTCTTGAATAATATGTATCGTCTGATACATAAAAGCTAAAGATTTTAATTCGGATCAGAGATCTTAACAGGTAGGGAGAATATATGGATAAATATAAAGTAGCTGTTTTGATGTCAACCTATAACGGCGAAAAATATATAAGGAAACAACTGGACAGTATCCTCGCCCAGAAAGGCGTAGAAGTATCGCTTTACATCAGAGATGACGGTTCAAAGGATAATACGCCGGCTATTCTTGAAGAGTATTCACAGAAGTACAGCAATGTAAACTGGTACAAAGGAGATAAGAATCTCGGAGCGTGCGGTTCTTTTTTTGAACTGATGGCTCAGAAGCGAGATGTGGATTATTATTCGCTTTCCGATCAGGATGATGTATGGGATGATGATAAGATCATATCGGCGATTGAGTTTATGAAAAATGCTCCTGACGATAAGCCTGTATTGTATTATTCAAATCTCAGGATCGTAGATCAGAATGAAGTGTTTTTGCGTAATTCCCATTCAAGTCCTATGCTTCCCGGAGCACGTTATTCCTATTTGTCAGATGTGTTTGTAACAGGCTGCACAGCTGTGTATAATCAGAGCCTTGCTTCCATCATAGCAGAGATCAAACCAAAGGATTTTTCTATGCATGATACATGGATATATATGGTCGCTTCAATGTTTGGTACGACATTATATGACTTTAAACCGCATATGAATTATCGTCAGCATGGTAATAATGTTATCGGCACAAGAAAAAAGAAGATCAGTTTTGAAAGTCTTAGGCGTGAATTCGGGAAATACTTCAACTGGAAGGATCAGTCAAGGTATAAATGTGCAAGACTTATCAGAAAGCAGTTCGATGGAAAGCTTGATAAGAAAACACTTGGCAAAATCGATGAATTCGTCAATTATAAAAAAAGTATCGGTGCAACTTTGAAACTGGCTTTTGATAAAGATCTTGATTCAAGTAATTTTTATCGTAAACTGCGTTTCAGGATCACAGTATTATTACGAAATGCTTAAGAGGGAGCGATAATGAAGACTGTTTGTGTATTGATGTCGACCTATAACGGCGAAAAGTTTATAGAAACACAGATCAAAAGCGTGCTCGCTCAGAAGGATGTTATTGTTAAGCTTCTGATACGTGACGACGGTTCGAGTGACCGAACGGTCCCGATCATTCAGGAGTATGTTTCAAAACATGAAGAGATCTCTTTTTATTCCGACAAAAACCTCGGACCTGCAAAATCTTTCCTGCATTTGCTGAAGTCAGCTCCAAAAGCGGATTACTATTCATTCTGCGATCAGGATGATTACTGGGAAGAAACCAAGCTTATTTCAGCTGTACGTAAGATCGAAGAAAAAGAAGGACCAAAATCGGAGACACCTGTTATGTATCATTCAAACCTTAAGATCGTTGATCAGGAACTTAAGTTTATCAGAATGGCACATACAAAGGATTACAGCGCAGAAAAACCGTATGCGTCTTTAGTTGAAAACTCGGTCACAGGCTGTACGGTTGTTATGAACTATGCTTTGGCCCGGATAATAAACAGTAAAACGCCCGAAGAACTGACGATGCATGATGCCTGGTGCAATATCGTTTGTTCTTTTTTGGGTAAAAAGATATATGACAGCAATGCATATATCCAGTATCGTCAGCACGCCAATAATGCTATCGGCATGAAAAAGGCAAGTCTTTCATCGAATGTAAAAACAAGAGTTAAACGTATCAAAAACAGTGCGTTCCAGCCGAGAATGGTGAATGCAACGCAGTTTTACAAGTGCTTCCGTAAGGAACTGGGATCCGAACAGAGAAGAGAGGTAAAAAAGATGATAGAATATAAGAAAAGCTTTTTGAACCGATTAAAGCTCCTGTTCGATTTTAAAATCAAAGCCTTCAGTTTAAAGGAAGATCTGAAATACAGGATACTCATTCTTATGGGAGAGATTTGATGATAGCAGTAAAGAAATCATCAGACAGGAAATTATTCAGCTTTTTAGAAAAAAATATTTTGGCTTACCCAAAAACAAATGCCATAAAGAAATTGTTGAATGAGGTACTGCTGTGGATCTATACATTTAATACGATTTTTGTTCCCTATGATAATTTTATGCTGAAAAAACTGTCATTTGTAATGTTGATCATGCTTAATATCCTGGGCATAGTTAATTATTTGTTCAGAGGACGCGAGTCCATGATGATAGTTGTTTTTGGAATCATAATGCCTATATACACGATCGTCAAGTCATATGCTCTGACAGGTAACCTTACAGGTAATCTGCTGTCAGGATATACCGGAATGATAATACTGCTGTATTATGTCATTAAAAAGTATAAGATCAATTACGGAATGATATTCAATGTTTGTCTGCTGATGCTTGCGTCATTTATCTGCGTGTCTGTTATTATGGATTTTGTGGGCTTTATGAGCGTTTTTCAAAATCCTGTATTAAGATGGATGCATTTAACTGATAACGCTGAAATAGGTAAAGGCGGGCAGTATTTTTCAGGTTATTATATATTCATAAAAACTACCCCTATGATGATCGTAGGTGTGGCATATCAGATAGACAGAAAAAATATACCTTTCGCACTTCTTCTTCTTGCAGCTCTGATACTGTCAGGTACAAGAGGAAATGCTATCCTCGGACTGGGCGTTTTTGCTGTTTGTTTTGTACTGAAAGAAGAAAGAAGATTCAATCGTATTTTAATTATTGTACTGACTATTATTGCTGCGCTCTATTTCATTATCAAGTTTGATCTGTTTTCAGTATATTCAAAATATGCGGATACTAAAGGTTCGGGTGATAAGATACGTAAGACAACACTGCCGTCTATATTTATGTCATGGCAAGAAAAACCGCTGTCGTTTCTGACAGGTCAGGGATATACCAGTGAGTTTTATAATTTCGGAAGACAGAAATATGAATCCGACGTTGAATTGTCGTATTGGAATCTGCTTCGCCGAGTCGGACTGGGTTGTTTTATCGTCATGATGGCAGGATATCTGTATCCGGCGTTCAGTATGCTGAAAAAGAAGATCGTGAATGTAAAAGCACTTGCTTATATTGCGTATCTGGCCGGCTGTTATGTTAATCCGCTGCTTTATACGTCAACAGGTGTAACAGTTCTGTTATATATGTTCTGTATTGCATTTATTAATCAAGATGATGAAAAAAGGAATAATATCATGAAAATGATCAGAAGCTAAAGAGAAAGGGAAATAGCAGTAAAATGGGAAAAAATGAAGGCAGAGAACTGGACCTTGAGGAAATACATGAAAAAATATGTGATCTGATGTGTATGTTCCATGATTTTTGTGAAAAGCATCAGTTACGGTATTACCTTGCATACGGAACTCTGATCGGTGCGATCAGACATAAAGGATTTATCCCTTGGGATGACGATTTTGATGTGCAGATGCCAAGAGAAGATTTTATAAAGTTTGTTTCTCTTTTTAAGAAGGAATACGCAGACAGCAAGATATATAAGCTGTGTTCAAGAGCAAATACCGAAAATTATTATTTCGGAATTCCGAGATTATGCGATCAGCGTTTTAAATATGTAACTACAAAAACAACTATTTTGCCGTTTGATCTGGGAGTATTTATAGATATCTATCCGCTTGATAATTACGGAGATACTCGTGAAGAAGCAGCCAGACTTAAAAAGCAGGCAAGACAGTTAAATGCGAAATATTCGGTTTATATTAATAAGACCAGTTCGAGCAGTAAGCTGAAGACTCCGCTCAGGGCAGTATGTCATAAGCTGCTTCATATAAGATACGGAAAAGATTTTCCTCAGAAAATCGATTCAATGATCTATGAGAATATAAAAAAGCAGACAAACGACAAAAACAAATATATCGGCGTGATTTGCTGGGATTCGGGAACTGTATCCTATGAAAGGGAATGGTTCAAAAATCGTGTATTGGTCGATTTTGAAAATCATAAATTCTGGGCTCCCGAAAAGTATGATGAGGTTCTGAGAATAACTTACGGTGATTATATGATCCCTCCACCGGAAGAAAAAAGAGTTATGACACATGATTATAAGATCTTTGAAAGAAATAAAAGCGAATATATGGGCTAAAAGAGGATAATTCCAATGAAATAAAGAGCTGATGAGACAGCTGTATTTTAAATGTGATTATTTGACGGACAGCATTTGAGACGCAGATAAAACACAGCTTTTTAAGTATTAAGATATTGTCTTTTACGAATAATATTGATAGATTTATAAAAAATAAGGAGAAGGTATTATGCAAGCTATTATTTTGGCAGCAGGAATGGGAAAGCGTCTTAAGGAGCTTACTCAGAATAACACAAAGTGTATGGTCAAGGTGAACGGTGTAACATTGATCGAGCGTATGCTTCATCAGATCGAAAAGCAGAATGTTTCACGCATCGTTATCGTCGTTGGATACGAGGGACAGAAGCTTATAGATTATATTGCTACTCTTGGCATCAAAACTCCGATCGAGTATGTAAATAACCCGATCTATGATAAAACGAACAATATTTATTCACTTTCACTTGCAAAGGAGTGGCTCTGCAAGGAGGATACTCTCCTTTTTGAGTCTGATCTTATTTTTGAGGACAGAGTTCTTGATGCTCTTGTGTCTGATCCGAGAGATACACTTGCCCTCGTTGACAAGTATGAGTCATGGATGGACGGAACCTGTGTAAAGCTTAGTTCCGATGACAGCATTGAAGCTTTTGTTCCCGGAAAGAAATTCAAGTTCAATGAGAACAAAGAGTACTATAAGACTGTGAATATTTATAAGTTCAGCAAGCAGTTTTCAGAGGCGTATTACGTTCCTTTCCTTGTTGCTTATCAGTCAGCACTCGGTGAAAACGAGTATTATGAGCAGGTACTTCGTGTTATTACAATGCTTGATACTCCTGTTATCAAGGCAAAGCGCCTTAATGGTCAGAAGTGGTACGAGATAGACGATATACAGGACCTTGATATTGCAGAGTCGATCTTTACTCCCGATGATGATGAAAGAGTAAAGCTTCTGCAGGGACGCTTCGGCGGTTACTGGAGATATCCGAAGCTCCTCGATTTCTGCTATCTTGTAAATCCTTATTTTCCGCCTGAGAAGATGAAGGATGAGCTAAGAGCAAGCTTTGATACACTGCTTACCGAGTATCCTTCGGGTATGCGTGTAAATTCTCTGCTTGCTGCTAAGAATTTCAGTGTACATCAGGAAAACATTATTGTCGGAAACGGTGCAGCCGAGCTTATAAAGTCACTTATGGGCTTCTTAAAAGGCAAGGTCGGCTTTATCAGACCGACATTCGATGAGTATCCTAACAGATACAGCAGAGAAAACTCTGTGGATTTCACTCCTGATAATGCGGATTATTCATATACGGCAGAAGATCTGATGTCTTTCTTTGGAGATAAGGATATTCAGAATCTTATAGTTGTTAATCCTGATAATCCAAGTGGTAACTATATACCTAAGGCTGATCTTCTTAAACTCATCGAGTGGGCAGGAAATAAGGGTATTTCTCTTGTTATTGACGAGTCATTCGTTGATTTTGCAGATGAACCGGACAATACACTTATTGTACAGGAGATCCTTTCTGCAAATCCGCATCTTTTCGTAATGAAGTCGATATCAAAGTCCTATGGTGTGCCCGGTCTCAGACTTGGCGTACTTGCTTCGGGAAATACTGATATAATAGCTGATATGAAGAAAGATGTTGCTATCTGGAACATCAACTCATTCGGTGAATTCTATATGCAGATCGAGGAGAAGTATAAGAAGGACTATGCTGCTGCTCTCGTTCAGATCAGAGCAGAGCGTGCAAGATTTGAAAAGCTCCTTGCAACTGTAAAGGGAGTTCGTGTTATCCATTCACAGGCAAATTATGTTATGGTCGAGCTTGATGACAAGATCTCTCCCAAGGAGCTCCTTAAAACACTGCTTATAAAGTACGAGCTTTTGATCAAGGAACTTACTACTAAGACGAATGGCAGAAATTACCTCCGTCTGGCAGTAAGAAATACTGAAGATAACGATAAACTTATTGAAGCGCTGAAGGCTGAGCTCGGAGAAAAATGAAAATAACAATAGTTGGCGGGGGAAATATAGGAACGATTTTTGCAGTACATTGTGCAGAAAAAGAACATGAAGTAACTGTTTTTACTTCTGATCCAGGTGTTTATGACAACCGGTTGAACATTGTTGATGAAAACGGAAATTCTATTCATGAGGGGATTATAAAGCAAGTCACCAATGAGCCTGCTGTTGCTTTCAAAGATGCGGATATGATCATAGTTACGTATCCTGCAATGATGATGGAAAAAATTGCTGAGGAAATATATGCTAATGCCGGAAAAAATGCAATGATAGGCGTTGTTCCGGGCAGTGGCGGCAGTGAATGCGCGTTCAGAAAATGCATCGAAAGAGGCAATGTCTTTTTTGGATTTGAACGTGTCCCTGCAATTGCGAGATTAGTAATTAAAGGAAAAACTGTACAGTCCAAAGGCTATAAAAGCGAACTGCATATTGCTTCAATTCCATCATCAGCTGCTGATAAGTGCTGTTTGCTGATGCAGGAAATATTTGATATTCCATGCAAGGCTATACCGAATTATCTGAATATAACACTTACTCCGTCAAATCCGATATTGCATACTACGAGATTGTGCACGATTTTCAAGGATTATCATAATGGTGTGATTTATCCGTCACTGCCGTTATTCTATGAGGAATGGGATGATCCTTCATCTGAATTGCTGCTTTCCTGCGATGACGAGGAACAGCGCATATGTAGAGCATTGCCTGAGTTTCAGCTCAGTCATGTCGTGGCTTTGCGGGAATATTATGAAAGTCCTACAGCACAGGCCATGACAAAGAAAATATCAAGTATAAATGCATTTAAAGGACTGACAACTCCCTGCGTCAAAGTTGACGAAGGATTCATTCCTGATCTCCATTCAAGGTATTTTACAGCAGATTTTTCCTATGGTCTGACAATTATACAGCAGATAGCCGCAATTGCCGGTATAGATACTCCCAACATTGACAATATGATGGAATGGTATAGGAATATTGCTGTTGAAAAGAACGAATTCAGATTATCGGATTATAATATAAACAATATTGATGATATGAGAGCATTATACCTGATATAGTTATCTGTATTATATGCATGCTGCATCAGATAAAACTGAGTATTTAAATTTGGAGAATATAATGATAAATCCAAAAGGAATGAAATAATGATGAAAGAAGGTTTATTATGAAAGGAATAATTCTCGCCGGCGGTTCCGGCACAAGGCTTTATCCGTTGACAATGGTAACATCGAAGCAGCTGCTTCCGGTATATGACAAGCCAATGGTGTATTATCCTCTGTCAACTCTTATGCTGGCAGGTATCAAGGATATTCTTATTATTTCAACTCCGACTGATCTTCCTAATTTTGAGAGACTTCTCGGAGATGGTTCACAGTATGGCATAAATCTGAGCTATAAGGTTCAGCCAAGTCCTGACGGACTTGCCCAGGCATTCATTTTAGGTGAGGAGTTTATAGGCGACGATGCTTGTGCAATGGTTCTTGGAGATAATATCTTTTATGGCAATGGCTTTGGAAGTATCCTTCGTGCTGCAAAAAAGAATGCAGAGGAAAACAAACGTGCGACCGTTTTCGGCTACTATGTTCCCGATCCCGAGCGTTTCGGCGTAGTTGATTTTGATAAGGACGGACACGCTCTTTCTATTGAGGAGAAACCGGCAAATCCTAAGAGCAATTATGCAGTAACAGGTCTTTATTTCTATCCCTCAGGCGTTAGTGCAAGAGCTAATCAGGTAAAGCCTTCAGCCCGCGGTGAGCTTGAGATAACAACTCTCAATGAAATGTACCTTCATGATGATCTGCTTGATGTTCAGCTTCTCGGACGCGGATTTGCATGGCTTGATACAGGTACAATGGACAGTCTGGCTGAGGCTACGAACTTTGTACAGATGGTTCAGAACCGTCAGGGAATAGAAATATCTGCGCCCGAAGAGATAGCCTTCATCAATGGCTGGATAGATAATGCGGGACTTATGAAGTCGGCTGAAAAATACGGCAAATCACCTTATGGTGCACATCTTCGCAAGGTCGCAGAGGGAAAAATAAAGTATTAAGGAGAAAACTATGACAATATTTGTTACAGGCGGAGCCGGCTTCATCGGCTCGAATTTCGTATTCCATATGCTGGATACATATCCCGACTACCGTATCGTATGTCTGGACAAGCTCACATATGCAGGCAACCTTTCCACACTTGAGCCTGTAATGAAGAATCCGAATTTCCGCTTCGTAAAGATAGATATCTGCGACAGGGAAGCGATCTACAAGCTCTTTGAGGAGGAAAAGCCCGATATCGTTGTAAACTTTGCGGCTGAGAGCCATGTTGACCGTTCAATCGAAAATCCCGAGATATTCCTTCAGACAAATATCCTCGGCACACAGGTCCTTATGGACGCTTGCCGCAAGTACGGTATACAGAGATATCATCAGGTAAGTACTGACGAGGTATACGGAGATCTTCCGCTTGATCGTCCCGACCTCTTCTTCACAGAGACAACACCTATCCACACAAGCAGTCCTTACAGCTCATCAAAGGCAGGAGCAGACCTTCTTGTAATGGCTTACCACAGGACATACGGACTTCCTGTGACAATTTCAAGATGCTCCAATAACTACGGACCTTATCACTTCCCCGAGAAGCTGATACCTCTTATGATAGCAAATGCACTTGCAGACAAGCCGCTCCCGGTATACGGCGAGGGACTGAATGTAAGAGACTGGCTGTATGTTGAGGATCACTGCCGCGCCATTGATCTCATAATCCACAAGGGCAGAGTAGGCGAGGTCTACAACGTAGGCGGACACAACGAGATGAAGAATATCGACATCGTTAAGCTCATCTGCAAGGAGCTCGGCAAGCCCGAGAGTCTTATCACTCACGTTGAGGACAGAAAGGGACACGATATGCGCTATGCTATCGACCCCACAAAGATACACAACGAGCTTGGCTGGCTGCCCGAGACAAAGTTTGCAGACGGCATAAAGAAAACTATCAAATGGTACCTTGAGAACCGCGAGTGGTGGGAGACTATCATCAGCGGCGAGTATCAGAACTACTACGAGAAAATGTACGGCAATCGTGCAGAGATATAAACGGGTGTTTACATGAGTCAGAAAAGCAAATCACTTTCAAAGGGCGGATTTTTCTATTTGATCTATCAGGTAATGAATCTTGCCTTTCCGCTTATCACGGGTATATATGTTACTCATATACTTATACCTGAAAAAATAGGTACTGTTGCAGCTGCTTTCAATCTGACAAATTACTTTGTAATTTTATCATTTTTGGGCATTCCGACATACGGCCTTCGTGAGATCGCAAAATGCAACAATTCGGAAAAAGAGCGAAGTAAGGTCTTCTCAGAGCTTTATGTTATAAATGCACTCTCTACAACATTCTTTTTGACTGTATATATACTGATAATTTGTCTGGTACCTGTTTATAGAAAAGAAATAGTTCTGCATTTAATAACAGGAATATTGATAGTCCTTAATTATTTCAATGTTTCATGGCTGTTTGAGGGAATGGAAGATTTTCAGTTCATATCCATTCGTAATTTTATTTTCAAAGTTATTTCATTTTGCCTACTTGTTATTTTTGTAAGGTCTAAGGAAGATGTTCTGGTTTATGCATTTGTGACTACCTGCGGAACGGCAGGAAACTATGTCGTAAATATGATATGTGTGCGTAAATATGTAAAGTTTTCCTTAAAGGGACTTGACCTGAAACGCCACTTGAGATCAATTATGTATCTGGTTGCCGTTAATCTTGCAATTGAGATATACTCATTAATGGACATCACTATGATGAATTTCTGGTGTTCAAAAGACAGCATAGCCTTTTATAAGTACGGTCACAGCATAGAACTTATGCTGCTTCAGGTGGTCAATACATTCACGATGGTACTGATACCGCGTATCTCATTCTATTACAAGGAAAAGAAAATAGATGAATTTAACCGTCTGCTTTCAAAGGGCTTCAAACTGATATTCTTGTTTGCTATGCCAATGATCGTAGGAATAATGTATACGGCGAATTTCCTTTTAACTCATTTGTATGGTGATGTTTATATTGTTTCAGCACATATTCTTAAGCTGTTTTCGATACTGCTGATAATATCGCCTGTTGGATATTTGCTTGGTTCAAGAGTAATGCTTGTAACAGGAAATGAAAACAAAATGATAATCAGTGTTGGAATAGGTGCGGCGATCAATCTTGTAGGAAATATCATTATGATACCGATACTTGGTGAATATGGAGCAACGATCGCTTCACTGATAAGTGAATTCACTGTAATGATTATTTATGTAAATCTCGGAAAAAAATATTTCAAGCTTATATCTGTTAAAGAAACATTAATAAAGATAGGAATATCTTCTTCTGTTATGGCAGGCGTTTTGTTCCTATGCAGTTATATCAGTGATAGCTGGTTAAAACTGGGTATTCAGATCATTGCCGGAGCTTCATCATATTTTGTGACTATGCTGCTGCTCGGGGAAGAGATCGTTATGACCTATTTTAAGATGTTTATCAGCAAAATCAGAGTATTAAAGAGGGTGAAGTAATGAGAGCATTTGTAACAGGAGTCGGCGGACAGCTCGGACACGATGTTATGGACGAGCTTGCAAAGCGCGGATATGAGGGTATCGGGAGCGATATCCTTTCAGATATTGATACAAAATATCCATACGTACAGCTTGATATAACAGATGCATCAGCGGTTGAAAAAGCTGTATCCGAGGCAAAGCCTGATGTTGTAGTACATTGTGCTGCATGGACTGCAGTTGATGCTGCTGAAGATGAAGAGAACAAGCCGAAGGTCAAGGCAATAAATGTTGACGGTACACAGAATATTGCCAATGTCTGCAAAAAGCTCGGCTGCAAGATGATATACATTTCTACTGACTATGTATTCAACGGTCAGGGAACTGAACCGTGGCAGCCGGACTGCAAGGATTATGCTCCGCAGAATGTTTACGGACAATCGAAGCTTGACGGTGAGCTTGCAGTGTCAAATACGCTTGACAAGTATTTTATCGTGCGTATCGCGTGGGTATTCGGAGTAAACGGCAAGAATTTCATAAAGACTATGATAAATGTCGGAAAGACACATGATGAAGTTCGCGTTGTTTCGGATCAGATAGGTACTCCGACTTATACATTGGATCTTTCAAGATTACTTGTTGATATGGCTGAAACTGAAAATTACGGTTACTATCACGCTACCAATGAAGGCGGATATATCAGCTGGTATGATTTTACGGTCGAGATCTACAGGCAGGCAGGTATGTCCACAAAAGTTATACCTGTGACTACTGCAGAGTATGGACTTTCAAAGGCAGTAAGGCCTTTCAACAGCAGACTTGATAAATCCAAGCTTGTCAAGAACGGCTTTAAGCCGCTTCCGACATGGCAGGATGCACTTTCAAGATATTTAAAGGAGATCCGTTAAAATGGGACAGATAAAAGTTGAGAAAAATGTTGGCGGGATTGAAGGACTTTATGTTATAACTCCCGCAGTTCACGGAGATAACCGCGGATACTTTATGGAAACATACAGTCAGCGCGATATGGAAGAGGCAGGTATTGATATCGTGTTTGTTCAGGACAATCAGTCCGGTTCGACAAAGGGAGTTCTGCGCGGACTTCACTTTCAGAAGCAGTTCCCTCAGACTAAACTTGTAAGAGTAATAAAAGGACGTGTCTTTGACGTTGCGGTCGATCTGAGAAGCGAAAGCAAGACATATGGAAAGTGGTATGGCGTTGAGCTTACGGAGGAAAACAAGAAGCAGTTCCTTATTCCGAAAGGCTTTGCTCACGGTTTCCTTGTACTTTCGGATTTTGCTGAGTTCTGCTACAAGTGTGATGATTTTTATCACGCCAACGATGAGGGCGGTCTTGCATGGAATGATCCTGCGATCGGTATAAAATGGCCC
Organism: uncultured Ruminococcus sp.; assembly: GCF_946415235.1. Taxonomy (GTDB): domain Bacteria; phylum Bacillota; class Clostridia; order Oscillospirales; family Ruminococcaceae; genus Ruminococcus. The sequence continues at coordinate 13,353 of NZ_CAMKRR010000028.1, read as the reverse complement.
GAACTTGTCGGTGAATATAAGGGCAGCGCTGACAGCGACGGATACGCTCTTGAAGATGGAACACTTCTTAATCTGAGTGATAAGGACAAGAAGTGGGATACCCTTGAGAATACATTTACTTTTTGATCATGCGTTGACTTTTTTGTAAAAACAAGAATGAATTCCTTCATTCTTGCTTTTTATTGAGCATTTTTTATTAAAAGGAGAACAGTATGAAGGGCTATAAAAAAGTATTGAACGAACTTCCTGTCAGCAAGGAATGTCATCTTTTGTCCGATGATGAACTTCATAGATTACAATCGACCATGCTGAATGCATATAAAGAGATCGAGGCTGTTTGCTTAAAGCATAATCTTGCTATTGCTATGGCAGGAGGAAATGCTATCGGTGCAATAAGACATAAAGGATTTATTCCTTGGGATGATGATGTTGATCTGTTGATGAGCCGCAAGGATTTTGAAGCTTTCAAAAAAATATTTCCGAAAGAACTTGGAGATAAATATGTCCTGAATGCACCAAATTATTCTGCAAAGCCTACCAATCGTTTCCCTAAGATACTGATAAAGGGCACAAAATTTGTGGAAATGGCCATGGAAGATGATGACAGAGCTTGTATAAAAATGGATCTGTTCATTCTTGAAAATATGCCGGAAAACAAGATAGTATACAAGGTCAAGGGATTATTCTGCAATGCATTAATGTACATTGCAAGTGTTGTTGATACTTATGAGCACAGAGCCGTGATCAAGGACTATATGTCTGCGACAGAAGAAGGACGGAAGATGTATAAAAGGCGAGCTCTTATAGGAAGGATCTTTTCATTCAGAAGCAGCTACAGCTGGTTCAATACTGTGGACAAGTGCTGTCAGTATCATAAAAAATCGAGCTTGGTAGCTGATCCGTGCGGAACATACCATTATTTTGGCACAACAATGAAAAGAAAACTTATGTATCCGTTCAGAAAAGTTCCGTTTGAGAATACTACCGTATTTATCCCGAATGATTATGATGCATACTTAACGAAATTATACGGTAATTATATGGAGATACCTCCTGTAGAAAAACAAGAACATCACTATGTAAGAAAAATATCATTCGGAAAAGAAGAAAACAACTGATATAAAAAATCATTATCCAATAATAATGGTCAGTTCGATTCAGCATAGATCTTAAAGCAAAAATTTGGCATTATTTTATAATTTATACTTAGCATTAATATTAAATCTGAGCTATAGCCGGATCAAGAAAAGTGGGCGAAATAATGTGTGACGAAAAAAAAGCAGTAATACTTGCAGCTGGTTTTGGTATGAGAATGGTCCCGATAAATACGTTGTATACAAAAGGAATGCTGAAGGTAAACGGAGAACCTCTTGTAGAACGTCTTATTTGCCAGCTGCATGAAGCAGGTATTAAAAATATTAAGATAGTTGTTGGCTTCATGAAAGAAGAATATGAATACCTTATTGATAAATATAATGTAAAGCTTATCGTAAATAAGGATTATATGGAGAAAAATAATCTTCACAGCTTAAAACTTGCGAAAGAATATATCGGCAACAGTTATATAATCCCATGTGATGTATGGTGTGGAAAAAACCCTTTCATCAATAATGAAACAGAATCATGGTATATGGTAAACGATCTTGTTGATGAGGAAAGTATATTCAGACTTAACAGAAAAAACAATCTAAATGTAATAGGCAAGGATTCTGCCGGAAACGGCATGGTAGGAATCGCATATATCAATGAGGATGATTCAAAGTGGCTTGTGCAGGAGATCAATAATCTTTGCAGTGATCATGCGTATGATGACTGCTTTTGGGAACAGGCACTTATTGAAAACGGAAAGATCAGGATCAGTGCGAAGGTAGTTCATTCGGCAAATTTTGTTGAAATAAATACATATGAGCAGCTAAGGGAACTTGATGAGCATTCGGATCAGCTTAAATCTGATGCAATAACTGCTATTTGTCGTTCGCTTAATGCTGAACAGGATGAAATTACCGATATTACTGTTTTAAAGAAAGGAATGACAAACAGGTCATTTCTTTTTAATTGTAAAGGACACAAATATATCATGCGTATCCCGGGAGAAGGTACGGATATGCTGATCAATCGCCGTGAAGAGGCAGAGGTATATAACCTTATAAACAAAACAGGGATCTGTGATGAGGTTTCATATATAGATCCGACCAATGGATATAAGATAACGAAGTATATCGAGGGCGCGCGTGTTTGCGATCCCCTGGTCAGTGACGACCTTGTACGGTGTATGAAGAAACTGAAAGAGTTTCATGATATGAAGCTTACAGTTGATCACAGGTTTGATATATTTGAAAAGATCAATTTTTATGAAAAACTATGGAAGCATGAAAAGTCAATATACAAGGATTATGAAAAGACCAAAAATGATGTAATGCTTCTTAAAGAGTATATTGATGCTCAGGCTAAAGATGAATGTCTTACTCACATAGATGCAGTGCCTGATAATTTCCTTTTTGCAGGTGAGGAAATACGGCTTATAGATTGGGAATATGCGGCAATGCAGGATCCTCATGTGGATATTGCAATGTTTTGTATATATGCTATGTATGACAGAGAACAGGTCGAGCAGCTGATAGATATTTATTTTGAAAATAATTGCAGTGAAGCAGTAAGAACAAAAATTTACTGCTATATTGCTGCCTGCGGGCTTTTATGGAGCAACTGGTGCGAATATAAGCTTGATCTTGGTGTAGAGTTCGGCGAATATTCACTTTGTCAATACCGATACGCAAAGGAGTATTTCAAGATCGCATCAGCGAGAATATCCTGAATGGAGAAACAGAGAATGAATTATGTTGAATGCGCGATAATCATGGCGGCAGGCATTGGTAACAGAATGAGACCTATCACACTGACGACTCCCAAACCTTTGGTGAAAGTAAATGGCGTCAGAATGATAGATACCGTGATACAAGGGCTTCATCATAACGGGATCAAGGAGATCTTTGTGGTAGTTGGATATCTTAAAGAACAGTTTAAGACACTTGAAGAAGAATATAAAGGGCTTAAACTGATTGAGAATCCTTATTATGATGTCTGCAATAATATATCATCACTTTATGCGGCAAGAGATCACATAGGTAATGCGATTATTCTTGACGGCGATCAGATCATATATAATGACGATATACTTAGGCCTGAATTTGAAAGATCAGGCTATAATGCCGTCTGGACCGATGAAAAAACAGATGAATGGCTCATGAATGTTGAGAATGGTATTGTCAAGAGCTGCAGCCGATGCGGGGGAAAACATGGGTGGCAGCTTTACAGTATTTCACGCTGGAGCAAGGCTGATGGAGAAAAACTGAAAAGGCATCTTGAAGAGGCTTTTGCTAATGAGGAAAAAAGGCAGCTCTACTGGGATGATATTGCTTTGTTTGAGTATCCGGACGAGTATGAGCTCGGTATAATGCCAATGCAAAAGGATGATATTATTGAAATTGACAGCATAGAGGAGTTAATAGATATCGATAATAGTTACAAAGGAGTTAAAAAAAATGAAATCAACGACTAAAGGCAAGATCGACTGGCTGATAACTTTAGCGCCGTTTATCATTATCATGGCGTTAGCAGGACTGCTTTTTATATTCCCCGACAGATCCAATGATATAATCAGTGATGTGCGTTATTTCTTTGGCGATACATTAGGACTGTATTATTTGGCCATTGGTTTGGGTGTTCTTATAATATCTTTATTTTTATCCTTTTCAAAGTATGGCGATATTGTTCTGGGTGAACCAAACGAAAAGCCCAAGTATTCCTTCTTTGCATGGGGCAGCATGATGTTTACCTGCGGACTTGCAGCTGACATCCTGTTTTATTCATTTGCTGAATGGGTGATGTATGCGACAAATCCGCACGTTGCCGAGCTTGGACCTATAACTCAATGGGCGGGTGTGTTCCCGTTATTCCATTGGAGTTTTATTCCATGGGCGTTCTACCTTGTTCTTGCGGTTGCTTTTGGATTTATGCTGCATGTAAGGAAAAGAAATCGTCAAAGATATTCAGAAGCCTGCCGGCCTGTTATAGGAAAGCACGCTGATGGTCTTCTGGGAAGGATCATTGATCTTTTTGCGCTTTTTGCGCTGCTTGCGGGAACAGCTACAACATTCAGCGTAGCTACCCCTCTTATGGCAAGTATAATAGTTAAGCTGTTTGGAATATCAATGAGCAGAACTGTGTTAACTATAATAATACTGCTTATTACCTGTGCTGTTTATACATATGCTGTACTGCACGGCTTTAAGGGAATAAGCATTCTTGCAAAAATATGTATATATATGTTCTTCGGAATGCTGATCCTGATACTTCTGATCGGCGGACAGGGAAGATTCATTATCGAAAACGGTTTCCAGTCATTAGGAAAGATGTTCCAGAACTTTATAGAGCTTTCAACATACTGCGATCCTGTAAGAGAAAATAATTTCCCTCAGGACTGGACTATTTATTACTGGGCATACTGGATGGTATGGTGTATTGCAGCACCGTTCTTTATAGGCAATATTTCAAGAGGAAGAACTATAAAGCAGACTATCCTCGGAGGATACATTTTTGGCGTGGGTTCAACTATAGTAAGCTTTATAATCCTTGGCAATTATTCTCTTGGCCTGCAGGCTGCTGAAAAGGCTGATTTCATCAGTCAGTATAATGAGAGCGGAGATCTGTATGAACTTATATTGAATATCATTGATACGATGCCCTGTGCTAAATTCATTTTGGTTTTAGTTGTCCTGACGATGATCGCGTTCTATTCGACATCATTTGATTCTATCGCATATACTGCTGCTTGTTACAGCTACAAGAAACTCGGAGAAGATGAACATCCGCATAAGCTTATTGAGCTTTTATGGTGTATTCTCCTTATTGTTCTTCCGATAGCACTTGTATTTTCAGAGAGCTCAATGAACAATATCCAGTCAGTAAGTATTATTTCTGCATTCCCGATAGGAATAATAATGATAATTATGATCTGGAGTTTTATTAAAGATGCAAAAAAGTACAGACAGGAGCTTGAAGGAACTGAAAAGGAAAAGAAATATCCTGTTAAGAAATCAAAGAAAAAGAATTGAGATAACCAATATTATTAAAGTAAAAGAGGTATGGTATGGCAACAGTTTTTTTGGCAGGCGGAGCCGGCTATATCGGCTCGCATACTGCTGTTGAACTTTTAAATGCAGGCTACGATGTAGTAGTTGCAGACAATTTTTCAAACAGTTCGCCTGAGGCTATAAAAAGAGTTGAAAAGATAACAGGCAGGATGGTAAAGCTTTATGAGCTTGATATCAAGGACAACTCAAAGCTTGCAGAGGTTTTCAGAGAAAACAGTATCGACGCTGTTATACACTTTGCCGGACTTAAGGCAGTAGGCGAATCAGTGCAGAAGCCGATAATGTATTACCGCAACAACATCGACACTACACTTGCATTGCTGGAAACAATGAAAGAGTTCGGCGTTAATAATATTCTTTTTTCATCAAGTGCTACGGTTTACGGTGAAGAGAACAAGGTGCCGTTTACAGAAACAATGGCTCGCGGAGCCTGCAGTAATCCATATGGCTGGACCAAGTCAATGATGGAGCAGATACTGGAGGATGCGGCAAAGGCTGATAAAGATCTTTCCGTAATACTTCTGCGTTACTTCAATCCCATAGGAGCGCATGAATCAGGAATGATCGGTGAAGATCCGCTTGGAATACCAAATAATCTGATGCCATATGTATCACAGGTCGCAGTCGGAAGGCGCGAGTGCCTTACCATTTTCGGCAATGATTATCCTACTCCCGATGGAACCTGCAGACGTGATTATATCCATGTTGTTGACCTTGCAAAGGGACACGTAAAGGCTATTGACTATATTCTTGCCAACAACTGTGTTGAGATATTCAATCTCGGAACAGGTACACCTTACAGTGTGACCGAAATAGTTGATACCTTTGAAAAGGTAAACGGTATCAATGTAAATCATGTATACGGACCAAGGCGCGAAGGCGATCTTGCAGAGCTTTATGCAAATGCAGACAAAGCGCTTAAGATCCTTGGCTGGAAGGCAGAGAAAACTCTTGAAGATATGTGCCGTGATTCCTGGAACTGGCAGAAGAATAATCCTGACGGATATAATGGCAAAAAGGAGACGCTGGCTTAAGATGAATGATAGCTATATAACGCTCCTGAGAAAAGATCTTTCACGTTTGTGCGATCCGAACCTTAAGGGATTCCTTAAAGAATATCTTTTCCCAAGAGGAAATACATTCCGCTATGTTTTCTGGTTCAGGACCATGCAGGCAGTCAAGAAGAACTTTATCAGCAAGATACTGCTCGGATTTCCTGTATATATCATCTTCAGGCACTATGAGTACAAATACGGGATACACGCAAATACCAATATAAAGATAGGCGGCGGACTGAAGATCGTTCACGGAGACTGTGTATACATCAACTGCAGGGAAGTCGGCGAAAACTTTACAATATATCAGGGCGTTACTACAGGAGCTTCAAGAAATGACGAAGATATCCCTGTTATCAAGGATAACGTAAAGATCTGTACCAACAGTGTGGTATGCGGAGACATAACATTGGAAAGCAACTGCTGTGTAGGAGCTAATTCCTTTGTTAACTGCAGCGTGGAAAGCAATACTGTTGTAGCCGGATGTCCGGCTAAGGTCATCAAAAGGTTATAATCGTTCAAAAGCCCGTATTGTGCACGGGCTTTTATACTTGCATTTTGAGTAATGATATGATATACTAAAGCTAAGAAAAAATATCGTAATTGTAAAACAGGGGGCTGAAATGGAAAAGCATGAATTCAGAAAAAATGCGGCGGATATGATCTATCTGACGGCCTGTGCCATAAACGGAAAAATACCTAAGCAGAAGCGCATCGAAGCGCTTGATATACCCAAATTGTATGAGGTGTGTCAGAAACATATTCTTACAGCCTGTGTTGCATATGCTCTTGAATCAGCAGGTATAAATGACCACGATTTTACACAGGCTAAGGAAAAAGCAATAAGGAAAAATATTCTTCTTGATGCGGAGAGGATGAGTATTTTCAACCGTTTGGAAGAAGAAAAGATATGGTATATTCCTCTTAAAGGAAGTATCCTTAAAGACTGGTATCCAAATCTCGGTATGAGGCAGATGTCGGATAACGACATTCTTTTTGACAAAAACAGACGCGATGACGTGAGATGTGTCATGAAAGACCATGGATTTGAACTGAAAGCCGCTTACGAAGCTGTTGATGAATATGTCAAGGAGCCGATATATAATTTTGAAATGCATAGTGAGCTGTTTATGTACTATCAGGTAGGAGATATAGCCGATCATTATCTGGAGATCAAAAGCAGGCTGCTGAAGGATGAAAATAATGGATATGGTTATCATTTCAGCAATGAGGATTTTTACCTTTTCATGCTCGCTCATGAATATAAGCATTTTATCGCCGGCGGAACAGGAGTTCGTTCCCTGGTCGATTCTTATATATTCCTTCGCAAATTCGGCAGATCACTTGACTGGAAGTATATCGCTGCTGAGCTTGAAAAGCTTGGAATTGCGGATTTTGAACTCAATAACCGTAAGCTTGCAATAAATGTATTCTCGATGAAGCAGCTTTCACTTGAAGAGAAGAAACAGCTTGATTATTATGTCATGTCAGGTACCTACGGAACACATGAAAACAGTGTAAAGAACAGGGTTAGATATAACAGAAAAGGTTCTGATCTGAGATATCTTATGTACCGCCTGTTTCCTCCTATGAGGATGCTCAAAGCTTCTGTACCGTGGGCAGCTAAAAGTAAACTGCTTATCCCGGCGGCATATATTTATAGATTTTTCAAGGGAGCAACTGTGAACAGGAAAGTAGTAGCAGAGGAACTTAAATATCTTGGAAAAAGTGATCAAAGGTTTTAAGGCATCAACTTCCGGTGATTAAATTCAGGATAGGCTCGGCAGATATTCAGAACATTCGTGCAGTGAGGACAAACTGCACGAATTTTTTATTTACATATGAATGAATATTCATGTGATTTCTTGTCTATAATTTGTTAATATGTGAAAAAAACAATTTTTACTAATTATAATAGCTTGACATCTGCATAATAAATGTATTATAATAGTAAATGAGAATTATTTATTACGAAACGTATATTTTACTTGTAATAATACAAATGCATCCTGTATAGCACTTGAACAGGAGCGATAATACGGTTCGTAAGTATTCTTTGAGCTGTATCGTTTATAAGCATATGTAAACTGTTGCAAGATAGGTGATGTGACAAGTTTTTTCAGTATGCCCGTGACGCAGACAGCATGAGAATATACCTGAAAAATAAAAAGAAAAAAGGCGGAAAATAATGCTAACAGAATACCATTGTCATGTTCTTCCGGGACTCGATGACGGCTCTAACAGTCTCGGTACTTCACTTGCTATGCTTGAGATGATGAAAGAGCAGGGTGTAAAAAGAGTTATTTTTACTCCTCACTTTTATTGTCATCAGGAGGAGTCTGTTGAAGCTTTTCTGAAAAGGAGACAGGCTTCGTTTGAGATCATAAAGGATAAGTCGCCTATAAAAAATATGCTGCTCGGTGCGGAAGTTGCTGTAGAAAGCGGCATATCGGAAGTCAAGGATATCGAAAAGCTTGCGATAGAGGGAACAAATCTCATACTTATGGCATTCCCTTATCGTAATTATGAGCCATGGATGGCAGAGGAGGTATATAATCTGTCTATCGAGTACAAGCTGAACATTATGCTTGCTCATGTTCATCGCTGCATTGAGTTTTGCAGTGAGGACGAGATAGATAATATCCTTTCTTCAAATGCGATAATGCAGGTAAATAATGATGCGTTCGGCAACTGGAACGAGAAGAAGCTCGCAAAGCGTATCGTTGACGAGTGCAGCAGGGTAGTTTTCGGAAGTGATGCACATAACATTTCCGACAGTATGCCTAACTGGGACATTATAAAGAGAAAGGTAAAGCCTGAGCTCCTTGAAAGCTCTGATGATATGCTTGACCGTTTCATAATATAAAAAAAGCTCCATGCGCGGCATGGAGCTTTTTTGCTGCCTGAGACTATTCAGCGTCTTTTTTGACTTCAACTTCCTCAATTATGATAGTGAGAGGATATTCATATCTTTTTCGTTTGCCGCATACATAATCAGGAGAATCTGCAAAATATTCGGCAAGGTCAGTTGCTTCATCCTCAACGTATAAAGGCGAGAAGGTGTAGAAATGATCTGTATACTTCTTTATATTATCGAGCTCTCCTATATTTACGGGTTCATTCGGGAAAACGCTCAGATCGTTCAGAACAGTCCATGTTCCGTCGTATACATAATGCGTGGCATTCGGAAAGAAATAGGACATGATACCAAGGGAGAACTCATGAGAATGAAGGAAGCAAATATTTCCGTCGGGGTTCTCTTCTTCTATTCTGTCAACAAGCTCGGGAAATCCCGCCGTCTGTATTGAAGCTCTTGCATCAATTCTGATAACGGCTGTGTTTGCTATCAGAGCTGCAATACACAGTATCGGGACTATCCTTTTTTCGATCTTTGTAAATACTATGGACAGGAAGATGATTGCAGGACCCGTAAAGAGCAGATAGTATCTTATCGCTACAAAAGGATAAACGGTCCTTAAAGTTATTTCAAATAATAAAAGAGGGAAAAGGAAGAGGAAAAGCACGAAAAGACCTTTAAAATATGAAGCTCTTTTCTCATCGCTGAAAAGCGGCGAGCTCTTTATATCGGAAAGCTTTTTTATTCCCTTTATATTGATGTTCTTCAGTATGAAAAACAGTATGAGCAGCTTGAATAACAGTGAAAATGAGTTTTCTATGACAGCTGAAAGGAGCTTCGGCGAGTTAAAGTAAAGAATGGACGTGATGCAGTACTCTCTTATTTTGTAGATCGGGAAGAAGTCTTCCTTCCAGTAATGGTCGGTCACGTTTCCGAACTGCTTCAGAACGACTGTGAGCCATGGCAAGTATAAAACAGCACATATGCATCCGCTTATGAAAAAGCTTAAAAACCTTTTCTTGTCTTTTTTTATCACCGAGAACAGAAGAACGAGTATGTAGATCGCAAGTGCGCCCAACATCGCTATATTGTGGGTATACATACAAAGCAGTGTAAACAGTCCGTGCAGGACATAATAGCTGCGTTTTCCTTCAAAAAAGGCAAGATATGCGTATACGGCGTTCGCCGTAAGAAAGAAATATGCCAGATATGTAGGACGTATCTCGTTGAACAGGAATGAATTTACGGAGGTGCATATAAATCCTGCTGCGGCAACTATGCCTGTTTTTGCACCGAAGGCCTTGCGTATCGGGAACATTGAAAGAAAAACAAGTCCCACGATAACTATGCTGTTGGTGAATCTCATTACTTTGAGGGTGTGTCCGAATATGACGCATACAAGCTTGAGCAGCAGTGCGTAGAGCGGTGGACTGTAGTCCTCGGGAAGAAGCCTCCATATCTCATTCCACGGGTGCAGGGTAAGGAAATACTGATAGGTGCTGTCGTATTTTATTACACCGTCATGGCAGTAAGGGATATCTATGAGTATCCCTACTGCGGACAGCAGTACAAAAAGAATAAAATAAAACTTTTCGCTTTTATAAAAGCTTTTTGTTTCAGGCATTTTTCTTACCTCCGATATGCTTGATCCTGATAGCCGCAAGCCTTAAAAGTGTACTGGGACACCTTATCATCAATTAATGAGCCGCAAAATTTTTTGATTTTAAGGAATTTGCGTTCCCCGAACAAGGCTCGGGACAATAACCAACCGCCTTATGGCGGTCACTGAGAGCTCACTAATTATAGCACATAACATATATTTTGTCAATTTGAGATAAATAATAAACAAAAATGTCAGGATCATGTTTGTGGTGGACTATGTGAATACTCATATATGTATATCAGTGAAGTTATATGCACAATCTTCACATTGTGGGTTGACATATTGAAAAAAATATGGTAATAATAAGGCATGAGATTGTGTTTTTATATTATTTTAAAGGAGGAAAGAGAATGAAAAAAAGTTTTTCAACTCTTTTGGCAGCAGTAACAGCATTTTCTGCTTTAGGTTCTTTGCCTGTAACTGCTGCCGAAAGCGACTACCTGCTTCACAGCACTTTTGAGGAGAGTGCCGAACAATGGAGCGGCAGAGGCTCTGCTTCTGTAAAGGTAGTCAGCGGCACATCACGCTCGGGAGAATGCTCGCTTCTTGCAAGCGGCAGAGCAAGTGCCTGGAACGGAGCTACTGTGGGATTGGGCTCTGACTTCAAGGCGGGTCAGGATTACTCTTTCAGTGCTTACGTAATGAGCGAGGAGGAATCGGCAACATTCTATCTTACGCTCCAGTACAGCGACGGAAGCAGTACAAAATATCCCAAGATAGCTGAGGTGAACGCAGAAAAAGGGAAGTGGGCTCACCTCGAGAACAAGAGCTTTACCATTCCAAGCGGAGCTTCTGATATTCAGCTCTACATCGAGACAGAGGATACCACCTGCAATTTCTACGTGGATGAGGTGGTGGGCGCACCGAGCGGTACAGAGATAGACGAACCCTCAGCGCCTGTGGCAATGCATAAGGGCGATATCAATTATGACGGAAAGATAGACTGTTTTGATATCGTGCTCGCAAGAAAAGGCATTATAGGCAGTATTGATAACAAAAAGACACTTAAAGCTGCCGACGCAGACAGCAACGGAGTTTTCGAGCTCAACGACGTTCTGCTCATAACTCAGTTCGTTATGGGAAAAATAAGTGAATTCCCTGTTGTAGAGCCTGAGATCGTTCCGGGTCAGGTCAAGTATACCACAGAGGAGCTCACCAAGCTGGTTCAGGATTCACTGGTAAACAACGAACCCAATGATTCACACATGGAAAAGAACGGAGTTAAGTACGGCACTATCAAGAAGGAGACTTACTTCTCCAAGAAGGCAAACAAGAACAAGCCGTACAATATACTGCTTCCCGCAAACTATGACTCAAGCAAGAAGTATCCCGTGCTTTATCTGCTCCACGGCTTCTTTGAGAACGAGAACCGTATGATAACACAGGGCAACGGTCAGATGTATACAAAGCAGATCATAGGAAATGCCATAGCTTCGGGCGAGGCAAAGGATATGATCGTAGTTGTGCCTTTCGTATTCACAAGTGCAACGATGAACGACGCTACGGGCTTTGCGGATCAGGGCTCAAACGAGGGCTATGACAACTTTGTTGATGATATCGTAGACAGCCTTATGCCTCATATCGAGAGCAAGTACAGCGTAGCCACAGGCAGAGAGAACACAGCCGTAACAGGCTTCTCGATGGGCGGGCGCGAGTCGCTCCAGATAGGCATGAAGTACGGCAGCAAGTTCGGTTACGTAGGAGCTATCTGTCCTGCACCGGGCACTTCGGGCTCATGGAAGTGGAGCAATGCCGACGAACAGCCATACCTCCTTATGATAACAGGCGGTACTCAGGATGACGTAGTAGGACTTAACACTCCCGAGGGCTATCATAACAACTTCACAAAGAACAATGTGCCTCACGTATGGCACGTTGTCAACAACGGACACCACGGTGACGACTCTATCCATTCACACCTTTACAGCTTCGTAAGAGGCATATTCCAGGCAACTGAGGGAGCTGTAACCCAGTCATCTTCCGTAACTACAACAAAAATCAATACAAACAACACCACAACGACCACCAAAAAGGCTGAAAGCTCAGGCGGTCAGCAGAAGTACACTGCGGAGGAGCTCACAAAGATGGTGCAGAACGCTCTGGTAAATAATGAACCCAATGATTCCCATATGGAGAAGGGCGGAGTTCAGTACGGCACTATCAAGAAGGAGACTTACTTCTCCAAGAAGGCAAACAAGAACAAGCCGTACAATATACTGCTTCCCGCAAACTATGACTCAAGCAAGAAGTATCCCGTGCTTTATCTGCTCCACGGCTTCTTTGAGAACGAGAACCGTATGATAACACAGGGCAACGGTCAGATGTATACAAAGCAGATCATAGGAAATGCCATAGCTTCGGGCGAGGCAAAGGATATGATCGTAGTTGTGCCTTTCGTATTCACAAGTGCGACGATGAACGATGCTACGGGCTTTGCGGATCAGGGCTCAAACGAGGGCTATGACAACTTCGTTGACGATATCGTAGACAGCCTTATGCCTCATATCGAGAGCAAGTACAGCGTAGCTACAGGCAGAGAGAACACAGCCGTAACAGGCTTCTCGATGGGTGGGCGCGAGTCGCTCCAGATAGGCATGAAGTACGGCAGCAAGTTCGGTTACGTAG
>NZ_CAMKRR010000027.1 GCF_946415235.1 uncultured Ruminococcus sp. | reverse complement strand
TCGCCTGATGAATACGAAGAAGAATATTATAAAAAATGAAAAAAGTGCAGAACACATCGATTTTTATTTACAGTATTCAGATTTTTAGTCGTATCATAACCATTTTTTTCAGATAAAAAGAAAAGCCGTAATTTCCGATATATAGGCAACAACAGCTTAAAAATGAAAAACCTTTCTGAACGCGCGGGTTCAGAAAGGTTTAGTCGTATCGCTTCCTCAAATATCTTAAAATAATATCGGGAACGGCTCAATAAGCTGTAAAAATTACTGACGTGGCAAATAGCGCATAATAATAAAGCGCTTTTCTCCTGCGCTCTTTCAATGAGCTTTTTACAGGCTCATCCGGCACATTCTCCTGTATTACCTTTAAGGATATCAACACCATGAGAAAGAGCCGGCAGTATAATTTCAAGCGATTCCTTAACTGCCTTTGGACTGCCCGGCAGGTTTACGATAAGAGTCTTGTTCCTTATAACACTTACTCCCCTGGAAAGCATAGCCATAGGGGTGACCTTCAGACTCCCCGATCTTATAGCTTCTGCTATACCTGGAGCCTGTCTGGTCGCAGCACGAAGTGTAGCTTCGGGAGTCCTGTCACGCTGTGACAAGCCTGTTCCTCCCGTGGTAATAACGATATCACAGCCAATGACGTCGCACATACGGACTATCTCGGCATATAATTCGTCTTCGTCATCAGGCAGCAGCGTGCTGCAAACCGTTTTATATCCCCATTCTTTTGTAATATCGCTTATCAGAGGACCGCTTTTGTCGATACGCTCTCCTTTGCTTCCTTTATCGCTTGCAGTTATTACTCCGAGGCGGTATTCTTCAAATATCTCTGCATTATCGCCCACCTGTACCGGGCCTCCTTTTAGAACACGGGTGAAGATCCCTTCCTTCGGCATGATACATCTGCCTGTACGCTTTGATATCTCACAGCCAGAATGACATTCCTTGCCGATCTGTGTGACCTCCAGTATAACGCTGCCACAGCGGAGCTTTGTACCAACAGAAATGTTTTCGGCGTTGATCCCATCTACAAGGAGATTTTCTCCGAAAGCACCGTATTCAATATTCCCGTACTCCGCTGAAAATTCCTGAAAGCTCTCATAAGAAAGCAGGCTTACCTGTCTGTGATTAATGCCTGCGTGAGCATCTCCCTGCAGGCCGTGATCAATGATGATTTCACACCGATCTATGTTCTTTTTTACAGTTCCTTTTTTTTCACTGATACATACGGCTTTGATCTTTCCCAACTCAACCACCTATCATATTCATATTTCTTCTGCTGCCTTCTCCCGATGAGTCATTGAAAAAATGCTCATAAGGCTTATTCATCACGACTGATCTGAGGATATCAGCTATATCCTTGTCCGATGCGCCGTTTCTTATGGCAGTGCGTATATCTGCGCCGTCATCATGGAAAAGGCATGGCCTCAGTATACCATCAGGAGTAAGACGTATACGAGAGCAGTCACGGCAGAATTTGTGGCTCAGGGGACTAATAACTCCTATCCTGCCTTTAAATCCGCGGAACCGAAAATATACAGCCGGCTCTCCGATGGTTCCAGAGATCTTCTCTGCCTTCCCGAACCGCTTTTCCAGCCTCCATGTTATCTCGTCGGAACCGATGCCTGTAAGTTTTTTGTGACAACCTAAAGGCATGAACTCGATGAATCTGACATCTATGGGCTGTTCCCTTGCTATTTCGGCAAGAAAAGGGATGGCATCCTCATTGAGTCCTTTTATGGGAACGCAGTTGATCTTTACCATGATATCCATCAGAGAGAGAATATCAAGACTTTTTCTGACGCTGTCCAAAAGTGAACCGTCCGTTCTCGTAATATCCGCATACTCTTTTCTGCTGAGTGTATCAATGCTGACATTGATCTGATCAAATCCGCTTTCTCTGAGCTCCTTTTCGTATAAGGGTATCAGTGTACCGTTGGTAGTAAGTGACATGGTACGAAGTCCCTCAAGCTGTCTCACTGCTCTGAAAAGCGGAAAAACATTCTTCCTCATAAGGGGCTCTCCACCTGTAAAACGCACCTTTTCTATGCCTGATGAGGTAAGGATCCTTATTATCCTGTATATCTCGTCATCAGTAAGAAGCCTGTCCCCGTTCAGGCACTGTTCTTTTTCTTCGGGCATACAGTAACGGCAGCGAAGATTGCATTTGTCGGTCAGAGATACCCGCAGATAATTAATATTCCTTGAATATCTGTCCTTCATATTCTATTTTACCATATAAAAAAGCTTTTCATGGACAGGACGGAGAAAGAGTTTTTCTTTATCCAGCTTGTGCCATGTATCCTTGTCCGTCTCAAATACGAGGGTATGTCCCTCTCCCGCGGAGATGTATCCCTTGTTCCTGAAAAAGACCGTATATGAAAACATATTCTCTGTAATGCGGACTATCTCACACTCAAAGACATCGGCTCCGTTTTTCTCACTGCATATCTCGAAATTCTGTGCCCTGCATCCCACATATCCGTATCCTGCTTTATGACCGCAGGGAAGTGTTATGCCCCAGTCCGATGCAAATACTCCTTGTTCGTCACAGACAAGAGAGGAGATATTCATACACCCTGTAAGTCTGGCTGATGCCACTGTGTTCGGCTTTTCAAAGAGCTCTCTTTTGGGAGCAGTATCCACTATCCTGCCGTTCTCAATGACAGCGACCTTATCACTGAGGCGGAACACCTCGTCCATATCGTGAGAAACGAACAGGACCGTTCCGCCGAAATCCCTTGATATCTCGGCTATCTTCCCCTCAAGTCTCAGGCGCAGATCGCGGTCAAGAGAGGAGAACGGCTCGTCAAGCATTACCATTTCAGGTTCGGCAGCCAGCATCCTCGCCAGGGCAGCCCGCTGCTTCTGTCCTCCCGAGAGCTCATGGGGATAGTGCTTTTCAAGTCCGTTCAGATAAAATAAGCTGATGTATTCCGAACAGTTCTTTTTTCCACACGGAGAGGCTGATATATTCTGTTCGAGAGTCATATTCGGAAACAGTGCATAGCTCTGGAAAAGATATCCTACCCTGCGCTTCTGAGGGGAAAGATCTATACCTGCCGAGCTATCAAAAAGCACCTTATCATCAAGTCTAATAATACCGCTGTCAGGTCTCTCTATACCTGCAATACAGCGCAGTGTCAGGCTTTTTCCGCAGCCTGACGGCCCGAGCAATCCGAAAACGCCGTTTCCTGCTTCAAAATCCACACACAGCTCAAAGTCCTTGAATTTCTTGCGTATATCGACTGTAAGCTTCATTTTTTCTTCCTTCCGAGATATTCATTCCACAGCCTTACTGATATTATAGACAGGAATGAGATACAGAGTATCACGGCCACCCAGCGTGAAGCCAGTTCTCTGTTGCCGCTCTGCATAGCTGTATATACAGCTACGGACATGGTCTGTGTGCGTCCGGGGAGGTTTCCTGCTATCATTATCGTAGCACCGAATTCACCCATTGCTCTTGCAAATGTAAGCACGATGCCCGCGATCATACCGGGCCATGCAATAGGGAGCCTTATCCTTGTAAATATGCTGAGTCTGCTCATACCGATAGTTTTTGCAGCATCTATATATATGCTGTCTACCTGTTCAAAAGCTCCTCTTGCCGTCGTATACATGATCGGGAACGATACCGTGAAGGCAGCCGCAACAGCCCCATTCAGGGAAAACACCATATTGATGCCGAAACGGGACAGAAACTCTCCGACGAAGGAATTCTTTCCGAACAGGATGAGAAGCAGAAAACCTATAACAGTTGGCGGCAGCACCATAGGCAGTGAAAACACCGTGTCAAAGAATACCTTGCTTTTTTTGTCTATTGTCACTGCCCATGCAGTGAATACTCCGCTGACAAAGACTATAACAGTGGCTATCAGCGAAGCCTCCAGTGATATTATAAGCGGCGATATATCCATTATCCCTGCTCTTTCAGCGCTGTAAAGCCGTATTTTTCAAATATATCCCTGCATTCTCCGCTCTCAAGGAAACTCAGAAATGCTTTTGCTTCCTCCTTGTGATTTGAAGAGCTTACAAGTCCCACGGGATATATCACTCTGCTGTGACTGTTTTCGGGAGCTTCACATATTACAGCTATTCCCTCTCCGCAGTTTGCATCTGTGGAGTATACCACACCGCAATCCGCATTTCCTGCTTCTACCCATGCTAACACCTGCTTGACATCAGAGGCATAGCTTGCCTTCCTGCTAACAGCGTCAAGTATTCCGAGATGATCGAATATCTCCTCCGAATACTGCCCCACAGGTACGCTTGAAGGCTCGCCGAGAGCTATTACCGAAACGCTGTCTGATATAACATCGTCAAAGCCCTTCACCCCCGCGGGATTTTTCTCGGGTACTATCAATACGATCTTGTTCTCTAATAGCTCGTTTACAGTATCCTTGTCTACGAGCTCCTCATCTATCAGGGCATTCATCTGCTTTTTTGCGGCACTAAAAAAAACATCTGCGGGAGAGCCTTCCTCTATCTGCGTCTGGAGTGCGCCCGAACCGCCGTATGAAAACAAAAGATCTGTATCGCTGTTCCTGGATTCATATAACCCCTCTATCTCGTTACAGGCTTCGGTGAGTGAAGCTCCCGCAAGTACAGTCAGCTCTGTTTTTTTGCTGCTTTTTCCACCTTTTTCAGCGCATCCGGACAAAGAAGCTGCTGCCAGTACTAACGCGATTGTTCTTTTCTTCATTCTGTTAAGTCTCCTTTAAAACAAAAATCACCCGATCTGCCGCCCTTTTTGCTTAAAAGATGTATATCGGTCATTACCATATTATGATCGGCTGACTTGCACATATCGTATATTGTAAGCAGCGCCGTGCTGACACCAACGAGAGCCTCCATCTCAACACCTGTTTTGCCGTTGCAGGTGACTGTACAGGTGCAGGCGATGCCGCTTTTCTCCTGTATGACTTCAAATCTTATACCCACGTTGGTCAGCATGATCTGGTGGCAGAGAGGTATAAGCTCCCATGTGTGCTTTGCAGCCATTATTCCCGCTATCCTTGCTGCGGCAAGTATATCGCCCTTTTTGTTGCTGATCTGTCCGATCTGGTCAAGGACCGCTTCCGAGGCTCTGATAAAGCCATATGCCTCAGCTGTCCTGACCGAGGGCTCCTTGTCAGTTATATCAACTATGGCAGCATTGCCACAGTCATCAAGATGTGAAAAACCGCTCATATCATTTACCGAAGCCGCAGTTGGGATAGGTGCATATATCGCAGCCCAGACAGAGCCCGCCCTCTCCCATAGCGGTAATATCCTCTTTTTTTATTTTTATGTCCGCAATTATAAGCGGAAGTATGATATCAAGCACCGTCCGTCCCGAGAACATGGCGCATCCGGGTATCCCCGCAACAGGAACTGATCTGCCGTTCCTTTCAAGGTATGCCATCATAAGCATGGCTCCCGGGAGCACAGGAGCTCCGTAAGCAATTATCTTGGCGCCCGTTGTTCTGATAGCCAGCGACGTCCTATCGTCGGGATCTACGCTCATTCCACCTGTACATAGTACAGCTTCCGCTCCCTTATCTGCCATATCCAGTATAGCCTGACAAATGACCTTGCTGTCATCACCGCTTACGGCTCTGAAGCATATTTCAGCGCCGAACTCTCTCAGCTTTTTTTCGATCACGGGGGTAAATCCGTCCTCTATCCTCCCCTTTGAAACCTCACTGCCTGTTACGACCAGACCGAACCTCTTTTTTACATAAGGTCTGACCGCAAAGACAGGTGTCCGTATATTCTCCACATACTTCATCTTTTCTTGCTTGATAACCAGCGGTATGATTCTTGTTCCTGCAAGCTTGTCGCCTTTTTTTACGGGGGTATTACCGTGGCGTGACGCTATCATCATCTCGCCCAGAGAGTTTATTTCCAGCAGCCTCCTGCTGTCAGCTGTAAATACTCCGTCTATGTCAGAGAATATCTCTATTTTTCCTTCTTTAGGCTCGGAACGGGACATATTATCATTAAGGCAGGCTCTGCAAAGTATCTCGGCAGCTTCATCCTCATGGAGCACACCCTCTTTGTATTCCCAGATATAAAGGTTTTCCTTGCCCAGCGACAGAAGTACGGGGATATCCTCCTTTGTAACGATATGGCCCTTGCGGAATACGGCGTCCTTCTTCCTGCCGGCGATGATACCCGTGATGTCATGACACAGTATGTGTCCTTCGGCTTCAGTTGTTTTTATAAGCTTCATTATATCACCTTTTCCAAGTCAAAGTATTCCAATACCGTCCGGTAAAGAGAAGAAATATCAGCTGCCTCACGGCGGTAATCGTCAACTGTGCATATAACGTTTTCCGTATTTTCGGGACGCTCTCCCGTTATGGGCACGGCAGTGATTATCCTGGGGAACGAAGCATCGTTTTTCATACCTTCGATTATAATTATATCTGCACTCTCGCACATCCCCGCTATAGCTCCAGGCGACTTCGGCTCGGATGCGCTGAAGGAATACCCGTTATCAGAAAAGATGCATCTGTATAATGCCCCCGCTTCCGAAAAGCGTTCGGTATCAGAGCCCTTCTTTTCAAAGGAATGTCCGTGGGAAGTATGCTTTATTACTGCTGTTTTCAGTCCGTCCTGTGCAAAGCGCTTTACAAGCTCACATATAAGTGTCGTTTTGCCGCTGTTGCTGTATCCGCAAACTCCGAACACCACGGGAGGCTTTGCTGCGGCATACTGCACGGGATCATTTATATTCGCACATATCCCGTCATTAAATATCGTGTATTCAAGCCCGATACACCTTGTATTCAGACTCTCGACAAGGGCGGTCAGCCTGTGTTCGCCCTGATGTATAAGCTCATTTATGACACTCAGGGCTCCCGTGGAATATATAGCACAAAGGGGCTGCGGTCTGCCTCCTGTCGTCAGACATATACAGTTATGTTCGCCAGAAATAAATTGCTCCATATATTTTACCAACTCCACGCTTATAAACGGCATATCCACACCGCAAATAAATACATGACCGGTATCCGCTGTTTCAAGAATACGCCTTATCCCCTCCACAGGGCCATAATCCTTATACTCATCGTATACCCGCATCGCCTGCGGTATATGCTCTGATATATATGCGTTTGTACTGTATGAAGCTCCCAGTGAGAATATCACAGGGTAATCATCGGAAAATCTGTTGAAGAGCAGCTCTGCAAGTGTAGTGCCGCCCCACTTCAGAAGTGCCTTGTCGCTGCCCATGCGTCGGCTCTTTCCGCCTGCGCATATCCCTATTTTCAATCCCATTGTTTTTTACCAAAAAAAGTTACTTCTACGGTATCGCCCGCACTTATTGTTTTTCCTGCTTCCAGTTCAACAAAGCAGTTGCATGACATAAGGTCCGAGATGACAGAATTCTTGCTTGCGGGAAGTATCCTTACTCTCCCGTCAGAGCAGTATCCTCTCAGTCTTCTGGCAAAAGGTCTCTGCCTGGTATACTCATTTTCCGCCACTGCTTTACCTGAACAAGGCATGAACACCTGCGAGCCCATGAGCCTTGCAGCCAGCGGCCTGAAATAGTATTCAAAATTTGATACAGCTGCAAAGGGGACTCCCGAAAGGGACAGGACAGGCTTATTGTTAAAAAGAGAGAACATTACACAGTTTCCGAGGGGGTTATCATCACTGTCGAATACTATCTCCGCACCCGCGGAACGCAGCACATCTTCCACGATATCTTTTCTTCCTACGGACAGGCCGCCCGTCGTTATGAGTACATCCGCACTCCCGACTGCTTCGGTAAAGGCCTTTTTCATAGCATGGGGTTCGTCGGGAATGATCTTCATGGATATACATTCAAGCCCCAGCATGGTGATCTGTGACGCAAGGATATACTGTACGCTGTTATATATCTTTCCTCTCTCAAGGGCGTTTCCGGGGGATTCAAGTTCGGAGCCCGTTGATATCAGTGCCGCTTTCAGCGGACGTCTTACCGTCAGCCCTGATATGCCGGCAGATGCGGCCGCACCTACAGAAAAAGTAGTGATAAGACTGCCTTCGGATATAATTACCTGTCCCTCGGCAATATCCTCCCCGATCCTGCAATAATTCATGTTTTTATCAGCGGATGCAAATATCCTTACCCTGCCGCTGCCCATATCGGTGTCCTCCTGCTTTACCACGCAGTCGGCTCTATCGGGGATATATGCTCCTGTCATTACACGGGCACATTCTCCTCTTTTCAGGCAGCTGCCTGAAAAGCAGCCTGCGTCGATCTCACATACCACGTCAAGCTCCGCAGGAGAATCCGCGGAGGCATCCCTGACATCATCGGAAAAAACAGCATATCCGTCCATTGCAGAACGCGCACAGGGCGGAACGTTCACAGGCGATATGACATCTGCGGCGCTGATACAGCCGACCGCCTGCAAAAGGGGCCTTTCCAGCGTTTCTTCTATCGGCTTGACCGAGGAGATCATAAGCTGCAATACCTGCTTCAATCACAACACCTCCGTGATGGTTAATATGCTGATCGTTTTCGGACACAATGAGTATATTATATCATTGATCTCATTTTTTTAAACATAAATATGTTAGTATATACTATAAGGTTCCATGATTATCGGAGCCTTATGATCGGTATATCATGATGCGGGACGCATTTTTTTCTCAATACGCTTTGACAGCCTCGAAAGTGCAAAGCAGAACACAAAATAGAGAACGCCCATCACCATATATGAAAATACGAGCTTGCTGGGATCTCTCTGGCTTATCATTCGTCCCATATGCGTAAGATCTATTACTCCTATGATGGATATTACAGAGGTGTCCTTGAAGAGCGATATAAAAAAGCCAACAATGGACGGGAGCATATTTCTGAGGGCCTGAGGCATTATAATATATATTACGCATTGGAAATACGAAAGTCCCGTACATTCTGCCACCTGCCACTGTCCTCTGTTAATATTCATGAATCCGCTTCGGAATATTTCAGCCTGATTGACTGCTGAATACAGGGTAACAGAAAGATAAGCGCTAAAGAATATCGGCATAGGCTTTCCTGCAAATAGCGGTACCATAAAATAGAACCAGAATAATACAAGCACCAGCGGCAGAGCGCGAACCGTCTCAATCAGGAAGCCGCAAAGCTTGCTGATGACAGTTTTCTTCGAGATCCTGCCCAGTGCAAGTATCATTCCCAGAACGAAGCCCGATACCATCGTTATCAGGGCAAGTATAAGACTTATAGCCAATCCGCCCAGTTCTCCGTTGGGATAAGGGCCGATAAGGAAAAACCTGAAATCATTCATATAGTCTGACATTTTTTCACCTGTTTTCTATGATCGATATTAATTTACACTGCGCATGAGACGCTTTTCAACAAGACGGGCCGAAAATGCCATTATATAATTTATAAACAGAAAGAAAAACGTCGAAATAATAGTAACTTCCAGTCCTCTGAAGGTTATGGATTCTATCTGCTGAGTAGCCCATATTATCTCATGTACGGATAATGCCATTGCCAGAGATGTGTTCTTAACATTGTGGATGATTCTTGAAACCAGCGGCGGGAAGCAGTTCCTTATTGCCTGCGGCCATATAACATATCTCCATATCTGTAATCTGGAATGACCGAGAGAATAGGAAACGGCTATCTGCTCCTTGGGAACAGCCATTATGCCTCCGCGCACTATCTCACTGATATATCCGCTGCTGCTCAGGGAAAGGCCTGCGATGGCAGACCAGAAATTGAGCGAAGTGCTGGCATTCAGTTCTCTGGTGATACTCTCTGGAAAGAGCTCGGGGAACACATAGTAGAAAAAAAGCAGCCACAGCAATGTGGGGATATTGCGGCACAACTCTATGTATGATTCAAAAATAAAGCGTACCACACGATTTTGAGATAATGTTCCAAAGGTTACAAGAACACCTATCACAACAGCTAATACCGACGATAGCACCATAAGACAGACAGAGTATTTCAGTCCTTCTATTATCCAGTGCAGATACTGACCGCTCAAAACAAGTGACCAATCAAAATCATAATTCACTTTTGTATATATCTCCTTATATAGTATCTGTCAACCGAACCACTTTTCAAGCGGTACAAGGAACTTTTTGTCCTTTGTACTGAACCATTTCCTGAAAAGCTTTTCATAATCTCCCGAATTATATATATCGATCAGTATATTGTTCAGCTCGTTCAGCCATTCGGAGTCGTTTTCGGCAACGCCTACGGCAAAATATGAATGGCAGCATATATCGGGATGATACATAAGCTCGGCATCTGTTTTATGATTGTTTCTATAATAATTCATTATTATCTCATCACCTGCATAACCGGCGACAGCTCCGCTTATCATCGCTTCGTATGCCTTGTCGTTATCCTCAAAAGCAACGAAGCTCGGCCTGTTATATCCGTGGTTATAAAGGCAGGTCTCTATCTCCTCTGCTGTGCTTGTTCCCACAACATAGGCTATTTTTTTAGCCGCAAGCTCGTCCAGGGAGCATATGCTGTCCTTGTACATAAGGACCTTCTTGCAGTTTTTCAGATAGGATACGCTGTAATCTATGATGTGATCCCTGGATTTGGTGTGATTGAGTTTCGATATACAAGCGTCTATCCTGCCTGTAAGAAGGTAATTTATCCTGTCCTCATTCCTGAGCCTTACGAAATTCAAAGATACATCAAGACGCTCTGCTATCAATCTGGAAAGATCAGCATCAAATCCTATGATGTCCTCACCGTTCTCGGTATAACACATCGGCGGAGCATAATATCCTATGCCGATATTGATGCTTCCTCTCTTTTTTATTGAATGAAGAGACGATTTTTCGTTGTATATCTTATTCATGAACATTTTGGTGCGTTCCATCTGAGGGTGAATTATCACATCGTGAGGCTTGCCGACTTCAATAAGCTCTCCCTTGTCAAGGAATGCTACCCTGCTCGCAACACGGCGTGCAAAACTCAGCTCATGAGTAACGACTATCATTGTCATTCCGTCCTTGGAAAGCTGTATAAGTGTACCAAGGACTTCATTTATAAGCTCGATATCCAATGAAGATGTAGGTTCATCAAACAGCATCACCTTAGGCTGCATAGCAAGACTTCTTGCAATAGCAACACGCTGCTGCTCGCCTCCCGACAGCTCTCTGGGATAGCTGTTCACCTTGCTTTCAAGACCGACTTTTTTCAGGATAGGAGCAGCTATTTCAACTGCATCCTTCTTGCTTTTTTTCTTTACCTTCCTTAGAGCAAGGGTAACGTTTTCCATTACCGTAAGATGAGGATAAAGGTTGAACTGCTGGAATACCATACCGACTTCCGCGCGCTTTTTTCCTGAGAGCTCTGCTATCTTGTTTGAATTGTAAAGCTCATCATTTATGAAAACTTCTCCTCCGTCGATCTCCTCAAGTCCGTTTATTGTCCTGAGCAGGGTGCTTTTTCCAGAGCCGCTCGGCCCGAGTATAACAAGGACTTCTCCGTTCGTTATGTCAAGATTGATATTCTTCAATACCTGCATCTCGCCGTATGACTTACTGACATTTTTGATCCTTATTATCACTCTTTTATCATCAGCTACCATTTTCTTTATCTTCCTCTTTTTTTATTATTCTGACTACTATATCTCCGAAAGCCGGCATTCCCGTTGTTTTGTTGACCTTTGAGGGATCATAGAGTTCATTTACATTTACGGTGCTTTTTGCCATTTTCACATACTGCTCCGACGATGCGGTACGTCCGCCCTGTCCGAAAGAAGTCTTTATAACGCCTTTTCTTATGCTTTCGGATAAAAAAGCCTTACCGCATACGGTTTTTTTATCAGGGCTTTCAAGAGTAATTATGTTTCCGGAGGAGATACCGTGCCTTTTCCCGTCGTATGTGTTCATCAGAAGCACCGGGACCGCATATCCCGTTCCGGGTGTTTCGTCTTTTGTCAGGATCCGATCTGTATCTGTTTCAAGACCTGATAACGTCCTGCAATACTGCGTCATTGTTCCTGTCTGATGAGTCCTGCCCGTAATCAGGAAAAACGGGTATTTTTTTCTGGTGTCTGCGCGGAAGCAGTTATTGTTCTCCTTCCACACAAATGCCTTATTACTGCTTTTTCCATAGCCGAAATCAAAACTGAATCTGCCGCTCACTGTTCCCGGATAGCATTTGCTTATGCTGCCGTCATCTCCTCTGCGATATCTGTAATATCCCACAGGCCAGGCGGCAATCCCGCCGTTCTCTCTCAGCCATCTGACAGTCACAGTCTTCCCCTTATGTATAAGCTTGTCGTTCAGGTACACATTCGGGTCATCAGGTGTACCTTCTATCCGTGCTCCCTCTGGATACTGCGGATAGGGCAGCGGAGAGCCGATATTCAGCATTGACGGACAGATCTTCAGCTCCTCGTCCAGAAGTGCCTCCTCAGAAGTGAACCTCCCGAAATACTTGGGATCTATTTCCCTGTCGCCTGCTTCGGCAAGCGCTTTTGCAAGCTTTTTCATTATGCCGAAGGGCGTCTCCGATGCGTACATCGGCTTTATCACACGATCCCTCAGAGATATCTCGGGATTTATTGTGTACTGATCGCTCAATCCCATTTTTTCGAGAAAGCTGCATTCGGGAAGGATGATATCGGCATATTTTCCCGTTTCGTTCAGATGTGTATCGATATGAACGATGAGATCAAGCTTGTCCTCAGCCGTAAAGGCTGAGATCCATTCACCTGTGTTCCCTCCTGTATACACAGGGTTGCCTGTCCGGTTTATAAATGCCTTTATGGGATATGTCAGGCCCTTGAATGGACCTCTTTTTATCTCCGCACCATTTTTGATATGATATGGAGTGATACTTAACGCGCCCTTCCATGCGTCGGGGTAATCACCGTAAATATCCTTGTGAAGTTCAGATATACGGCCGCTTCTGAGTTCTCCACCTACCACGCGCGATATCACGCTGTCATTTCCGAGCTTCGCGCTTGGAAAGTCAAGCTTAGGCTTAACAGTTCCTGCAAACACAAGGCCGCCGGGAACATCTATATTACCTGTCACAGCACATAAAACAGTCGCCAGCACCGAAGTAATGTCGCCGTCTGTATGATGAGCAGCTCCGTGCATACCTATCTCTATGGCAGCAGGCTTCGTTATACCCATCAGATGTGAAAGGCGTTCTATTTCGGCGGCGCTTATCCCTGTTTTGTGTTCTCCCCACCCGGATGAGAAATACTTTTTTCCGTTGGACTCATCCGTGAGTCTGCTCTGCACCAGGAAATCTTCTCTGAATCGTTCCCAGCCCTCTGTATATTTTCCCAGAAAATCGTGATCTATATATGCGCGGTCACTATTGTCGGGATCGTCATTGACAATAATATAATAAAGCATACAGGCAAGCATCTCTGCATCTGTACCCGGGATGACAGGCAGCCAGAGATCAGCCTTTGCAGCCGAATTTGTGAAATTCGGATCTATCACGATATAATACATATCATTGGTGATCTTTGCTTCTGGTATACCGCGGGACATATAGCTGAATCTGGTGGCTACCAGAGGATTTGCTCCCACATTTATAAGGAGCTTTATATCATGCCGGTGTCTGAGCCTTAGCCCTCCCTCTTTGTCCCGTATAAGCAAAGGGCGCTGTATATCGGGGAGAGGCCTTTCATCGTCCATGAAGTTTTTCGGTCCCCATCTGCGATTAGTGTCACAGATGGCACTGTGAGTATATGTATTGGGCGTTCCGAATGCATGGAACAGTATCATATACGGCTCGTGATCAGTCAGATCACCGCAATCAAGCACGACTGCTTCCGCACCATATCTTTTTTTGATATCCGTAAGACTTGCAGCGATCTTCTTTACAGCAAGATTCCAAGATATTTCTTTCCATTTTCCGCTGCCGCGTTCACCGTCTCTTATCAGCGGTGTGCGTATCCTGTCTGCCGAATAAACAAGCTCTAAAGCAGCTGCTCCTTTCGAGCACAATGAGCCGTGATTATTAAGCGATCGGGGATTCCCGCATATTTTCAGAGCTTTTCCGTCTTTTACCAGGAGTTTTATACTGCACTCAGCAGGACACATCATATCCACCGAGTTTATATATTCATTTTTATTGTTTTCTAATCCAAATGCTGCTTCCGTATGCGAATCAAAGAGATCATATTCTGAAAGATCGGCGTTTTTCAATACATCGAAGCTGTTTCCGCCGCGCTGTATATAAAACACTTTTGGGAGAGACGAAGCAGCTTCTCTCCTTACGTAAAGATTATCCTTGTTTTCAATGAGTATCTTTGAGAGCTCACTGTTTTTATCATTCAATGCGCCGAAATACATGGCCTTTCCCATGCAGTTCTCAACACAGACAGGCTTCTTTCCTTCAAGAAGCCTCTCATAGCACCAATCGCATTTGTTCAGTTTTTCTCCGCCGTTACCCGTTCTGATGGAGCCGGTCGGACAAGCAGATACACATAAATTGCATCCTATGCATTTTTCGGGATCATGTCTTACGATCCCCTCATCAGTCATCGTAAGGGCATCCTGAGTACATACCCTTATACATTCAGGTCTTTCACAGCTGCTGCAAATGTGGGGAATGAAGATGCGCTTTAAATACGGAAACGTACCTGTCTCCTGAGTAAAAAGCTGTATTCCCTCTGTATGTGCTGTCAGACTGTTTTCTTTAAGACATCCTACCTGACAGGAATAGCAGCCTGTGCATCTGTCAAGATCCACTGCCATTCCGTATTTAATAACACAAAACTTCATTCTTACATTTACGCCTTAATATTGATAAGACAGATTATAATAAACTATTACATTCCGGATACAGGAAATGATCAATCGGGCCATACATAGAGCTCGTCCTCGCCAAATGCCTTCTCATTCAGAACAGGCTTGGCAGAAGGATCAACGGGGTACATACCGTCTTCACCGAACCACTTTTCGTATATCTCATCATATTTGCCGTTGCGCATCAAATCCTGAAGAACATAGCTGAGCTTGTCTCTCCACTTGCTGTCGTTGCTGGGAACACCGATGCTGTATAAGCCGGGGCTGTAGATACCGCTGATAGCTTCGTAATCAACGCCCTCCTTGCCTGCAACGCCTGCGATGATAACGCTGTCCTGAGTGAAGGCATCAACCTTGCCCTGCTTCAGTGCAAGGAAGCACTCTGCATTTGACTGGAAGCTCTGGATATCAGGTGCTTCGCCGTTTGCTTCTTCGATAGCCTGCTGGATAGCTATATACGCATTGGAACCCTGATCAACAGCGATCCTCTTTCCTGCGAGATCTGTGAGCTCGTCAAACTGTCCCTTCTTGGCATAAGCAATCTTTCCTGTCCATAAGTAAGCAGGCTCAACGAAGTCAATCTCATCGTCTCTGCTTCTTGTATGGCTGAGGTTGGATACTACCATATCGACTGTGCCGTTTGCAAGATAGGATATTCTGGTCTTGTTATTGACTACAACTCTTTCCAGCTTTACTCCGAGTTCATCAGCAATAGCCTGAGAGAGATCAACGTCAAAGCCTGTCCAGTTTCCGTCGTCATCAAGGTAGTTCATAGGGGGGTTATTGTTTGCTGTTCCTACATGGATGACACCTGCTTTGGTGACCTTGTCGAGTACGCTCTCCTCTGTATTTGCGCCGCATCCTGTTAACGCACCGACTGCAATTGCACTGCCGAGCATCAACGATACGATTTTCTTTCCTGTAATTACTTTCATACTCATTCTCCTTTTGTGGCTTGTCATTATATATATTATTTTGTCAGGTTCTGTGACCATGCAAAATAAATATCAATATTGATCTGATATATATTATTTCAGTTAATAAGATCATCAAGTTCGATTTTCTGCCGACGGAATACCATCGGAAGTTCAAGATCCTTCTTGTATGCTTCAAGTATCTGCATTTTGAAGAAACGTTTCTGGGGGAAAGCATCTGAAAGGAATGCCGCAGCAGGTGGAGCATACATCTTTCTTATTGCATCATCGGGGATATGCTTCTTGAAGAACATATCATGTACAAACCCAACATCCTCTGCGTCAAGCTGTCCGACGATAGCCTTGCCCTGGATACCGTCCACCTCTCCGAGAGGACTTGTGGAATCATAAATAGAAAAGCTTACATAGGGGTTTTCGCGTATCGCTTCGATATGTGTACTGTCAAGTGCTGAATGGAAATAGATATTGAGTTTGCCGTCAGCAACATATGTCAGCGGACATGTCCATGCATTGCCCTCCGTATCACATACGCCAAGGCAAAGATACTTGCTCTCAACAATAAACTTTTTTACTTCGTTTAGATCCTTCATCATTTTAATCATACCTTTCTTATTATATCTATAAATTCCTTTGAATTTATATTGTATATCACATCGCTTATTCTTGATAAGCTCTCAGACCGGGAGGGATTCACGCTTATTACTCTTCCCGCGTTCGTCACACCGACAATATGCTCCAAAGCTCCTGAGATACCGATAGCTATATAAAGCTTGGGAGATATCATCCTTCCTGTAAGTCCAACCTGATGATCAACAGGCATCATTCCCGTATCAACAGCTCTTCTTGTAGCGGCAAGTCCGTATTTATTCTTACAGCACCATTCTTTTATCAGTTCAAGCTCATCTTTATCGGTGACTCCTGCACCGATACCGACTATTATCTGCTGATCCAGAGCTACCATTTCGGAAGGAGAGCTTTCGCATACGGTCTCACAGCTGCCCTGATCCTTTATATCAATTTCAGCGTGTCTGACTTCATAGGGCTCTGTCTCACAGGCAAAAGGCTTGACCGTTGCCATTTCATACGCTGAGTTCTGGGAAATGATGACCGCATTTACCTTTCCGCTGAAAGCAGGCCTTTTCTGGTAAAGCTTATCCTCATCCACCCATAGCTCTATGCAATCAGCCGTAAGTCCCGAATGGCTTTTTGCCGCGATATATGGCGCAAGTCTCATTCCGAGAACAGTTGAAGGCAAAAGTATTGTTCTTATGTCTTCCGTCTCAGCGGCTTTCAGTATAAGTTCGGCAACTGAATTTATATCAGACGTCAGAAGGTCCTCAGCATCTATACGATAGACCTTTCCTACGCCAAGGGGAGCAAGGATCTCTTTTACTGTATGGTCATCACAGCGCGGGATGACCGCTGTGATCCCTGTTTTAAGCTTATCTGCTATGGGAAGCGCTTTACGGATAACATACAGGCTTTCTTCACAGATCCTGCCGTTTCTGCATTCACATATGACCATAACTCTGTTCCCGCTTAAAGCAGAAAGATCATAGAGCTTTTTGTCTGAAACCGTGATATCTTCATTATCATTGACCGCCGAGGATGTTTCGCTTATAAGGGAAGCGCGGATCTCATCTGTGCTCCCGATACACTTTCCTTCTCTCGTGATCACAGCAGATATCCTTTCGGTGCTCACCACCCTTGTGAGCGAACCATTTATGCCGCATTCCCCGGGTGAGATCCCAAGTTCTGCCGCACCAAGGATATTTATTTCCTTTTCACGGCTTTTTATTATGCAGTTTATATCAGGAAGCCGCGGCGTATTGATACCGTTCTCGACTGCTATAAGTGCAGGAAATCCCAGTTTCCTAATTATTTCGCTGTATTCGCTTTTTTCTGTGCATATGATCCCGTTTTCCGCAACATCACATCTCACGGTGTTTACCGACAGATCATATCCCAGCATCGCAGCGGTCTCGGAAGGGACCTGCGCTGTGGAACCGTCGGAGGAACGCTTACCGCAGATCACAAGATCGGCTCCTGTTTTCCTGATCGCCGTACTGAGAACAAGGGAAGTCGCATAGGAATCAGATCCCCTGAAGGCGTCATCTGATATGAGGAATGCTTCATCTGCTCCCATTGAAAGAGCATATCTGAGTCCATTTATGCTGCTTTTGCTGCCCATTGATATTACTCTGATAATACCGCCTGTTTTTTTCCTGATCCTTAAAGCTTCTTCTATGGCGTAAAGATCGCTTTTATTGACTTCCATCCTCTGTCCCGAACGAGGTATGGTAAAATCGGGATTGAGGTTGAGATCACTGCTTCTGGGCACTGATTTGATAAGTACTGCTATGTTCAAAAACTACTCCTCCTAAGGATTATTTAGCCTGTATACATAAATACCGACCAAAGCACTTCGGTCTTTAACACCCCTGAGATAAACCCTGCTTTGCTGCCTTTAAGACTTGTATCATTTGTGAGGGCAAGATCCACCTCATGCTTTTCAAGCATAGAGAGCGCGTGCCTTGTTGAATATGCATCAACTGTCTCGTATGAACTGTCTGCGTATATTGTCTTTTTCAGAAGTCCGTCAAGCAGATGCTTGACAGGCTTACAGGTGGAGATGAGCAGAGGCTTTTCCTTATCAGGGAGCTCATCAGGTATTCCGGCAAGTCCGTAAGTCGGGGTCTCGATTATAAAGGTCAGCATAAGATCCAGTGAATTATCCCAGTAAAAATTTGTCATTTTTTCATAGGCATTCGGCAGTACAATAAGATCATAATGCCTGTTTTTCAGATTCTCCACTGCCTTGTCAAAGTTATCATACAGGTAGATATTGACCTCTCTCGATTCAACAGTCTCTGCCATGTATCTTTTCAGGTAATCCGCAGCAATACTGCTGGTCGTGCCATAAGGCCCCATCGTAACGATATTTACATCCTGTCCCCTGAATCTGGAAGCGAACCTTTCTTTTCTCTGCATACAGTCCATACAGATCTCTTTTGTAACAGATCCGTTCATTTTATCATCTCCCCGTATCTTATTTCTCATATTGTCCGAGATAATACTTCATCAGTCCGCCTGCGGAAATTATTTCTTCGACCACCGAGCTTTCATTATTTCTGTAGGCTGTCATGAATCCGTTTTCTACTGTTATGGTAAGGGCGGCAGTATCAACTGTCAGCCTCTCCGAGTCTTTTACATGATCCCGCAGACCCCCGGCTTCAATAACAAGCAGACCGTTGTTCACGGCATTTCTGTAAAACAGCCGTGCAAACGAATCGGCAATAACGCATTTTATGCCGCAACCTGTCAGAGCCAGCACTGCTGCCTCGCGGGATGAGCCGCAGCCGAAATTCTTTCCTGCCACAATGATATCGCCGCTGTTACAGCTTTCATAAAAGCCTTCGGCAATATCCTCCATACAGTGCAGGGCAAGATACCCGACATCATCGGTTATGCAATGCCTTGCAGGGATAATCACATCCGTATCCACATTGTCTCCGAATATGTGTATTGCACCGCTGACGATCATTTCTATTCCTCCCCGGGTACGTTTATACACCCGCTTACAGCAGAATATGCTGCCACCGCAGGGCTGCAAAGATATACCTTTGACGATAAGGCACCGTTTCTGCCGTGAAAGTTGCGATTGCTCGTATACAGTCCCACTTCATCTTCTCCAAGGACGCCGCTGTGTCCGCCCATGCAGGCACCACAAGAAGACGGGGCAATAACTGCTCCTGCAAGGACAAACGCAGAAAGGATGCCCTCCTTTTCCATGCGGTAAAGTATCTCACTGGTCCCGGGTATGACTATCATTCTGACACCCGGTGCTATTCTTTTTCCTCTCAGATACTTCTCCGCAATACGCATATCCTCTATGCTGCCGTTAGTACACGAACCGATCAGCACCTGATCTATCTTTAATCCTGCGATATTCTCCACGTCCACTACATTTGCAGGGGAATAAGGGCAGGCTATCTGCGGTACCAGATCATCAAGGGACACTGTTATTTCCCTGATATACTCCGCATTATCATCGGAGAAAAGCTTCTCATCCGTTCTTATCCCGTTGTTCCGTGCATACTCTTCGGTTATATCATCATAGCAGAACAATGCGTTTTTTGCTCCGCACTCTGTCATCATATTGCAGATAGTCATTCTCTCTGACATTGACAGATGTTCTGCTCCGTCACCGCTGAATTCCATGGCGTTATATAAAGCTCCGTCCTCTTTCAGCATCCCGAGTATATATAATGCGACGTCCTTTGCGGAAGCGCAGCCTCTCAGCCTGCCTTTAAGGATTATACGGTTACTCGCGGGGACCTTTATCCAGAGGCTCCCCGTTGCCATGGCATAGGCCAGATCTGTGGAACCGATACCCGTGGAAAACGCTGAGAAGGCACCGTGTGTACAGGTATGGGAATCGGCTCCTGCTATAACCGAAAAAGGATGCACCGCTTTGAGCTCGGGCAGAAGGCTGTGGCATATACCGCCTTTTCCCGAATCGTAGAACTCTATCCCGTGCTTTTCGGCAAACCTCCTCAGCCGCACCGCATTATTGGCAGTAGCGATATTAGATGCGGGAGAGAAATGATCGTTGATTATTATTATCCTTGACTTATCGGTAAGCTTTTTTATACCGTTCTTTTCAAGTATGCCAAATGTTATTGGCACTGTACCGTCAGTTCCGAATATAAGATCAACAGGTATGAAAGCCGTATCTCCTGCACGGAGCTCTCTGTTCGCTTTACGGCTGAGGATCTTTTCGGTAAGGGTCATACCGCGTCTGATGTTTTTCATGGCTTTACCGCAGCTGCAAAATCTTTTCTTGCAGGATCGAATACCTCTATTGAACGGAAGGGGGCCTTTGTGATATCTGCCTTATGTACGGCATTGGCAGGTATAACACATACATCTCCGCTTTTCATGAGTCTTTTTTCTTCGTTGAATTCTATCTCCATCTCACCTTCAAGAACTATGGTAATCTGTTCGTTGATATGGCTGTGTGCGCCGAGAGGTGCAGGCGACCTGAACAGAAAACGGCATACTGTCACGAAGTCGGTGGTTACCATTTCCATTTCTGCATCTGAGGGCAGCAAAGGGTTTTCGGAATATTTCCAGTTATCTATCAGCATATTACACACCTTTAAAATCCTTATAGAGCATGATTATACTATTCTCATCATATATCTCGCCAAGCGTCTCGTTATTTCTTACGCTGCTCCAGAACTCTGCCGCCTCATCCACGGTAAGGTCAAAGCTGTTCTGTCTGAGTATATGCCATACTGCGCTTTTTCCGATATGCTTGCCGAGAACGTACTTCCTCTGACGACCGACGATATCGGGGGAAAAGAATTCATATGTATCCGTATTCTTCAGCATTCCATCGATATGGATACCTGATTCATGAGTAAAGGCATTTTCTCCCGTTATAGGCTTCAGCGGGCTGTGCTTTATACCGGAATAATCCTCAACAAGCTTTACGAGCCTGCAAAGCTGTCTTGTGTCGTACTTTTCGGCACCGTTATGATAAATCGTATTCATTATCATGATCACTTCTTCAAGGGAAGCATTTCCCGCACGTTCTCCTATACCGCTGACAGTAGGCGACACATAGCCTGCACCTGCCATTATACCTGCGATAGTATTTGCCGTAGCAAGTCCGAGATCATTATGGCAATGCACTCCCACAGGACTGTGCAACCTTTCTGTGAGGTATCTGGTCTTGGTATATATCTTCTCTGGAGTCATGCATCCCACGGTATCGGTAGTACCAAGGATATCTGCGCCCTCTGCTTCCGCTTCGGCGAGCATTTCGAACAGCACACTGTCCTCTGTGCGCGATGAATCCTCTATGCCGAATTCTACGAAAAGGCCCTTATCCTTTGCATATTTTATACATGATACCGCGTTATCCAATAGCTTGCGGCGCTCCTCAAGGACATTTTCGCCGAATTTTGCTTTTATATGTATATCCGAGCCGGGAATAAACAGTATAACTCCGTTAACACCGCATGATATCGCGTGATCCACATCGTTCTTCACGACACGGCACATACTCATTATCCTCATGCCAAGGTCTGCTTCGCAGATCATCTTTATTGCCAACCTCTCCTCTGACGAGGTCGCCGCAAAGCCTGCGTCTATAGATTCGACGCCTGCCTTCGCCAAAAGCGAAGCTATCTCCAGCTTCTGCTGTGGAGTATAATGCACTCCTTTGACCTGTTCACCGTCACGTAGAGTAGTATCACAGAAAAAGAACTTCTTTTCCTGTGCATTGACTGCTGACATATCATTAAAAGTTTCCATATCTATTCACCGTTAATTTTCTATCGACTTGTAAAACCTGCATTTCTCTCCGCGGCATCCCGCCTGAAGCTTTGATGCCCAACAGCTTCCCTTTCTCACCGATGGCGTAAAGGTTATCCCAAGATATTTTTCGACAAGCACCACCGACTCTTTAAGGGCCGCTCTTACAGAAGCAACACAGCAGCACGGACCGCCGAGCTTTGCTATACTTTTAAGGACTACGGAAGTCGCGTAATTGGCTACACTTCTCTCCTTATCGCTCTGTGGAGTTGCACCGAGAACGATACTGAAGGCTGCTCCTACAGCAACACCTGCACCGCAGGCACCGTAATATCCGCACCAGCCCGCAGGTATCTCGTAACCGCGTCTTATTCCTTCTTCGATATCCTCATCAGTTATAGTTCCCGTAATATTTTTCAGTGCCGCAAGGATCGAAACAAGAGCTATAACATGGGGAGTATGGCCTGACATTCCGCATTTTGCTATGAGATAATCTCCGATATCAACAGGATTTGTAAGCTTTATCCCGTAGATCTCCTCCTTTATCTTCTTCATTACATCCTTTGCACAGCAATCCGCACATATATAATGCCCCGATTCGCACCAGATATGGCTTTCCTCCACCTTGCCGCACATCTCGCACTTCATTTCGCGCGACTCAACATTGTAAAGCACATCTGAATCACAGACAGAACATTTTCCAAAGCTCATGATATTGATCCTCCTATTCTATCCTGCCACAAGCATCTGCTCTGCATCTCAGACAGTTATCCTTGATATATATACCGGGGAAGGCTGCTCTCAGATCGTCCTTGATAGCCTCAAGAGATTCGCTGCTTATCTGTTCGATATCACCGAATCTTGTACCCTTTACAGGAAGCATTGGTATAAGGTTGTATATATATACTCCGTAATCCCGCGTAGCCTCAACGATGCCTGCGATCTCGCCGTCGTTGATCCCGGGAATAACTACAATATTTATCTTCAGCCTGATATTTTCCTTCTGAATGATAATATCAAGTGCTTCCTTCTGAAGCTTTCTGATAATATTTCCCATTTCTTCGCCGTGATAGCATTTGCCGTTCAGAACAAGATGGTCATATATCTTAGCAAGCGTAGGTTCCTCTACAGAATTAATGGTCAGAGTTATGTATTTAACGGATGACTTCAGGAAACGTTCTTTATTATCGGGAAGATAGAATCCGTTAGTGCAGACACAGCATCTGTAATCGGGGAATTTCTCATTTACTATTTCAAACGCTCCGAAGAGCTCATCTGCGTTTGCAAAGGGGTCCCCGGGGCCTGCAATGCCTATTATCCTGCATTCGGGATAAAGCGCGGCTTTTTCGCGGATATACGCCTCGACGTCAGAAAGAGAAAGTATCCCCTCCGAAACACCGGGTCTGTCTATTTTATCCGAGTATTCCCGTTTACAGTAATTACATTTAGTATCACATCTGAATGCAACAGGAAGGTGAAAACGTGCTCCGCACTTATAATTCTCAAAACATGGATGGATGAAATTATCTTTTTCCATTTTAACCTCTTATTCAATACAGCTATAAAACGCCATTACTTCGACAGGAGCATATCTATCGCTTTTTTTCGTGAGAATTTGCCGTTCTCGGTATATAATCCCGAAAGAACGGTCTTATCCATTTCCATGAATACTATCTTGTATGGATCGGTAAAGGATTTTATCTCGCCCATTCTGCTTATTGTCCCTTTTACAGACTCTGTATCTATCTTCTCAAAGCTTTCGCTGATTATCACGATGTTTATGATAAAGGATTTTTCGTCCTTCGTCTTGAATATGGCAGCTTCACTGTCAGTACATATATTCTTTATCTTGTTCTCGATCATTGCAGGGTTGATCTTCTTTCCGCTGCTGAGAATGATCGTATCATTGATCCTGCCTATTATGGAGACGAAGCCATCGTCGTCCATGGTACCCATATCACCTGTGGAGCGCTTGCGCGGCATGGGATCAATAAGCTTTCCGTTTTCATAATAACCGCTGACAATGGGATGAGGACTGTTGGTGATGAGCTCTCCGTCCTCAGAAAGCTCGATCTCTATGATAGGCTTTCCCACTGTACCGATCTTGTTCTCGACAGTGGTATTGCAGCACAGCATACCGACCTCGGTCTGACCGTAGATCTGGTATATCTCATTGCCGTATTCACTGAAGAAATAAAGTATCTCATTATCTATGGGAGCCATTCCCGTCAGGAGATATCTCATATTTCTTCCAAGAGTAGCCTTTATTACATCACTGTCGGATTTTTTCTGCTGACAGTAAAGATTATAGAAGAAATTCGGAGGTGCAAGCAGTATGCTGGGTTCAAGATTTGAAAGGCACTGAAGCAGTGTCATATCATTTCCGATGGATATATTCACATTGTTCATAAGACAACCCCAGAACAAAAACCTCTGCTGGTAGTTTGAAAGGGGCATAAAAATAAGAAACTTGTCCTTTGAGTTGAAATGCATGAACCTGAAGAAATTATTTGAACTCCAGACTGAACCAATCTCCGTTATTCCCAGTGCCTTAGGGGTTCCCGTAGTTCCCGACGAAAACATAACTGATATATCCTTGGAATAAACATATCTTTCAGGTATTCTCGGATCACTGTTGTCAGCCATAAGTTCATCAATTGTTATATGAGGCAATGCCGAGATCCTGTCTGAGCTTCTGTCGGAGATAACTGCTGTCGCACTGAACTCTCCTATCCTTTCATCAAGAACGTCAGGAGCATCGCCCTTTCTGCTGATTATTGCCTGCGCACCGAGCATGATAAGAGCTGAATCACATATCAGGCACTGATATGTGTTTTCAATCTCAAAAGCCACAACGGAATCAGCGGTTACCCCGAAATCCTTCAGATTGCTGCAGCAATTGATGATATCATGATATATGTCATCAAAGGTCTTTCTTTCGGTCTTGTAGCTGAAATCCTTCAGCACAAGATAATCAATATAGTTATCGGTATTGCCTGCTGCAGACATAAATGCATCGTACAGACATTCAATCATTTTCTATGCACCTCTTATAACTTATATAATATTAAAATACTTCAGCAGCGAATCGCAAAGTGCGCCTATCGAAGTGTTGCCGCTGCTGAAAAATACCTTGGGATCAATAGCGCATCCCAGCTTTTTCTCAATAGCAACAAGACAACTCATCCAGCCGATGGAATCGAGCATCACATCATCGGTATGCGTTTCTGATGTGATATCATCGATCTCAGAGATATTACGGACGACCTCAAGGACACATTCACAAACATCTTTCTTATTCATAATTTCCTCCGAATATCATATTTTTTCGATAAGAGCCGAATAGTAATTGATATCAAAGCTCTGTTCCACATCGGGAGTATAAAGCAGCAGCATATCACCGCTCTCCAGCTTCTGCTCGTCGCAGTAGACTGCAAGATTGCGAAGGATATCCATATCGCAGATATGTCCGCCGTCACTGATATTATCAAGATAAAACTTTTCCGGAGAGATATCCCCGAAATGCGGATAAAGCTCGCTGAACACCCTATGGCCTGCATTGGGCTGGATGATACGGGCAATATCATCTGCCGTGATATTATTCCTGCTCAGAGACTCATTGATAAAATCCGCGCCGTTCCTGATAAGGTTGAAACGGCATACATTCGGATCCGAAATGCGCTCACCGTTTATATCAACAGGCGAATTATTAAGATAACGGGTATTACAGCCATTCACCCTGAATATACCGCCGGTATTGGAGATCACAGCTGCTCCTGCTCCGTCACCACGCATGGAAAAACCTATGAACCGCTCCTTGCTGCTTTTCCATCTGCATCCCGTAATATAGAGAATATTTTCCTCTTTTTCACTGCCTAAAAGCTTACCTGAAAGCTCTAAAGCCGACAAAAAAGCTGCACACGGATGCATGACGGGAAGTATCCTTGCACTCTTTGCGTTTAGAAGAGTTTTTGTAGCGTGTATCGGCGAGCATCCGTTTATATTATTCAGATGCTCGTTGCCGAAAATTATATATTTTATTGAATCCAAAGATATTCCCGCATTATCCGTTGCAGTTTTTACAGCCGTCATCACAGCACGGCCAAATTCAGTATCATCATCAAAAACAGCCACCGAATCAATGTGCGTTTCCTTACTGAACTTCATGAAGGCTTGCCGTACATCATCGCTCTGAGATCCTGCCTGTTCATAGTAGATCTTTTCCGCACTCACTCTTTTATCAGGGATAACAGTGGTAAAAGAGCGGATAAAAATATTATTATTCATATATAGCTGTTATTTTGGAATTGTTTATAGCTTCATACATTAGGCCATCAAGCTCTGACTTGGGGGGCAGAACACCGACCCTTGTGAATGTATCAAGCAGACTCTGATAATCGGAGAAGAATCCGCTGTGTATATGGTCAAGATTGATATCCTCTGTAGTAGTACCTGCGAGGTAGCTGTCAAAGTATCTCTTATCGG
Source organism: uncultured Ruminococcus sp. (assembly GCF_946415235.1). Lineage (GTDB taxonomy): Bacteria > Bacillota > Clostridia > Oscillospirales > Ruminococcaceae > Ruminococcus. The sequence goes on along the minus strand of NZ_CAMKRR010000027.1, from coordinate 5,713 downwards.
ATACGAATTTCTCTCCGTGAAGCTTCGCGCAGGGATCGGGAATACGGGGCAGACCGAGCTGATTTGCCAGCTCTCTCGTCTCATTATCGGTAAGATTGATGATCGGAGTTATCTTTGCCGCATCAGTACCGGGTATACCAAGAATGAGCTTGGGATACGGAGAGAAAAATGTTGTCTGCAATCTGTTGAAGTAGTATTTGTCAGGTGAATTGAGCTTGTCATATTCCCAGGAATTACCGTTTGATCTGATAGTAAGGGATTCAAGTACATACAGAAGATCAAACTTTGTTATGCCTATGGAAAGAACAGTTTTCTTGCCCTGTTCATACTGCTCCTTGATATATCCGCATAAAGATCTGTAAAGACCTATAAAGCACATTACACACGGCTTTTCGGCACGCATGATGACCTCATTGCTTACCTCGGGAGCGTAATTGATGAGCTTTGTGGGGATTCCCTGCTTTTCCCAGTATTCAATGGTCGTATCCACTGACTTTTTCTGAGTAGTTGCATATTCTTTCATAGCTTCATTTCCCGCATAATACTTATCAGGCTCATACTTCCATGAAGGAGTCTTAACTATGAGCAGCTCAAGCTCAAGGTCAGGGCGGACTCTTTTCTTGTATTCATTCATAAGGAGCGTCATTACCTGAGCGTCCTTGCCGCCTGACATACCTAAGCATACTTTCTCTGTATCCGCAGGGATAAGGTCATATTTCTCTATAGTGTCCAGGAATTTTGCATACATCGTTTCAAAAAGCTTGTTAACATACTCTGAACCAGATATCATTTTTCTACCTCTTATCATTTATTGTTTCAAACCACACCAAGGTCAGCAAGTGCTTTGTCCATTATTTCCATATTTTCAGCTCTGAGCGGAGTCAACGGAAGTCTTAGCTCGTTTCTCATCTTTCCGATACGATAAAGCGCATATTTCACAGGAATGGGGTTTGATTCTGATGAAAGCGCCTTGTTCAGCGCAAGAAGCTCACTGTTCAGTCCGATAGCCTTTCTCAGATCATTCTCCTCCACAGCCTTGTAGAGTGCCGAGAACCTTGCGGGGATGACATTAGCGATAACAGAGATAACTCCATCGCCGCCTACCGAAAGGAATGGCAGGAATGTGGAATCGTTTCCGGATAATACAGAAAAATTATCAGGTGTTTTCGCAACGATCTCTGCGACCTTTTCCATATCGGACGATGCTTCCTTTATACCGATGATACGCTCAAGCTTTGACAGCTCAACTATAGTGTCAACAGAAGCGTCGGTGACAGTTCTGCTTGGTACGTTATATATAATTATCGGTACATTTGAAGCATTGTGTATAGCTGTATAATGCTCGATAAGTCCCTGCTGAGTGGGCTTGACATAATACGGAACTACCGAAAGAACAGCATCCACGCCAAGCTTTTCGGCTTCCTGTGTCAGATATACTGCTTCACTTGTGGAATTGGCTCCGCAGTTGGCGATTATCGTTATGCGGTTCCTGACAATGTCCTTTGTGATATTAATGAGCTCTATATGCTCCTTGAATGAGAGCATAGAAGATTCGCCTGTGCTTCCGCATACAACGATACCGTCTATGCCTTCACCGATCAGCCATTCAATATATGAAGTGTATGCCTCAACGTCTATATCTCCATTGATAAACGGAGTTGCAACAGCGGCAAAAATGCCCTTTAATTTCATAATATCTCCTCCATATCAGTTGAATTTGTCAAGAACAGATCTGAGTATGGCGATACACTCGTCAACTTCTTCCTTTGTGATATTGAGTGCAGGCATGAAACGCAGAGTATTCTTGTTCGGCGAATTGATTATCAGCTTGTTTTTAAGACATTCTGCCTGTATCGCCGAACAGTCTGCTCCTTCAAATGCAAGTGCCAGAAGCAGACCCTTTCCACGGGTGCCGCATACGATCTTATAACTGTCAACAAGCTTGTCAAGCTCTGCTCTGAAGTAGCTTCCCACCTCGTTCACGTTGCTCAGTATATCCTTGTCGATTATTTCCTTTACCACCGAAAGTCCTACCGCAGTAGCAATGGGAGTCATGCTGTAGGTACCGCCCTGATCTCCTGCCTCAAAGCAGCAAACCCTGTCCTTTGCCAACACAGCGGAAAGCGGTACGCCGCCTCCTATGCCCTTTGCAAGAGTCATTATATCAGGCTCGATATCATAGAGTTCATATCCGAACATGGTTCCGAGTCTGCCTATTCCTGTCTGGACTTCGTCTATAATAAGCAATATATCGTTCTCGTCGCAGATCCTTCTGATCTCCTTTACATAATCTTTTTCGGATTCGATAACGCCGCCTTCACCCTGAACGAGCTCAAGCATTATTGCACAGGTCTTATCGCTGATATTCTTTCTGATATCGTCAATATTATTGTACTCTGCCCAGATAAATCCATCTACCTTGGGAGCATAGATATCCTTCCACTTTTCCTTGCCCGAAGCCGACATCGTGGCAAGAGTTCTTCCGTGGAAGCTGTTCTTTGCAGTAATGATCTCATAAGCGCCGTTTTTATACTTGCTGCCGTATTTCCTTGCAAGCTTTATTGCGCCTTCATTTGCCTCTGCTCCCGAATTGATAAAGAACACCTTATCCATACATGATATACTTGTCAGAAGCTCCGCCAGTTCGATAGCGGGAACATTATAATATGACGGACTTGGATTTATGAGCAGTTCCGACTGTTCACGAAGTGCCTTCTGCATAACAGGCGCACAGTGTCCCAGGCAGCATACTGCCCATCCCTGGATCATATCAAGATATTTATCACCGTTAAGGTCCCACAGATATGACCCTTTTCCCTTTTCAAAAACTATATCGGGACGATTGGTAGTATACATTATTGAAGCATTTGCCTTTTTTATCATTTCATTTGTATTTGTGCAAGACATCAACGATCACCCTTTCTTTAACAACATGTTTTCCTTGTTTTCTTTACTGTATCGCTTTTTTCAGGGATCTTCTGGCTGAAAAGTTCACAGCATAACTCTTCCTCAAAATCCATATCATCGTCCCTGATCTCTGCGTCTTCCACAACGCTGAGCTTTTCCTTTTCCTGTACTTCTCCGCCGCAGCAACAGCAGCACTTTTCCTTGTCTTCCATGATGTACCTCCTAAAAATCAAATTTATCGGCTATTTTATTGTAATAGACTTCTATAAATCTGAGAAGTCCTTCATAGCCAGCGAATCCATCGGGCATAAAGTTTATTTTTCTTGCCCATGGATATTCAACGTTTATGTAAGCGAATGTCTTTTCGCCTTGAGCAGCAAGATATTCATTATCACTGCCCAGTATCACATCGTAATCATTGTTTCGGATATGATCTATTATTTCGCCTCTGTCATCGGTAAAAATAACATTGGTCCCACTGGATATTTCCTTCAGCCTGCCCTCTAAATCGATGTTATCATCGGTTTTCGGTTTTTTTACTATAACCGTTTCAACATTATCGTCAAATTCCTTCACAAGGAATCTGAGGAAGGCTTCCGACGTATCGTAATTTCCCACGATGATCTTCTTCTTGTCAGATATCTCTTCCAGATATCTGAAAGTGGTAACCCTTCCAAGTCCGTTTCTGAAGCTTTGCCTTACTTCATCCAGAAGCATATCGCGCATTTCGTCGGTTTCCCTGCTTTCGCGCCCGAGAGCACGCAGTACCGAAGAAACGAACATATCCGTAGCTTCCAGTCCGATGGGATAACCGCAGCTGATATAGGGGATACCGTATTCTTCATTCATGTATTCCGCTAATTTTGATCCGTATTCTCTGTCAATGATAACATTGAGAGCAGCCGAAGGATAATTCCTTATATCATCCACATCTACACCGCAGAATAATACCCTTGCGGATATACCGAATTTTCCGAGGAGTTTAACCAGATATGCTCCGTCGTCCTTCCAGCCGCTGTATTTTTCGACGGGAGGGATGATATTTACTATTTCACTGTTTTCATCACGCGGGGCTCCGAGCTCGTGAACAAGTCTCTCCATAGCCGTATTGCATCCTGAAATATGGTCGTTGATAAAGCTTCCGCCTTCAACAGTGATTATGGGAATATCAAGATCGAGGCTGTGGATAACGCCCTTTATATCGTCGCCTATTATCTCCGAGGCACAGCTGGAAATAAGAACTATAATCCTGGGATTATTGGTAAAATATTCCTTTCGTATCTTATAGGCTATATCGTCTTCACCGCCAAACACCGTGGTTTCACGGCACATCTCCGTATATGATATACTGAGAGGATTCGTGAGCGAAGCCTCAAAAGCGGGAAGTACGCATCCCTTCGGACCGTGAACGATGACCGAAGCATCCTTTATCTGAGCTGCGATCCTGCTCACGCCCAGTATCCCGCATTTACGGATAGAGTCGAGACAGTTTTTTTCTTCAGTCATTTTACTTCTCCAAAAAAATCGAATAATTATTCATAGGTGTGTCCAGAGTTTCATTAAGTGCTGTAAAAATACTTCTTGCTCCGTTCAGACCATAAACGGGATTATGAGCAAATCTGTACCTGAATACTTTCTTTCCGCTGAAAAAATTATCATTACAGAATATCAAAGGGTCATCAAGTTCATTTACAAGCTCCCGTATCTCATCAATGTACTTTGACGGATATACCGCTGCTTCTACTCCGCCCTCACATACTTCCTTTTTGAATATGTGGAACTTTTCACGCATAGTTGACAATTCTATGCCCACGATAACGGGCTCCATACCAAGTTCAGAAGCGAGCTTGACAAGAGAGAGAAGTCTGTCGCCTGTCTGGTTCCATATCACACATTTCCTGCCGCTGCCGATCTTTTTCCTGAGCTCATATCTCATGCGGAAGAGCTCCGAGATCTCCTCGTTTTCATATATGTATGAGATATCCATTGAAAGCTTACGGGCTATATCCTCCAACCAGCGCATAGTTGCTTCAAGTCCGACCGGCGCCGATGAATCCACATAATCAATACCGCCGAGAGTCCTGAGCTGGTCGAAAAAGCCCCGTGAGTAAAACGGACAAAGAGATACGTTCACATCAGCCTCTGACATCTTTTCAAGTCTTTCCATATTGAAGCCGTGATCGAATACTTCGTTCATCTTCAATCCGATAAGACCAAGATCGCGTTTTATCTCGTCAATTTCCTTCTTTTTCGTGGGATCCCACAGCCATCTTCTCGTGAAAAGATTGACTGAACCCTTCTGTTCCCTGTCCTTACTTCTTCCGAAGGAGTAAAGCTTTTCGGCAAGAAGTCTAAATGCGTTCTCGGTGCCGTCACGATAGGTCTTGCCCGAGTATCCGCCAGTATTCATGAATATTACTCTTTTTCTGTCCTCATCAGGCAGAGATTCGATACAGCCTTCAACGTCATCGCCTATAATATCCGTGCAGCAATTTGTGAGGACCGCAACGTTTTTATCAGGATTTTTTTTCATTACCTCCTCAAGAGAATCCATAAACTTCTGTTCTCCGCCGAAGATAATGTCATTTTCCTTCATATCAGTGGTATGGTGACTTCTTTTGTCACAGTTATCCATCTGTCCCATGGAGGTCAGGAAGTGTCTGTTTGCTGTACATCCCGCAGTTCCGTGTACCAGCAAAACAAGATCGTCAAAATAGCTGAACACATCATATGCGCCCCAGAATGCACAGCCCTGATGCATATCTATACATTCGCCGATGTCTATAAGATCTTTTTCAACAGCACT
>NZ_CAMKRR010000026.1 GCF_946415235.1 uncultured Ruminococcus sp. | reverse complement strand
AGAGCATGATAAAGAACACATTCAGCGCTATCAAGTCACAGTTCCCGAACCTTAACCTCCATTCTTACGACGTATGTAACGAGCTCTTCGTTAACGACGGCGGCGGAATGAGACCCGGCAGCAACTCCAACTGGGTAAGAGTATACGGTGAAGGCAACTCTGAGTTCGTTGTAAACGCATTCAAGTATGCAAGACAGTATGCTCCTAAGGATTGTAAGCTCTATCTTAACGATTATAATGAGTACATGAGCGCTAAGACCAAGGACCTCGTTAACATGGCTAAGACAGTCATGAAGGAGGGCGACTATATCGACGGTATCGGTATGCAGGCTCACCTTGATTCCAAGTATCCTTCAGCAAGCGAGTTTGAGACAGCTATCAAGAAGTTCGAGTCACTCGGACTTGACGTTCAGATTACAGAGCTCGATATCACAAACAGCACAGGCTCTAACGACAAGCTTTATCCTCAGATCTTTGAGGTAGCTATGAAGCACGCAGCTAACATCTCAACTGTAACTCTCTGGGGTACAACAGATGAGAGAAGCTGGAGATATCGTGAGAACGGCGGTTCACCGCTTCCGTTCAGCAACTATCAGCCTAAGTCATTCTACAATGAGATACTGGCTCTTGCTGATAAGATCCCCGCTCCATCGGAGACAACAACAACAACAACTACTACAACTACGACTACCACAACGACCACGACCACAACAACTACAGTTCCTGCAAAGGATCTTAAGGAAGTGCTCAATGAGAAGGTCGATAAGTGGGCAGACGCTAACTGCGATAACGGCATAGATATGGCTGACGCTGTAATGATAATGCAGTCACTCGCTAACCCGAACAAGTACCAGCTCACAGAGCAGGGCAAGTTCAACGCAGACGTATACGAGGCAGGCGGCGGTATCACAACAATGGACGCTTATGCTATCCAGAAGTACCTCCTCGGTCTCCTCAAGTCATTCCCCGAGAGCTATGCTGACAAGATACTCACAGTATCAGCTGGCGGCGACAACGGCAACATTGCTGAGCAGCAGAATACTCCCGAGGCTACCACAACGACCACAACCTCAAAGACAACAACGACAACAACCACTACAACTACTACAACAACTACAACTCAGGCTAAGTCAAACTTCAACTACAACGCTAACCTGCAGTACAAGGCAGCTCCTGATTACTACTTCAACGGCTGTCAGCAGGCAGGTAAGGTAACTAAGGAGAGCTATAACGGCATAAACGGCTATAACAGCTGCAATGTTTATACTCCTTATAACTATGACCCAAGCAAGAAGTACAACATATTCTACCTCATGCACGGCGGCGGAGAGAACGAGAACACTCTGATCTCTCAGAACGATACAATGATCCAGAATATGCTGGACAATATGATCAAGAACGGCGAGCTTGAGCCACTTATCGTTGTATTCCCGACATTCAACAAGACAGAAGCAGGCCGCTTCTACAGCGAGTTCAAGCAGAGCTTAGTTCCCTTCATTGAGGGCAAGTACTCAACATACGCAAACAAGGATACATCAGAGAGCTCACTCAAGGCTTCAAGAATGCACAGAGCATACGGCGGCTTCTCAATGGGCGGCGTATCAACATGGGCTGTATTCGAGAACTGCCTCGACATCGTAGGTTACTTCATGCCTCTCAGCGGCGACAGCTGGAACGGCAACAGCGCTTACGACAAGGCTAAGGGTATTGCAAACGCAGTTGACAAGTCAGGTCTCCAGAAGAACGAGTACTTCATATTCTGCGCTACAGGTTCTACTGATATAGCTTATCCTAATGTAAGTCCTCAGATCGACGAAATGAAGAAGATGAGCCAGTTCGTTTATACTTCTGACTTCTCAAAGGGCAACCTTTACTTCATGGTAGTTAACGGCAAGGATCACTGGTGGGGCAACGTAAGACATTATGTATATGATGGACTCCCCTACTTCTTCCACGAAGGACAGTAAAAGATACAGATCAATAACATGATATATTTTATTACCGAGGGCTTTATGTCCTCGGTTTTTTTTATAAATTTGCCCCCGATTTCATATTTTGTCTATTGAAATTGCTAAGATTATAATATATAATAGAATTAAGATAGAATGAGAAAGTATACATCATTGACAAAAAAACGGTAAAGGAGTGGTAGGAATAGACAATAAAAAAGGATTTTTTTCTGTTAAAGTCAAGATATTCATGTTCGTTTTCCTTATCATTCTTGCCATAGCTGTCAGCACCTCGGCAGTGACCTTTTATTCGAGCGTTGACAGGATAAATGAGTACTATAAACGCTGTGCATATGATAATGCCCGAAACTTCGCTTCGATGCTGGACGGGGATTACCTTGCGAAGCTTCGTGAAGCTGTTGAATCCGAGGAATACCTCTCACTGCGCGACAAGGCAGAGAAGGACGGAAACGAGGAGCTTATCAGGCGTTACCTCGGTGAAAGATCGCTGTGGGGCGGCTATAAGAAGGTTCAGGACGATATAGCGCTTTATATGAGTAATATGACGGATATAAAGTACCTTTATGTTATTGCTCACGGCGGCACAGATGCAGTAAATGATATGTACCTCATTGACGCTCCCGACGAGCCTCTGTATCAGACAGGCTTCTATGAGGAACGTGAAAAGGAGCTTCTCGGCAAGGACCTTACTGCCCTGAAGGAGCCGATCATCAACAACGGGGTATGGGGCAATATGTGTACTGCGTTCTGTCCTGTGTATTCATCCTACGGAGAATGTGTATGCGTAGTCGGCTGTGACTGCGATATGGACGAGATAGTAAGTGAAAGAAAGAGCCTTATAAATAAGCTTGCCATAGGAACTGCTCTGGTCACGATCCTGATACAGGCAGCGGCAGTCCTGCTGATAAACAAGTTCATTGCAAATCCTCTTAAGGCTATGACCACGGAAATGGAGAAGTTCAAGCCCTCCGAGAACCTTACCTACAAGGAGGCAGGAGTTATGGACCTTGATATACACAACCGTGACGAGATAGGCGACCTTTACCGCGGTATACGCTCGATGCAAACGAATATCATAGATCATCTCAACCACCTGTCCGCACTTCAGCAGGATAAGCTCAGAGCGGAACAGGATATCAGGGACAAGGAGCTCCAGATAGGACGTCTGAGCAAGGAGACGCAGAGGGATATACTCACAGGCGTAGGAAGCAAGGCAGCCTATATTAGCAAGGTGAACGAGCTTAACATGGCAATGTCGGAGAGAGATACCGAGTTTGCGCTTGTAATGGTTGATATGAACAAGCTCAAGGAGATAAACGACAGCTTCGGCCACAGGGCAGGAGACCAGTACATAAGGGGCTGCTGCCGAATGGTATGCGAGGTGTTCAAGCATTCCCCCGTGTACAGGATAGGCGGCGACGAATTCATCGTCGTACTTCAGGGGCACGATTACAAGGAGCGGCAGGCTCTTGTCAGTGAGCTCAGGGATAATTTTGACAGCAGATACAATCAGAAGGAGCTGAAACCGTGGTTCAGGTATTCCGCAGCTGTGGGAATGGCTGAAAACGCTTCATATGATACTTCCGCAGAGCTTGTGTTCAAACGTGCGGACAGGTCCATGTATGAGGACAAGGAGAGGTTCAGGAGCAAATACGGCAGAAAGAGCCGTTAAACTGTATCAATTCGTAATGCGTAATTACATGGACGGCTTACATAACAAATGAAATGGCACACTGTAGGGGCGGATAACGCCGTCCCCTACAATTCTTAGCTCTTAGCCGCCTCTACATGGGTTCAGGTTATTTGTTTCGTGAGGCACGGGACGTCGAGGACGCCGTGTTCGCGTCAGAAAAATGAAAAGCAGCAGCTTTTTAGCCGCGATCCTTGCTATTTCAAAATTTATATGTTATTTAAAAGTCGTTGTTTCACTACGCTGCATATCCCAGTGAAAACCACTCAGAATCGCATAATATGGCACAGCAAATTAAACGTATCCAGCGTATCCCAGTGCAATTTATTGTAACCCAGTTGACCATTAGTTGTCCAAATTAGAAAAAGGCAGACGAATATATCGTACAAAAACACGCTGACAAATAGTGAGTTTTGTCAGCGTGTTTTGTTAGAAAAGATTATCATTGTCACTAAGTTTATGTATATGGGTTATTTCTTCTGAAACAATCGTTCCAAAAAAGCTCTGCTGTTCATCTGTTTCATCTTCTGATGGAGTATTATCCGTTCCGTTGATATATAATCAAAGTAATAACAGGGATAATTGCATACAGAAATTTACCATAGAATTCATTGATTTTTTCAGTATATTCATTATCCAACACACCTTTAACAGAGTTAGAGCAGATAATGTTCTTCGCCATTTTTAAAGAATGTCAAATAGCCACTAAGTAACCTCATAACAAGCAGACCAAATTCGATGAAATAATAATCTAACTACAATCGAAACAAAAATCAAAAGCGATGCCTACCAAACAGTAAGCATCGCTTTTCATGTATATCAAATTATCTCAGCGTTTACACACCTACAAGCTCCGCAAAAGCTGCACATTCGCTGCGATCTGCACATTATCCTCAATGGTGATGCCGCCTCTTGCCATGGCCAGAAGATTCATATTGATAAATACTCCTTTGCCTATGTACAGTTCTTCAAATGCTGCTACCGTGATCGGCGCTGCCACATAAGATCCTTCTCCGATCCGGTCTTCAAAGAGCTACTTCATGGCAGCTTCATACTCATCGGTGTCCGGCTGTGCATGGTTGAATTGGAACAAAAGCTCCCTCTGCCTTTTGTAAAACGCCAATGCCTCCGGTGTCGTTTCTCTGTATCGAACAGCAGTGCGCTATGTGTATCAAGCACAAGCAAACACCCCCCGACCTTTCACAGAGATATATTGAGGTTGGTTATTACAGATCTATTTTTATGGAGGAAACCAAAATGAAAAGAAACAAACAGGAAATCATCGACCAAATCCTTGACTTGCTGACTGAACTTGTCGAGGATGAGCCTGCTGAAAAGCAGGAGAAAGAACAGCCTATGGAAATGCTCACTGTTAAGGAATGTACCGAAGCCGTAAGGGGACTGTCTGAGCATACCGTCCGTAAACTGGTAACACAGAGGAAGATTCACTACATCCGCACAGGCGAGGGCAAGTGCGGCAAGATTCTGATCAGCAAGCAGTCCCTGCTTGAATATCTGAACGGGGCAGCCTGAGTAAGAAAAGGAATGCTTTGGCAATGGCGCACGAAAAAGAAAGTCATTGCCAAAGCATTCCTATAAAAGTGTAGAAAAACAAAAAGAATAGTGACAAATAAAGCGAATCATGGTATAATAGGTATACGATATATTCGCTGTCGGAACGGAGATTTTATGTTTAAGACAGTGAATACCGTCACGATAAGAAAGGTGGCGGTCAAATGAATATTCAGGAACGAAGAAACAAAGACGGGAAGATCACTTCCTACCGCATCAGGGTGTTTGATCACCGTGACACACAGACAGGTAAACAGGTTTTCAGAACGCTGTCAGTCAAGTATGATCCTGACAAGACAGAAGCGTGGAACAGGAAGAACGCTGAGAAGCAGGGAATCATATTTGAGAAACAGGTCGAGGAGCAGACCACAAGCGACTCCCATATCACCTTTGATAACTATTGCGATTATGCAATCAGGCTAAAGGAACAGGCAGGACTTTCGCCTTCGACCGTGTACACCTACAATAGCTATCGTCAGCGTGTTGCTCCCTACATCGGGCATATTCAACTCAAACAGCTCACCCCTGCGGCAATCAACAAGGCGTATTCGGACATGTTGAGCGCAGGCGTATCCAAGACAACAGTATATCAGTATCATCTGTTTATCCACTCCATGCTCGCTATAGCATTTAAGGAAAACCTTATTCCGCGCAATTATGCAAGTGCAGCAACACCGCCCAAGCGTGACCGGAAGGAAGTACAGGCACTAAGCGAGGACGAGATCAACGCATTTTTCACAGCGTTTTATGCCGACAACAAGCACTATATGTATCAGGTGATGTTCAGCGTTATGCTTACAACGGGTTGCCGCATCGGTGAGATCTGTGCGCTGACGTGGGATAACATTGCCTTTGAGAATAACCGTATTCACATCTGCAAGCACTTCATCATTGACAAGTCAGGGTCTCATATTCAGAACGGCTGCAAGACCAATGCAGGTGACCGCTGGCTCACAATGGATAGTAGTATCATGGATATGCTCAGAGAGTATAGGGCGTATTATGACAAGACGGCTGAGAAGTACAGAAACAAGTGGAATTATAAGGATAATGCTGTGAAGCAGTGACGAAAGCTATGCCGAAAATGCCGAAGCAAGATGTGGAGTGATCGGATACAACAAGCTGCGTGAAACCTATCTTGTGGTATCTTGAAGTATCGTGATTGTTGACCGAATGTTGACCAAATTGATATGTTGACCGCTGAAATCACTCGAAAACATCGTATTTTCGGAGTGTAGCTTCCTATCTGAGGCACTTTTGTTATTGACAAGAGTTCAGATATCTGATATTATAGAATGTAGGCGTGTCTCCGGACACGCTGCACGTTGAGTGTGCAGTATTTAGGTCACAAAACGTATCAGGACAAAAAATTTTGTCAGGAGCGTAAATTCTTCCAAAGCAGAATGACTATTTGAAAGATGACATGAAACACTTATCTATCCCTGCATCAAAAAAATCATTGAAAAATCTATGCGGCAGTTCATAAGAACCCCGCATCCGCAGATGCCTTTGTTGAATATTTCGGCTGTTATGCAGACAAGCCCGCAGGATTTGTGACCACGATACTTCAGAACAGAAACCGGGGGGAAAAACTGATTGAACGTGTATATCCTGATTCAGAAAACCGACACAATATACAATCCGAAATATCCATATATTTTGTCATTATATTTACATATCAGTGCCCCTAAAAAAAGGAGCAGTAGATATAGTGTACAGCAAGGCATTTTTATTTAACGGCATAGGCTCAAAACCGGAAAAACTTCTGGCGCAGCTCACTCCTGAAATGATGGACAGGTACGAGGCATACAGAAAAGAAGTTTTTTTTAGACTTGGACTTGACCTCGATATGGATAAGAACACAGGCTACAGTGCAAAGGCTGCCGAATGGATGGTACCTTTTCTCTGCGACAGAGTTGTGTATGAATATCTTATCGGTAAAGGGATCGTTCCTGATATCGGTGCAGGCTACAGCTCGGGCATAGTAAGCGCAAGCGCCTGTTTTGGTTCCATAAAGCATGATGATGCTTATGATATTGTTATGACTCATCTTTCCATGTTCCGCGGACTTCAGAAAAAAGGCATCAAGCTCGATATGGGCATCATTATCGGTTTCCATTATGATGAGCTGAAAGAACTTTTCAGCGGTAAGTTCAGTTCTGATGAACTGGTCATCGGAAGCGGAAATTCCGGCTTTCACGTTATGATAAGCGGCAGGGCAGAAGCAGTTGAAAAGGCTATCGCATTATGTCTGAACGAGGGAGCTATCAAGGCTTTCACAATGAATACGGGTACAGCCTTCCATCATCCTCTTATGGAGCAGTATTCATCCGAATATATCTCGCTCTGCCAAAAGCTTGAATACAAAGAACCGAAGTATCCGATCATCTCGGTTTTCGATCACGAAGTTATGAAAACAGCAGATGAGGTCCGAAAGGAAAATCTGCTCAATGTCTTTACTCCCATGCGCTGGGATCTTGCTCTGAAAAAGCTGGAGGAGCTCGGAGTAAAGGAATTCTTTGATATAAGCGCCAACGGAGCTATAAATAAGTTTTCAAGAGTAAGCAGAAGCTGCAGGGTATATACTCTTGAAGACATAGTCGGCGGCGGATATACTTTATAAAAGTATATCATGAGAGCGGTTACAGATATGATAAATAAAAGTATGAGGGTATTATCATGAATGATATGAAAACAGAAATAAAAGAATATACGACTGAGGTAAGCGGCATGACCTCACTCAGTGAGCTTTTGGATGCCGAGCTTGGCACTCCGTGTCTGCTTATCGTAAAAAACAGCAAGATATCAGGTGATATCAGTAATGATATCAGAGATTTCTTCACAAAAGCTCCTTTTCTCACCGCCCTTGCAGACGATGAGCCTTCAGATGAGCTTGCAGAGCTTTTCGATATGGTAATCCCCGCCGAGGGTATTGACGAATGGACAGCAAGGCTTTTCAAGGATAAGAGCAAATGGGCAGCCGATCAGATAACTGCCTGCTTCGTAAAGGCAAGAACAGGAACTGCGGCAGAGGTGCTGGACTGCGAGTCAAGAGCCTTCTATCGCCTTATGGCAGTAAAGAACGGAGGCAGCAGCAATGAGTGATATCATCAATATAACTTTAAACGAAGAAAACGGCATACTCCATCTCGTTATGGACGCGCCAAACAACAACATGATGACGACTGCTTTTCTGAACACATTTGAAGCAATTATGGAAAAGGTCGCAGAAAGAGCAGAAAAAGGCGGCATCAGGGGCATGATAATTTACGGCGGCGGCAGACATTTCAGCTCAGGCGCAGATGTTGGCGCACTTGCCGAACGCTCCGAAAAGGAAGCTTACGATGATTCTTCGGGTGAACTTCCTGCAAGTCATGTCCTGCAGAAGAGCCATTTCACTTTCCTCCGCAGCCTGCCTTTCCCCGTAGTAAGTGTGGTAACGGGATTCTGTATCGGTTCGGGCAGCGAGATCGCTGTAAACAGCCATTACAGGATAATCGAAAAGGGTGCCAGAATAGGTCAGCCCGAATCCACATTCGGCATACTTCCCGCACTCGGCGGAGTTGCAAGGAATATCGAGATATGCGGCATGAAAAACGCCTATGAGCTCGTTATGACAGGTGATATGATACCTGCGGATCAGGCTTACGAGATAGGCTATGCCGATGTTTTCACAGGCAAGAAGGAGGGACTTCCCGAGGCTCTTTCGCTCATAGAATATATTTCTGATAATTTCGGCACATTTGAGCCCGATAAATACAGAGAATACATCAAGCAGTACAGGCAGAACCGCCTTGTATAATGCTTTTACAGACATTCGCGCAGTAAAGAAAGGATAAATATGGAAAAGATAGTGGTAACAGGTATTGGTTCGATAAGTGCTCTGGGCCTCAATACCGATGAATTATGGGACGGTCTTATAAGCGGAAAAAGCGGTGTAAAACAGATAACACGCATTCCCCTTGACAAACACGATACAACGATAGCAGCAGAGGTCGATGACGCATTTGAGGCAGTTGCTTCAAAATACTGGAAAAAGCGTCAGCTCAGCGCAACAACAAAGGCAACAAGAATGGGACTTGCTGCTGCCGGCGAAGCTATCGAGGACTGCGGTGCTGATTTCAGCAAGCTCAGCCCGGACAGGATAGCGATTATTTTCGGTGTTTCCGATAACTCCTACGAGGATGGAGAGCTCGATATCAAGCCGAATACGACTTTAAAGCGTATGCCGAGCGCTATCCCTGCAATGCTTGCCATGAAGCACGGTATACAGGGTGCGACATTCAATGTTTCCACAGCCTGCGCTTCAGCAGGCTATGCTGTAGCTCTCGGAAAGCAGCTCATACAGTCAGGTATGTATGATATGGTCATTACAGGAGGACTTTCAAATACAGTCTCAAACGTCGTTATAAGCGGCTTCAATCAGGTGCTTGCAATGTCTGTTGACAGTGATCCCGCAAAAACTCCGCGCCCGTTCACCAAGAACCGTGACGGCTTCATCATGGGCGAGGGAAGCGGATGCATAATTATTGAATCAGAGAAACACGCAAAGGCAAGAGGCGCAAGGATACGCTGTGAGCTTGCAGGTGCGAGCATGACCTGTGAGGCTTACAATATGACAGCTCCCAAGACAGACGGAGAGGGCATGGCTGATGCTATGGAGCGAGCGCTCCGCGACGCAGGAATGTCACCCGACGATATCGGATATATCAATGCACACGGTACATCAACAAGTCTCAATGACCTTTACGAGACAATGGCTATAAAGAAGGTATTCGGAAAGAGAGCATACGATATCCCCGTTTCATCAATCAAGGCTGCAATAGGCCATACTCTTGCAGCAGGCGGTGCTCTTGAGGGCATTGCTTGTATCAAGGCTATTGAAACAGGCATACTTCCGCCTACGGTACACTATGGCGAGCCCGATCCCGAGCTTGATCTCAATTATATACCTAACAAAGCAATAAAGAAGGATATAAAGGCTGCGGTCTCAAACTCATTCGGCTTCGGCGGAAACAACTCTACTCTTATTTTCAGAAAATATGAATGACGGATATACGTGTGTAACATGGCATAATGTCCCGTCTTAATAAAATTATATAATGCAAAAACGGACTTATCACAAGTCCGTTTTTTCATCGTATGAATCAAGGAAGCGGTGAACTCCCGCATTATCCTTATAGGCTATGACCGTATTGAGATTAACATTCTCAACGCTGCGGAAGATGTTTTTTTCCACCTGGGGATTGATCTTTTTCAGCTCAGCAATGAGGTTCTTGATCTCCATTCTCTTTGACACCGAGCGGCTGTCGGGAGCACAGGTTGTGCAGGTATCCGTGAATTTGCAGGCACACTGTATGAAATGCAGACCGTTATAGTCGCGCCAGTGCTTTATATCGGCTTCACGGACAAGATACAGAGGGCGGATAAGCTCCATGCCCTCAAAATTCGTACTGTGGAGCTTCGGCATCATGGTCTGGACCTGCCCTCCGTAGAGCATACCCATGAGGATAGTTTCTATTACATCGTCAAAATGATGTCCGAGGGCTATTTTATTGCAGCCCAGAGCCTTTGCGCGGCTGTAAAGGTAGCCGCGTCTCATACGGGCGCATATGTAGCAGGGATTTTTTTCGATATTGTAAACAGAGTCGAATATATCCGACTCGAATATATGCACGGGTATTGACATTGAACGGGCATTCTCCTCGATAACGTGACGATTTTCGGGACTGTAGCCCGGGTCCATAACAAGGAATTCCACCTCGAAGGGGAACTTGTCATGCCTTTTCAGCTCCTGAAATAGCTTTGCCATGAGCATTGAGTCCTTTCCACCCGAGATACACACAGCTATCCTGTCGCCCTCTTTTACGAGCTCATACTCGTTTATAGCCTTTGTAAATTTGCACCATATGGACTTTTTGAACTTCTTGCGTAAGCTGAGCTCAACGTCTGCGGTTACCTGACGGTTATCCATTTTTATCCTGAGCCACTCCACATAGCCGCCGCTGAGGTCATATGCGTCAAAGCCCCTGTCACACAGCTCGTCTGCGGTCTGACCGCTTATTATACCGCCGCGGCAGTATATTATCAGCTTTTTATCCTGCGGGAGCTCCGCAAAGGCAAGCTCATTCTGCGGAATATTCACCGCTCCGTCGATGTGACCGTACTCAAAAGCCGAGCTGTCGCGTATATCTATCAGTAAATACTCAGAGCTGTCAAGCCTTTCAAGCTCACCGACAGTAATGACATTGCTCATCAAAACACTCCTTGTTCTTCATTATGCTGCTTCTTTTCTATGGGAAGCTCCACCGTGAACACAGTACCCTTTCCCTCTTCGCTGTCAACGCGGACAGTTCCGTTATGATAGAGAACTCCGTGCTTTACTATGGAAAGTCCCAGTCCTGTGCCCTTTATCCTGCTTGAGCGGCTCTTGTCAACGCGGTAAAAGCGCTCGAACACACGGCCTAAATACTGCCTTGGTATGCCCATGCCCGTATCGCTGACAGTGATTATAACTCTCTGAGGGATATGGGATATCTTTACGCTGAGACTCCCACCGCTGACATTGTATTTTATACCGTTGTCGCAGAGATTGTACAGCACCTCGCTGAGTATGGTCCTGCTGCCTGTTACGGAGACCTTTTCACCCGAAAGTGATGTGGTCACGCCCTTTTCCGCGGCATTGAGACTGAGCCTGTCAAGCACCTCCCCGGCAAGCGAATACAGCTCGACACTTTCGTTTTCATGGGGAGCAGCGTCCTCGTCCAGCTTTGAAAGCGAAACTATGTCGTTTATAAGATTTATGAGCCTTTCGGCTTCACTGCGTATATTGCCGCCGAATTCCGCCACATCGCCGCTCTGCACCATACCGTTTGCCAGCATATCCGCTATGCCGTAGATAGTGGTGAGCGGAGTTTTCAGCTCGTGGGAAACATTTGACGTAAATTCGCGGCGCATGGTCTCAAGCTCCTGTTTTTCCGTGACGTCCATGATGAATACTACCAGTCCGCAGACCATATCTATGCTGTTTGCGGGACTTGCGATTATCTCACGCTGACCGCCGCCTGTTCTGAGTATACATTCCGAGCGTCTGCCGCCAAGCGCATTCAGGAGACAGCGGCGGAAAACATCGGAATTGTTGAGAGAATATATGCTCTGTCCCTGCGTGAACGAGCCTGCGCCGAGAAGCCTGAGAGCACTTGAATTGCAGGTAAGGACAATGAGCTTCGGGTCGGCGATTATCAGTCCTTCCTCCATGCTCTCCGTCATAAGGCTGAACTGCTCGCGGCTGCTTTGCAGCTCATCCATCTGCCTGCTGACCTTGTTGTTCTGGGTGCGGAGCTTGTCAAGAAGGGGAGCGAGCTCCTTGTAGTTCTTTTTTATCTTTGGGTGTGCAAGGTCTATATTGTTTATGGGCTTTACGATGTTCCTTGATACCATGGAAGCCGCAAGCACCGAGAAAAGCACTACTGCTATAAGTATAGCAAGCATGGGATTTATGGTTTTCACAAGCTCTGCCGTCAGGGTAGTATGTACGCCCGAAACTCTTATTACAGAGCCGTCTTTCAGCCTTACAGCGTGATTTACGGTCTTCTGCATTATGGTGCTGGAATATCTTGAGGAGCTTCCCTCACCGCTTTCAAACGCCTTTGATATCTCCTCACGGTCGGAGTGGTTTTCGAGGGAATCGGGGTCCTCATCGGTATCGTATACGACTTTTCCGTCCCGATCTATCCATGTTACGCGGATATTTCTGCCGAAATCCGTCCTTTCGAGGTAATCGCCGCCGCTCTGCTCCACAGCCGAAGCAATGAGCTTGGCATCGGTCATGACCTCTGCTGCCGCTATCTCCGCCGACCTGCTGTAAAGCACTGCCGTAACAAGGAATATAGCCGCAAGCATGGTAATGGTACATATCGTGATTATACTAAGGAATATTTTTTTAGTCACCTGCTTCGTCACCTGCCTTATAGCCCACGCCGCGTATAGTCTGTATCAGCTCACCGCAGCTGCCGAGCTTCTGTCTGAGAGTACGTATATGAACATCAACGGTTCGGCTCTCACCCGAAAAATCATAGCCCCATATCTCTTTCAGGAGGCTGTCGCGGGAGTAGACCTCTCCCCTGTTCCTTATGAGGAAAAGCAGCATATCGTATTCCTTAAGGGTAAGAGTGACCTTTTCGCCGTCCGCAAAGACCTCATGCTTTGAGGGAAATATGCACAGACCGCCCATTTCAAGCTTTTCGCTCTCGGAAGGAATATCGGAGGTCCTCCTCAGCAGAGCCTTTACTCTTGATATGAGCTCCATCATGCCGAAGGGCTTGGCGATATAGTCGTCAGCGCCGCTGTCGAGGCCCTCGACCTTATCTAGCTCGGAACCCTTTGCGGTAAGCATTATCACTGGAAGCTTCCGTGTTTCGGGAGCGCTGCGGAGCTTTTTCAGTACTGTCAGGCCGTCCTCTTCGGGCAGCATCCTGTCAAGCAGAAGCAGATCGGGGAGTCTTTTTTTCATTGCTTCCCTGAGCGCGGAGGGAGTTTCAAAGCCCTCGGCCTCCATGCCGGAGCTTTTCAGTCCGTAAAGCACGAAATTCCTTATCCCTGCTTCATCTTCAAGCATATAGATCATCTGTAACACCTCCTGTAAATCAAAATTTATATATGTAGGGGACGGCGTCTCGACGTCCCTTGTAGGGGGCGCCAGCCCCTACATGGTTTCATTGTGTTTTTCACGTTTTTCGCGGGCGCACAGCTCTGCATATAGCATTGCCAGCCAAATCACAGATTTGGGGCACTGCTTAACTGTGCGCCCCTACAATGGGCTAACGGTACAATCATTTTTTTAGTGCTGTAAGCGATGTACGATTAACGGTGTTGTTTTAAGTGAGCGAGTTTACGAGCGCCAACGTGGCTGCGCCGCCGCTCGCTCAGCGGCAAATTATGATTTTGCTGCTGTTTGTAAAGCTGCTCTTTCGTCTTTGCCGTCTGTTTTGCCGAAGAGAAGCTTCAGCACTATCGGTGTAACTATGCTTGAAACTATAATAAGCAGTATAACTGCCGTAAAATACGATGAGTCGATTATACCGAGCCCGAGACCCTTGTTGGTGATGATAAGTGCGACCTCTCCTCTTGTCATCATGCCTGCGCCGATTTTGAGGCAGTCGATCCAGCTGTACCTGAAGCACTTTGAGGCAAGTCCGCAGCCTATGACCTTGCTGAGCATAGCAACTATCACGAAGCCTATGGAGAAAACTATCATGCTCGAATCAATGCTGCTGAAATCGGTTTTAAGTCCTATGCTTACAAAGAAAACGGGAGCAAAGAACATATAGCCGTTGATGCTTACACGGCGGTCTATGTACTCTGCATCGCGGACGTTGCAGAGGATTATTCCAGCTATGTACGCGCCTGTGATGTCGGCGATGCCGAAGTATTTCTCGGCTATATAAGCCATCAGGAAGCAGAGCGTGATAGCTATTATGGGGATACGTCTTGTATGTGTGTGCCTGTCGTCGTAAAGCTTGAACAGCTTATAGATAATGAAGCCGAGCACTACGGAAAGCACAAGGAACAGGAATATCTTTCCGGTTACAAGGATGGTATTGCTGTTCGGGTCCTTGAAGCCGAGTACGAAGGTGATCACGATGATGCCGATAACGTCGTCTATGATAGCGGCGCTGAGTATAGTCTGTCCCACACGGCTGCTGAGCTTGCCCATTTCCTTGAGTACCTCCACGGTTATGCCGACTGATGTCGCCGTCATGATACAGCCTATGAACACAGCCTTGAAGAACTCGTCCGTACCGAATTCGGAGAAGCCGTAAACGCACATATATAGCAGGCTTCCGCCCACAAGAGGGACGAGGGCTCCCACGCAGGCTATAAGGAAGGCGGCGAAGCCCGATTTTTTCATCTCCTGCAAATTAGTCTCCAGTCCTGCGGAGAACATGATGAGTATAACGCCTATCTCAGCCATCTGACTGATGAACTCCGTGGGCTGTACCAGATTTAAGCCGAGGCACGGACCGATAACAAGACCTGCTATTATCTCTCCCACGACCATGGGAGCCCTGCATTTACGCGCAAGCAGTCCCGCAGCTTTTGCAAAAATAAAAATGAGCGCAAGATCCTTCAGGACCTTATAGGTTTCCATTCATATCCATCTTCTTTCACAAATAAAAGGAGCTGAAAGCTCCCCGTTAATATTTATTATACTATGAAGTCTTACGTTTGTCAACTTTATATATTTTAATTAAAGAAAAAATGCTTGACAAGCTGTGGATTAAATGGTATAATATTTGAGTATCGTGTAAAAACGCTACTATTATTATCCTTGCCCGCAGTAAGTTGCCGGGCATGATCCCAGAAGGAGGTGTGCTAAATGGCAAAGGTATCCGCTAAGTATGAAGTAATGGTTGTATTCAGCCTCAAGAACGGCGAAGAGCCCATGAAGGCTCTCGTAGCTAAGTTCAAGGAGAGAATCGAGCGTCACGCCGAAGCTGTTGAAGTCAACGAGGATTGGGGTAAGCGCAAGCTTGCATATCCTATCGAGGACGAGACAGAGGGCTACTATGTGATCTATACATTCCAGTCACAGCCCGATTATCCCGCTGAGCTTTCAAGACGTCTCAACATCACAGACGGCGTTCTTCGTTCACTCGTAACAGTTGTTGAATAATTCTACTTCATTATTTAGGAGGCGCTAAGATGAATAAGGTCATTTTAATTGGAAGGCTCACTGCCGATCCTGAGCTCAGACAGACTCAGAGCGGTATCGCTTCATGCAGATTTACCGTAGCTTGCGACAGAAGATTTGCCGACAAGAATACAGGTGAGAGACAGGCTGATTTTATCAGCTGTACAGCATGGAGACAGACTGCCGAGTTCGTTTCGAGATATTTCAGCAAGGGTAAGCTCATATGCGTAGAGGGCACCCTCAGAAATAACAATTATCAGGATAAGAACCACCCCGACGTAACACACTACACCACAGACGTGCAGGTGGATAATGTCGAGTTCGTAGGCGGCAAGGGCGAAAGCGGCGGCAATGGCGGCAGCAGCGGCTATGGTGCGCCACAGAACAATTACAATAACAACTATTCAGCTCCTCCGCAGCAGGCAGCTCCTCAGCAGCCCGCAGCAGGTAATGACAGTATGTCTTACGGCAACCTCAGCGATTTTGAGGAAATACTCAGCGACGGCGACGTTCCGTTCTGAGCAGATTAACTTTACTTTATTACGATAGGAGGAAAAGTCATGGAAAAGGAAAGAAATGCCCGTCCTGCAAAGAAGCCCCGCAAGAAGGTTTGTATGTTCTGTGCAGACAGGATCGAAAAGATCGATTACAAGGATCTTGCAAAGCTCAAGAAGTGCATGACCGAAAGAGCTAAGATTCTTCCGAGACGTGTAACAGGCACTTGCGCTTACCATCAGCGTGAGCTCACAGTTGCTATCAAGAGAGCAAGACATATCGCTCTGCTTCCTTATATCAGCGACTAATCATAAAACACAAGGGAGGCGAAATGCCTCCCTTTTCTGTTTATCCGGCGATTATGTATGCGCTCCTTACGGCATCGGTGAAGGAGCGTATTCGACAGGTCTATCGGTCGATATTCTGCACGGCGAGCTCTTCATCTCTGCGGAAGAGAAGAGATATGCACCATACTGCCGAGATAGCTACAAGAATGTAGACGGCACGGCTGAGGACGCTTCCTGCGCCGCCGAAAAGCCATGCTACCATATCAAACTCGAATATACCGACCAATCCCCAGTTTATTCCTCCGATTATCAGAAGAATAAGAGCAATTTTGTCCCACATACTGAGAACACCTCTTGATTTCGGGATTTTGACGCTTTGCGCCGTTTACCGCTGACTGCGGTTTATCGCGCGTTTCAACGGTACATAGGTATTATTGACGCTGAACTCCCGTTTATTCATTTTTGAAGGAGAAAATTATGGTTTTTGCTAATATTTCATTATTTGATCTTGACAAAAAGACATGGATACTCATAGCGATCGCAGCCGCAGCCGCTCTGCTGCTCATTCTGTATATCTGCGTTCACTTCAGCAAGGGCAGACGAAAGGGAAGAACTGCCGAGAAAAAAGTGGGAAAGCTCCTGAAAAAGCTGGGAAAAGCAGACCATGTGAAGATCATCAACAACGCCTATCTCCCTCTTTACAACAAGGCCTGCGAGGTGGATCACCTTGTTTTCGGACGCTTCGGAGTTCTCGTGGTGGAGACAAAGGGCATATCGGGAAAGGTCTCGGGCAGCGGCAAGAACCTTACCCATACCATAGGCAGCAAGACCCATAAGCTATACAATCCTCAGATGCAGAACAAGACACATATTGACAATGTGGTGCATCATCTGAAAAAGGGCGGCTTCGACAAGACTCCCGTAAACGGCGCGGTAGTCTTTGCCGCAAAGGATATCGAGTTCCCGTCAGAGCTTGGCACCGATCTCAAAGGACTTGAAAAGCTGTATAAGTCACTTCCCGATGCAGGCTGCAATCAGGATGTGCTGTACAACTATTTCAGCGATATGCAGGTAAAAAATCCCCTCAAAAAAGCATGGATAAGAACACGCAAGAAAAACGACTGATACAGGCTTATGCCAAAGGAGTTTATTATGAAAGCAAAAAGATCTATAGCCCTCGCAGCGGCTGCACTCATTGCTTTTTCCTCAGCGATATGCACTGACAGCGTAAAAAGAACAGCAGAGGCTGCAAATATCCCCTCGGTAACATTTACAAACTTTGACAGCCGCATAAACGGCGGCGAGCCGATCCGCGGAGTTGATATCTCGTCTATCATTTCCATTGAGGAAGCAGGCGTGAAGTTCTATGACGACAAGGGCAGTGAGCAGGACATTTTTCAGACTCTTGCCGACCACGGTGTGAACTATATCCGCGTAAGGATATGGAACGAACCTCACGACGATAACGGAAATACCTACGGTGGAGGACACTCCGACCTCGAAACTGCTGCAAAGATAGGTAAACGCGCAGCAGAGCACGGCATGAAGCTCCTTGCGGATATACACTATTCCGACTTCTGGGCAGACCCTGCCAAGCAGACCCGTCCGAAGTACTGGATGCCCCACGACCATAACAAGCTCAAAGGCGAGATATACAACTGGACATCGTGGGTGGTAAAGTACCTCACCGAAAACGGCAGCGATATAGGCATGGTGCAGGTAGGCAACGAGACGGACTGCTTCTTCTGCGGCGAAAAGGATATGTATGAGATCTGCGACCTGTTTTCAAGCGGAGAGAAGGCTGTCCGCGACTTCGACAGGAATATCCTCATAGCGCACCATTTCGCCAATGCAGGCAACGGTCATTTCGGCTGGTACGCACAGGTGATGGCGGAGTGCAATCTTGATTACGATATATTCGCGTGTTCCTACTACTCCTACTGGCACGGCACGCTGGATAATCTGCAAAAAACTCTCACGGATATCGGCAATAAGTACAATAAGTATGTAATGGTAGTCGAGACTGCCTATCCTTATACCAATGAAGACGGCGACACCTTCGGCAACACAGTTTCATCCGGAACCAGCGGCATCGACCTCAGGTATGATATTTCCGTTGACGGACAGGCTAAGGCTCTTGCTGATGTATTTCAGACTGTAGCCAACTGCAACGGTCACGGTATAGGAGTATTCTACTGGGAGCCTGCGTGGCTTGGAGTTCCCGATATATCATGGGAGGAGCAGAAAAAGCACTGGGAGCAGCAGGGCTCGGGCTGGGCAACGGTCTACGCCAGGGACTACGACAGCGGAGCTACCGAAACAGGCGGTTCTTCCTTTGACAATCAGGCGCTTTTCGACTTCCACGGCAAGCCGCTGGAGTCACTGGACTTGTTCCTGAATATCTATCCTCAGAAAAAGCCTGAAACAACTACAACGACGACAACAACCACATCTACTACCACAACCACAACTACTACCACAACGACCACTACCACTACTACAACAACGACTACTACCGCAGAGCCTACGGAAACAAAGGAGATAATACTCGGCGATATCAACAGCGACGGTACAATTGACGTATTCGACGCTGTAGCGCTGAGAAAGGCAGTAATGGCAGGGGAGAAGTCGCCGGAGCTTGACCTCAACGCTGACGGAGAAGTAGGCATCGCAGACCTTGTTAAGCTGCAAAGCTACTTGCTCGGCAATAAGGACAATGCCCTCACAAAGACAACAATAACCATAAAAAAGAACGGATAACACAAAAGCCGCTGCATTTGCAGCGGCTTTTATATTATAATAGTATGGAATGTTGTTTGGGGAATTCTTCAATATCTTTGCACAGCTTGACTAAAACATCACGTGTACCTTTGTGCAAAACGTAGAATTCCGAAAATATTTTTTTCTTATTAAACTGTTTTGTGTTTAATTTCAGTCTATTTCAGCCCTCTTATAGAAAGGGCTTTTTCATTCTGATATTATATCAGCTATGTCTGAGGGCTTTTCGGCAATGAAGCTGCTGTCACCTCTTTTGCATTCGCGTATACAGGCTTCAAGCTCCTCACGTCCGCGAAATCCCCATGTGCAGCCTATAAATCCGATATCGGCATTGCACGCGGTCATGACATCCACATTGCTGTCGCCTATCATCTCGACGCAAAACTCCTCATCATTGGGGAGAAGGGAAAATACCTCAGATATCACAGCAGGATCGGGCTTCAGCGGCCTCTTGTCGCTTCCGCCGAGCACGCAGAGAAAATCTATATCGGGGAGCAGCTTTGCTATTATCTCCCTTGCGGCGTCCTCGGGCTTATTTGTGGCAACTGCAAGGATAACGCCGTTGTTTTGAAGCTTTTCCATTGTTTCCTTCATGCCGTCATACAGCTTTGTCTTGTCGAGATAATGATGACTGTAATACTCCTTGAACATGAGGTAAAGCTCCTCAGCCTTGTCCTTTTTATCCTCGGGGAGCGCTCTGAAGCAGAGCTTCTTAGCGCCGTTTCCTACCATTTGTTTATATGCCTCATAGTCATGAGTGGGACATTCAAGCTTTTCAAGCCCGTAGTTCACCGCGTCTCCGAGGTCGCAGATAGTATCGGCGATAGTTCCGTCGAGGTCAAATATAGCTAGCTTTTTCATTGCTTATTCTCCTATGAGCTTTCTTATCTCGTCGGGAGTGAACACGTACTCTTTGCCGCAGAAATGACAGCTTACGGACGTATCCCTGCCCTCCTCGGCAATAGACCTCAGCTCGTCCTTTCCTATGCTTATAAGAACTTTCTCGGTGCGCCGGCGGCTGCAATCGCACTTATATACAGGGGAAGCCGTATCAAGCACATTGGGCTCAAGTCCCTCAAGGAGCATATCTGCTATCTCCTCGGGAGTGATCCCCTCGTCAAGCATAGCCGAAACAGGGCGTATCTTCGCAACATTTTTTTCGATTATGTCTATGCATTTCTCATCGGCAAAGGGGAGAAGCTGCACAAGGAAGCCGCCTGCCGCTTTTACGGTGAGGTCGGGATTTACGAGGACTCCGAGACTGCATACAGTAGGTATCTGCTCGCTCGAAGCGTAGTAGCTTGCGATATCCTCGGCAATTTCACCCGAAACAAGCGGGATAACGCCGACATAGGGCTCTTTCAGTCCCATATCCTTGACTACGGAGAGAGTACCGTCTCTGCCCACAGCTCCGCCGACGTCCAGCTTGCCCTGAGCGTTCAGCGGCAGCTCTACAACGGGATTGTTCACGCAGCTCTTTACGTTTCCTCTGCTGTCCGCAACAGCTACAAGCTGTCCCGAAGGACCGCCGCCGTCCACGCGGAGAGTAACGCTGTCAGCGTCGCCCTTGAGCATATAGCCCATGAGAGAGGCGGCTATGGTAAGCCTTCCGAGGCCTGCCGTAATAACAGCGGAGGTCTTGTGTATGCGTTCGATCTCGGATATAATATCCTTAGCGTCAAGTACTTCCGCAAAGGCAGAACCGTCTGCGGATATCGCTCTGTATAAATTACCCATTTCTATTATCCTTTCAGTATTTCTGACCGCTTCTTATGCATCTTGCAGCGTAGACTATCCGCTGTGCGTCGGCTTTGGGCGGTTCAAAGGTATCATCGCCGTATTTTCCCAGTATCTCAAAGCCACATTCCGCAAGGAGCTTTTCGATATCTTCCTCGCTGTATGCCTTTTCCGAGAATCCGTCAGAGCTTCGGGAGTAAAGCCCGTTTTCCTCCAGTTCGAAGAATTCAAGCTCCATTTTTACTTCGAGGGTAGCGGGATCGAGAGTATTTTCCCACACGCAGTAAACATGATCGGTCTCGTAGGTGAAGGTATTGTTTGCCAGTATTTCGCGGTGCTTGTAGGGAGTATTCACATCGAATATGAACAGTCCGTCCTGTTCCGAGAAAAAGGCGACTCCCTCAAAAACCTTTTTTACATCGCCGAGACTTGCAAGGTGATTGATACTGTCCAGCGCACATATGGTTATGTCCACAGTTCCGAACATATCCAGCTTTCTCATATCCTGACAGAGATACTGGATATTCGCACCGCTGCCGAACTTCTTGTCGAGAGCTATGCCAAGCATCTCGTCGGAATTGTCAACACCTATGACGTCATAGCCAAGTCCTGCCATGACCTCGGAAATACTGCCCGTTCCGCAGGCAAGGTCAAGGAGGATATTATCCTTTGTGGTCTT
The DNA here is from genome assembly GCF_946415235.1 of uncultured Ruminococcus sp. Classification (GTDB taxonomy): domain Bacteria; phylum Bacillota; class Clostridia; order Oscillospirales; family Ruminococcaceae; genus Ruminococcus. Next base: position 11,571 of record NZ_CAMKRR010000026.1, on the reverse strand, counting down.
GAAGCGCTGTATTATCTCGTGGAAATACCTTCCGCGCCCGTTATAGTCTATATTTGCGGTAAGCTCGTCGTAATACCGCGCAAAAGCACTGTATCCGCTCAACGCTGCACTTCCTTTCGGTCTGATGTATTGCGGCTGAAACAACGGGCTGCGACCATAGCGGTGCAGCCCGTCATAAATTCTTTTAAGTACGGGAAGCTTTTATTCTTCCTCGTTTACGGTAGCAGGTTCTGTGGGCTCTGTAGGAGGCTCTGTTGTCACAGGAGGGATATCCTCTATGATATTGCCCGAAATATCCTTTAATTCCCTTGATATCTCGTCGCCGCCGGCGTCATAGTAGACATATTCCAGATAGATATCAGGGTCATCAGTACCGTTTTCAACGGGATACTGATGGATACTGCTTTTCAGAACGAGCTTTGAATCATTGTCCCATGTATAGGTCTTGAGCTCGTATTCAAACTCATCTTTTCTGTCGAATACTGAAATATTGCCGTCCTCAAGCTCCTTGAGCTCCACGAGATTTTTAAGGGCGTTCATTTCCTTCCACAGTGTGTACTCGCCGCTCTCGGGATCATAACGGTAGTATTTTCCCGATTTGTTGAGCTCATTCTGGTTTTCTATGATGAAGATGTCAGGATAGCTGTCGTCGTCGAAATCCGCACTGATGATGAAATCATCCAGCTTCTTTTCGTCGTCGTTCTTCAGCTCCTTTTCTATCTCGGTGGTATCAACGTCCTTCAGCTGCTGTACAGCTGTTTCCTCTCCGTTCTTGCTTTTGCGTATAACCTTTATCTCATTAGGCTTTGTTCCAAGTGAAAAACTTATGTTGCTGTAATCCTTTGGATCATATGAAGTTGTCTGTGTGGGAGACTCGGCAACGGAAGTCGTTGACGCTGCTGTAGTGGTCCTGTGTACGGTCGGAACAGATCTTGTTGTTCCGTGTACAACTCCGTCGTTTCCCGAAGCCCTTGTTGCAGACACGATCAAGTTACTTGTTGTATGAACAGCAGTAGTTGTTCCCGATACCTTATTGCCCGCAGACTTGGCGGTAGTGATCTCTGACGTGGATAATACGTCTGTAGTTGACTCGGTCTCGTATTTCTGAAGATTGGTGGTCGCACCGTCCACAGCTTCCGTAACCGCATTTATGTCCTTATTATCCGTTGTCCCGTTGACCTCGCCGCAGCCTGAAAGAAGTGCAAGAAGAATAGCAGGAAAAATAAGCTTTTTCATATTGTCACCTCAAAAACCTTTCTTTCTCCAAAGTACCGCTCTCCTGTTCAGACCTGACGGAAAGCCTTTTCCCGAAAGCTTTTCCGTGCATCCCTTGTGCCTGACAGGGTATTGAACGGTATGGAAATCAATCCCTCATAGTTTAATTTCTGATCCCCTGAACGGCAGCAGCTGCCGCTCATTTATTATTTGCCTGCCATGTCCTTTGCCTTGCAGCATTTTTTGTATTTCTTGCCGCTTCCGCATGGGCAAGGATCGTTATCGCCGATCTTTTTAACACGTACAGGCTCGTCTGAGAAGCTTCCGTCGCCTGCGCCCGCATTGGGAGCGTCGGGCTGAGCTACCTGTTCACGCTCGGGCGCTTCGTTTGCCTGAAGTCTTACTGTAAGGAGCATACGGATAGTATCCTCGCGGATGGAGTCTACCATAGCGTCGAACATCTCGAAGCCCTCGTAACGGTACTCGATAACAGGGTTCTTCTGACCGTATGAACGGAGACCGATACCCTTCTTGAGCTCTTCCATATCGTCGATATGAGCCATCCACTTGGTATCAACGACCTTGAGGAGTATAACTCTTTCCAGCTCACGCATTACTTCTGAGCCGTACTCTGCTTCCTTGGCTTCGTATATCTCTCCTGCCTTGCTGCTGAGAGCGTTTACGATATCTTCCTTTGATACTTCCTGAAGCTCCTCGTCGGTGAAGTTGAGGTCCTCGGGACCGATGAGCCATCCGAGGAAATGCTCCCTGAGGCCGACCATATTCCAGTCGTCCTTTACCTCGTCGTCAACAAGGTATGAATCAACGGTGGTATTAATGAGATCCTCCATCATCTTGAGTATGCTCTCGTGGAGATCCTCTCCGTCGAGAACCTGTGATCTCTGCTTGTAGATGATCTCACGCTGTGTATTCATAACGTCGTCGTAGTTGAGGACGTTCTTTCTTATGCTGAAGTTCTGACCCTCGACCTTCTTCTGTGAGGACTCGATGATCCTTGTGAGCATCTTGCTCTCGATAGGAGTATTCTCGTCCACATTGAGGGTCTTCATGAGGTTTTCAAGGCGGTCTCCCGCGAATATACGCATGAGGTTATCCTCGACCGAGAGGAAGAAGCAGCTTTCGCCCTCGTCGCCCTGACGTCCGGAACGTCCGCGGAGCTGATTGTCGATACGGCGTGATTCGTGACGCTCTGTACCGAGGATATAAAGTCCGCCTGCTTCCTTGACGGCAACAGCCTTTTCCTTTACCTCTGCGTTGAACTTGTCATAAAGCTCGCGGTAGAGCTTTCTTGCAGCGATAACTTCCTCGTTGTCGGTATCAGCGAAGCCGATAGCCTCGGTGATGATCTCCTCGGGGATCTCGCGCTTTCTCAGCTCTGCTCTTGCAAGGAACTCAGCGTTACCGCCGAGCATGATATCGGTACCTCGTCCTGCCATGTTGGTAGCGATGGTAACAGCACCGTACTTACCTGCCTGAGCAACGATCTCGGCTTCCTTGGCGTGCTGCTTTGCGTTAAGCACCTCATGCTTGATGCCCTTTCTCTTGAGCATAGCGGAGAGGAGCTCGGACTTTTCGATAGAAACTGTACCAACAAGGATAGGCTGTCCTTTTTCGTGGCACTCTATGATCTTGTTGATGATAGCTACGTATTTGCCCTTTTCTGTGGTATATACCTGATCGTTGTGATCTATACGGATAACGGGCTTGTTAGTCGGAACCGCAATAACGTCGAGCTTGTAGATCTCCTTGAACTCGTCCTCTTCGGTCATGGCAGTACCTGTCATACCCGAGAGCTTTGTATAAAGACGGAAGAAGTTCTGGAAAGTGATGGTAGCGAGAGTTTTTGACTCGCTCTTTATCTTAACGCCTTCCTTAGCCTCGATAGCCTGGTGGAGACCGTCGTTGAAGCGGCGTCCCATCATGAGACGGCCTGTGAATTCGTCAACTATGATGATCTCGCCGTCCTTTACGACGTAGTCTATATCGTTCTTCATTACGCCGTTAGCCTTGATAGCCTGATTTATGTGGTGGAGGAGCGTCATATTCTCGGAATCCATAAGGTTCTCGACTCTAAACGCTTCCTCAGCCTTTTTGACACCGCGCTGTGTGATAGTAGCGGTCTTTGCCTTTTCATCTATGATATAATCTGCTGTATCGTTTACGGACTCCTGATCCACCTTGTCGTCCATTTCAACGACTGTGGTCGAAGTAAGTGTTTTTGCAAAGCGGTCAACTATGGAGTACAGGTCTGTGGACTTATCGCCGCGCCCCGAAATGATAAGAGGAGTACGGGCTTCATCAATGAGGATGGAGTCGACCTCGTCTACGATGGCAAAGTTGGGGGCACGCTGAACGCGCTCTTCCTTATGAGTTACCATGTTGTCACGGAGATAGTCAAAGCCCAGCTCGTTGTTTGTAGCGTAGGTAACGTCGCAGTTGTATGCGGCGCGGCGCTGATCGTTGTTGAGACCGTGGAGGATACATCCGACTGTAAGTCCGAGCCAGCGGAGAACCTTACCCATTTCCTCAGCCTGTGTCTTTGCGAGGTAGTCGTTTACGGTAACGACGTGAACGCCGAGACCCGAAAGCGCATTGAGGTAAGAAGCAACGCAGGCAACGAGAGTTTTACCTTCACCTGTTTTCATTTCTGCGATACGTCCCTGATGAAGAACGATAGCACCGATTATCTGTACGGGATAAGGCTTCTTTTCGAGTACTCGCCAAGCGGCTTCTCTTACGGTGGCAAGAGCCTCGGGAAGGATATCGTCAAGAGTTTCGCCGTCCTCAAGTCTTTCCTTGAATTCCGCGGTCTTAGCCTTGAGCTCCGCGTCGGAGAGCTTCTGGTATTCCTCGTCAAGCTCGAGAACTTTATTCTTCAGAGGTTCGATACGCTTAAGCTCACGGTTTGAGTAAGCATTCGCACCAAAAACGTTTTTGAATAAACCCATTTTTGTTTTCCGCCTTTACTTTATTATAATATAGGTCTGATAATCCATATAATTAGACATAATATATTTTACAACAAACGACAGTGTTTGTCAATACCTATTATACAGAAACAGCGGACAGAGTCCGCTATTTCATCATATTTTCACAGTATAAAGGCACTTTGACGAAAAATAAGTTATTTTTATCCAATGGGCACATACTCAGAATACTGTATCAGCCCATCGCTTCTGTCTTTTGTATCTCGTCGCAACAGGAGCTGAACATATACCAGAGCGAGTTTAAGATCTGATTGAAAATCATTGTATCATGCCCGGATATGCATGACATAAAGATGTGTTTACGCGCAAATCCTCATTTTTCAAAGGGATTTGCGCTCCTGAACACAGTTCGGGTCAATGGCAGCCTGACTGCTGCCATTGAGTTCACACCTATATAAAACTATATCATGCTATGATGATAACATTTCTTAGCTGATTTAACAAGACGACAAATGTCACTTTTTCAGTGACATTTGTCACTTCTTCTTACTAAAGCACAGGAGATATGATCGCTTTTTTGAGTCGTAAATGCAGTAAAAAGGCAGTATTTGAACGTTTGTGTTGCTATTTACGCTGTTTTATGCTACAATTGTATTTGGTGATGAATATGCTTATGATCTCGATAAAGGATATGGATAAAAAAGAGCTTCACAACCATGCACACAGGCTCCTCAGGGAGTGTCTGCGTCCCTATGGCATCGACTATACCGAGGAAACTCCAGTGACAAAAGGAAAAATGGGTAAGCCCTCTCTTGCTTACCGCCCCGATATACACTACAATCTCTCCCATGCGGACGGAATTGCCGCCTGCATAGTTTCGGACTGCGAGTGCGGCATCGACTGCGAAAGGGTAAGGGAATACCGCCCGAATGTGATGAAAAGGGCTTTTTCGGAAAAAGAGCGGGATATGGTGGAAAAAGCTCCCGATGATATGAAGGATCAGCTTTTTTTCAGGCTCTGGACTCTTAAAGAAGCCTATGTAAAGGCTCTCGGGACAGGGATATCCTATCCTATGGATACTGCGGAATTCGGCTTTGAGGGTGGTGAGATAAGGACAAATGTGCAGGGCTGGCGTTTCAGGCAGTATATCGTCTGCGGTGGTAAATTCGTGATATCAGTCTGCGAGAAAGCCGACAAGTGATGCCAAATATGCCGAAAAGTGCATGATTTGTGGAACTTCGGCGGGAAATTACATTTTTCTTGGCAGTCAGGCTGTGCAAAATTCATAAAATCAACAATGAAATTCGTTCAAATCGGGAAAAATGCAGGATTATACTTGCATTGCCGCAGCATTTAGGTTATAATATTAATACAAGCTTCTTGTTTGAATCCGTTAGCGTTCCATCAGAAGTATTCCACAACAGCGGGAGGCTGATACTATGTTTGATAAAACCATGACCTTTTCTGTAAATGAGGACAGAGAAGCAGAGCTCAAGAAAAATCTCACTATCATATACGATGCTCTGACACAGAAGGGATATAACCCCGTTAATCAGATAGTAGGATATATACTTTCGGAAGATCCTACATACATCACGACATACAACAACGCAAGAAGCCTTATCCGTCACATTGACCGTGACGAGCTTTTGCAGGTGCTTGTGAGGTCTTATCTTAATGCATGATAAAAGGCGGTCTTTATGACCGCCTTGGTTTTTATAAGGAGTATATTATGGTCCACACCGATACTCGTACCGATTACGTTTACAGAATGGTGCATGAGAATACGTGGAAGCTCCGCAGAGGTATCATAAAAAGATATACCGAATGCGGAATAAAATGGTTCGGTGAAGAATAAAATCCAAGCCCTTAGTCTGCGCGTTTGCGGACTAAGGGCTTTTTGTAATGTTATTCTCCGTATGGTCTGAAGCAGATATTGAGGTCAACGTCTCCCTCGATACCCGGTATCCTGCCTGTGTTGGAATACTGCCATATCCTGAAATCATAGTAGAATGACGGCTTTTCCGCGTATTCCGCAAGCCAGAAATCGTAGTCCTTTACGCGGGGAAGATCCAGCTTGTGCATAGCTGTACCAGTGTTCTGGTATATCATGGGGGTGTATCCCGAGTCCTTTACCCTTTCGCAGAAAGCCACACAGCAGTCCGCGAGAGCTTCAACGGAAACATCATCAGTACGTGCGCTGTCGTGGTAGACGAGCTCCCAGTCGTAGACAACGGGGTAGGTGATATCATAAGGTGCAAGGGCGTCTATAACAGCGTCGGCTTCGTCTACAGCCTCGTCAACAGTGGTCGCCTGTGAGAAGAAGTAGGCTCCCACCTTTATTCCTGCTGCCTGTGCCCCTTCGATATTGCGCTGGAAGGCATTGTCGTATGTAACTATACCGTCGCCGTATGTGCGGTAGCCTATGCGTATGAACGCGAAGTCTATGCCCGCCTGCTTTACCTGAGTCCAGTCGATATCGCCCTGGAACTCCGAAACGTCAACGCCTGTTGTTGAAATGATATTGCCGTTTTCACTGTAATAGGCGTAGCCGTTACGCATGGTGATATTATTCAGGTCCACAGTGCAGGCAGGAACATCCTCGTAAACGGGAACGAATATCTCACCGTATGTATTGTCGTGCATGAGTATCTTTTTTCCGTCGAACTGATAGAAGGCTTCTTCCTTTTCAATGACAGCCCTTTTGCGGACCTGCGGCTTGTCGGACTTTGCGCTTGCAGGTACTGCATCGGCTTTTCCCTTGAAAAAAGCCGTAAAAATAAGGGCAAAGAACAGAAGAAGTATGATAACAGCTTCGAGTATGGCGATACTCTTGAATTTTATTCGTCTTTTGTTGTCAGCCATTGTTTCCTCCGTTAATGTTTTTTATCTGTAAGTATATGATATCATATTTTTCGCTCTTTGTAAACAATTATTTGAAGATAAAAATAACAGTTTTGTCACATAAGGGGCTTTTCACTCAGATTTCAGAATACTATCATTGACAAGCTGTGATTTATGGTATAAAATTTAGATATAAGAATAAACCTGATACAAGGAAGGAAGTTTACATATGAAATATAAATACAAGACGAAAATGGTCTGTTCACAGGAGATAAGCTTTGATATCGACGGTGACGTTATCACGAATATCGCATTCGTGGGCGGCTGCAACGGAAACCTCAAGGCGCTCTCAAAGGTGCTTGACGGCTGGACTGTTGAGCAGATAGAAGCAAAGCTAAAGGGCAATACCTGCGGTATGCGTCCCACTTCCTGCGCCGATCAGCTCTGCTTAGCTGTACGCAGGGCTTACGACGAGCAGAATAAGGCGTGATATATAATCATATCAGCAAAAGCGCACTTTTTGTGCGCTTTTTTTGAACCTTTTTTCGCTGATGACAATATGTAACAGAAGATAGAAAATTGGAGGTGCACCGAATGACAGAGATTCAGTTTGAAAAACTGCTGGAACTGTATGGAGATTCTATCTTTGGCTTCTGCTGTCATCTTACAGGCGAAAGGAGAGTTTCACGCCGTATGAAACCAAAATTTGCAGCAGCAGTTGCTGTTCCGCTTATGCTTGCCATTGCGGGAACGGGAGCTTATGCAGTATCAAAAAGCGGATATTTCCGCGATGAGACAAATATATTCGGCACGGTAACGGGTTCGGTATATGAAAATGCCAATGAAGAGATAAATGTTTCTCTGGTATATGAGGCCGAGACTATTACCGTAAAGGTCGTGTTCAGTGATCCGAATGCTTTTCCTTACAGGGAGTTTGAGACCATTGATCTCAATGAGTTCAGTGTCACCGATCAGACGAACGGTTCGGAGGTGAGCTGCGGAGAGATAGCGCCTGCCATGATAAACAACGGGGAGGCAGAGTTAAAAATCCCTGTGGGCAAGCTGGACAGCGGCAGCTATTCTGTCACTGTAAGCTCGTTCCTCGGAGAGAAAAAAGCCGATCAGCCCCTTGAAGTAAAAGGGCATTGGTCAGCAGGTATAGATATTGATTAATATACAAAAACGGGAGCATTTATGCTCCCGTTTATCTTTTGCTTTAAATTATCAGTCGTCGATTATCGGCTCAAGGCTTCCTATTATGTGGAGAAGATACTCCTGTATACGCAGAGCGTCATTGGAGGTCAGTCCCTTGCTTGAAGCGTCTACATCGGCATTTACAAGTCCCTTATCGGTGATATGCTTGCCGTCAGTGCCGCTTACGCCGTATTTGTTGGGATTTGCAAGCGCCTGCATAATGAGCACGGCGTCCGACATATCAATAGTGCCGTCGCAGTTGGCGTCGCCGTAAACTGTCTCATCACCGATGTTATCTGTAACAGATGTGGTGGTTGAAGTCTCTGTGGCAGAGGTCGAAGTAGTTGAAGAAGTAGTAGTTGTAGTGCTTGTTGTGGTAGTTGTAGTCGTGGTAGTAGTTGTAGTAGTCGTAGTTGTGGTCGTTGTCGTGGTCGTAGTAGTCGTTGCAACCTGCTTTTCCTCTATGGGAGCCATGCTCGGCACACCGTCGCCCCACCAGTCCCAGCGGTCGTCGGTGCGGTATTTATTGATCTTGTCGCCGTTTGCGGATGTCCATGTGAACACGTTGTCGTAGAGATGTCCCTCATAGTAGTAGAACTGCGCCATTGCACATATCTCATCGGCGTAGGTGGCGTATGCTCCGTCGTCCTCAGCCTTTGTGCACCAGCCTGTGTTGAAGCCTTTAAGGCTGTTCCTTATTACCTGATAGTCGTTCATTCCCTGCTCGTCTATACATATCTCAGCAAAGTGGAGTATCTTTCTGATACCCATGTGATTTGAGATTATGCAGTCGTAGAAGTTGGATTTCGTGAACGAATACTGGAACATTTCGGGGACATTGTCCTCGGGCATGAATTTTGGGTCGCAGTCAGCAAAAGCAGTAACGGCGGTCTGTAAAGTTCCGTATGCGTGGGCGGAGTTTACTCCCCAGCCGTCCTCATAGGCGGTCTCATGGTCTGAGCCTATCTTGCCCTCGCCGAGAGTGGACTCTCTTGAACCGAGTCCGAGGAAAAGGGCATACATCTTTTCACGGTCGGGCTGACCGAGACGGGTGGAGATAAGGTCCCAGTGCTCGTCTATCTCCTTGTAGAGAGCGTACTTTACTTCCTGAACAGTCATTTTGTGGTTGATAGCGCGTATCTCAGCTGTGGAAGCGTCGGCGGGAGTGTTCCTTTCACCGAAATTCAAGGGATTTCCGACACCCTCGGTCTGAACGTCACGTGAGGTATCGTGGAGCGGCTCGCAGGTCTCTCCTGCGTAGCACCACTCGTCTGCCGAAGCTATGAGCTCATTTTCGCTTATCTTCATGACGTTAACGGAGGTCGCGCAGAGTACTGCTGCTGTGAGAAGTCCGCATATCTTTGTTAATTTCATAATTATCACCTCAGAAATTGGAGCCGTTCCAGCCCCAGTCGTTCGTGCTTGTGTACTTTACGTAAACTCTGTCTGACGGGATACCGATATTATCGGTCAGTATTCCTGTGATATGGCTTGTGAGGGTCACGAGCGCGTTTGAAGAAGCGCTGCCGTATATGGATACCTCCACCATAGCCGCAGGAGCGTTCTCCCCCTTGAACCAGAGGTCGTATTCGGACTCGATGCCGACCATGAGCCAGCCCTCGGACTTGCCGGGGATAGCTGTGATAGCACGTCCCATAGCGGATTTGATGCTTGTTTTCTGCTCCTCGGAAACAGATACGTTTGTTTTGACATTGATGAATGGCATGATAATTCCTCCTCATATTTTTTAGCCGTTAGCCATTAGCTATTAGCCGTCAGCCCATTGTAGGGGCGGATATTATCCGCCCGTGTACGCCTTACACTATAAATAACGTGAACATCATGTGTAGGGGAGGGCGCCCTCGCCGTTCCCTACAAACATAGATTTTGATTTATATAAGTCCTTCGGACAGCATTTCCTGAGCTGCCAGCATTACTCCCAGCTTTCCGCTTGTGTAGGTTATACCGCCCTGCATCCATACTGCATAAGGCTCGCGGAGGGGAGCGTCTGCGGAGAGCTCTATGGAAGCTCCGTTTGTGAATGCTCCTGCCGCCATGATGACCTGACTTGAATAGCCCGGCATATCCCACGGCTCGGGAGTAACGAATGAGTCAACGGGAGCTCCTTTCTGTATACCGCGGCAGAAAGCGCAAAGGTGCTCCTCATCGCCCAGCTTCACGGCTGTGATTATATCTCCTCTTGGCTCGTGCTTACGCGGTGAGCACTCGAAGCCGAGAAGAGAAAATAGCTCGCTTGCGAAGGTGCAGGTCTTTATGGCGTTTGCCACAACATCGGGTGCAAAGAATATGCCCATGAGCATCTCGCGGTTCATACCGAGAGTGCAGCCGACTTCCTTTCCCATTCCCACGCAGGTGAGACGATATGAGCAGAGCTCCACAAGGTCGGCTCTGCCTGCGATATATCCGCCTGTTCGGGCGATACCGCCGCCTGCGTTCTTTATGAGAGAGCCTATTATAACGTCTGCCCCGACAGCCGTCGGCTCTCTGTCCTCGACGAATTCGCCGTAGCAGTTGTCCACCATGACGATTATGTCGGGATTGCCTTTTTTAGCGGCATTTACCATTTTTTCTATATCTGCTATCGTGAAAGCGCTGCGGAGAGAATAGCCCCGTGAACGCTGTATATAAGCGACCTTTGCCCCTTTTACGGCTTCGGTGATCTCGCCGAGCTTCGGAGTACCGTCGCTGTTGAGGTCTACCTGTCCGTACTGCACGCCGTAGTCCATAAGGGAGCCGTTACCCTTTTCGCCGCTTATGCCGATGACTTCTTCGAGAGTATCATATGGCTTTCCCGTTATGGAAACTATCTTGTCGCCTGTTCTGAGAACTCCGAAAAGAGCCACGGACAGGGCATGAGTGCCTGATACGAAGTTGAAGCGTACAAGAGCGTCCTCAGCTCCGAGAGCCTGTGCGAATACCTTGTCTATCACTTCGCGTCCCATATCTCCATAGCCGTAGCCCGTTGAGCCGTAGAAGCAGGGCTCGCTGACCTTGTTGTCGGAGAATGCTTTCAGTACCTTTGCGCCGCAGTATTCGGCGTTTGCGTCTATTTTTGCAAAGGCTTCGGCGCAGTTCTTTTCTGCCTGTGCGGCAAGCTTTTCTATCCTGCTGTCGAAGCCGTATAATTCGTTTATCCTGCTGTTCATTATTTGTCCTTTCCTTTATAAATCAAAATTTGCCGCTGAGCGAGCGGCGGCGCAGCCACGTTGGCGCTCGTAAACTCGCTCACTTAAAACAACACCGTTAATCGTACATCGCTTACAGCACTAAAAAAATGATTGTACCGTTAGCCCATTGTAGGGGCGGATATTATCCGCCCGAAATTACACTTGCGCTTTGTAGGGGACGG
>NZ_CAMKRR010000025.1 GCF_946415235.1 uncultured Ruminococcus sp. | reverse complement strand
GCATCACAGAGCAGGGTAGCTGCTAACGGCAGCCGAGGGCGACCTTAGGGCAAGTGCAACAGAGATATACTGCCGTCCTATGACGGTGATGGTGGAAAGGCGAGGTAAGAGCTCACCAGAGTGCCGGAGACGGTACTGCTATGTAAACCCTATCCGATGCAACGCCTATTGGTGCTTGTTATCTCAACGTCTGCTCGGCGGATAACAAGTAATGGCGGCTTGAGCTTATCGGCGACGATAAGAGTAGATAAATTACCGCACTCGACAGAACACGGCTTATCGGTCTGGTCATAAAAAAAGAGAGCTTTCGCTCTCTTTTTTGTTTTATGTATTATTCTCTCCACTTTTTTCGGTATGCAAAACAGGTCAGATTTTCAGATTTCTTGAACTGTCTTGCAAAATAGCTCTGATCGTTGAAGCCGCAGAGATGAGCTATCTGTTCGACGGTCTTATCCGAGAAACGAAGCAGCTTCTTGCCGTAGTTTATCCTTGCGGTTATTATGTGCTGGAAGATAGTTTTGCCGTATATCCTCTTATATTCTCTTGTAAGGTAGTACTTGCTTATATAGAACTGTGACGAAAGCTTTTCGAGAGAAAGATCTTCGGCGAAATGTTCGTCAATGTAATTATGTACAGAAAGGAGCTTCTGCTTCAAAGCAGAATCGAACTGCTGATCGTTCTGATTAACGGTCAGGGCTGTTGTAAGAAGATCAACTATCAGCTTTGAGCTAAGTATCTCCGCATCAGGCTGCTTTTCATCGTTTATATCTATTATTTCGGTGATAGCGGATACGACCCTGTCAAAAAACTGTGGTCTGAATACAGCCTTTGACTGTGAAGTGAAAAAATCATAATACTGCTGAGAGGTGCTTCCGTTGAAGTGTATCCATAATAGATCCCACGGCTCTGCTTCAGAGCTTTTATAATAATACGGCTGGCAGCAGTCAACAAAAAAGCAGTCACCTTTAATAAGATGAAATGTATCATCACCGACCATCAGTTCCCCAAAACCGCCGACAACAGCAGCTATCAGGAATGAATCAAGGTTATTTCTGTGCTGAACGGAGGCTTCGCCTTTTACGGCGTATCCTGCCTCCTGAACATAAAAAAAGGTATTTTTGGCAGAAGGGCTCGGTGTACATATGATCTGCCTTGAAGCTTTGCTGACGATATCGTCAGATATTTTATGTTCCATGTGTATCTCCTTTTATGAAATGCTTCTTATGTAGTGGAAAAGGTACTGTTGGGCAATTCCTGCATTTTGCTGAGCAAAAGCGGGAAAGCCGCCGGGATAGTACTGTGCAAGGACTCTTTTTATCCAGACATCTACGGGAAATGCTTCTGTCCTGTACATTCCGAAAAGCAGAACACACTCAGCCACTTTCGGTCCTACGCCCTTTATGCTTTTTAGAGCCTTTCGGGCGTCATCAATGGGCATTTTTGCGATCTTTTCAAGCTCAATCTCTTTTGAAGCTGTTTTTGAAGCTGCATCTTCAAGATATTTTGCCCTGAAGCCGCTTCGCAGGTAACCGAGGGAATCGGCATTTTCTTTTGAAAGCTGGTCAACTGCGGGAAATTCACCGTTGTAATGCTCGCAGAGCCTGTCGATTATTCCCTTTATCCTTGGGATATTATTATTCTGGGAAATAATAAAGGAAATAAGGCATTCCCAGCTGTCCTGCTTCAGAAGCCTTATACCGCCTGCGTAATCACACGCCTTTGAAAGCGTCTCATCTTCCGAAAAGCAGCGTTTAAGTTCCGAATAATCCGTTTCAAAGTCGAAATAGCTTACCCATTTGTTCAGGAAAGTCGCTTCGTCAGTATCATGAAAAATAAACATTCCCTTATCCGTCTGGGATACTGTAAGCTTATCATTCACAAAAGCACCTGTATAAGTACAGGCATAGTCCGAGGGGATTTTCTTCCACCTGAAAGCCTGTCCGCAGTCGAGAGTTTCATCAAGATCAAGGTCATTTTCAGAAACTATAATATCATTGCCTTTTTTTTTATAATCCATAGAAAAGCTCCTTTTGTAAAACTTTATACAAATAAAATGCGGTTTTGCACTTGATTTTTCTATTAAATTATACTAAAATATAAGTATAAATACAAGTGCAGAGGATGATTTTTTGAAAAAAATTTTTTTGACAGCCATAACCCTGTCTTTTTCATGGCTGATTCTTACAGGCTGTTCATCGGATAAAGTTTCCAATGAGACCGCTAAAAACCGAGAAGCAACAAGTCAGCCCTTCACAGAAAGAAATGTTGAGCCGTCTGACGGTACTTACGTTTTTGACAAGGCTTCGCTGCTCAGTGCGGAAGACCTCAGAGCCTGCAGTGATTACGCAGGCTGGCTATATGAGAATAAGCTTATAAATGCGGCGGTTATAACTACTAATGACCTTGAGGGAAAAGCTCCATATGATTATGCTGCTGAACAGTTCAGCGAAATATATGAAGGAAAGGGAAGCGGACTTGTTGTACTTATCAATAACGCAACAAACGAGGATATAGTTTACCGAACAGGCTCATGTCTTGTGAATATCGGGCAGAAAACCGCCGATAACGCCATGTACTGGGCGACAAAGGAAATTATTGGCGGCGATTACCGAAGCGGTATCATGAGACTGCTTCAGCTCGGAGAGGTTTGTCCCGAACATATGATTGACAACTCGCAGGTATTCGCATATGAGGATATCCAGCCTATTGAAAAGCGGCTTTCTGCCTTGAAAAAAGACGTTACAGTCCTTTCAACAAGGAACGGCTCTTCAATTTCAAACGAGGAGATATTAAAAACGTACTATAAGCGAAAGTATAAGGACGAAAAGGGCATCATGCTCATGCTTGACATAAATACAAAGACGATTATTGCATATTCAGACGAAAAGCTGCCCGATAAGCTCAAAAAAGAGCTCAGATCGGCAAACGAGCTTGCAGCACGAGACGACTATATCGTAGCTGTAAACAAAGCTATCGACCTCATAGAATAATAAGTGTAGGAGTTGATATACAATGCCACCCGTAGGCGGACCGAGAGGAATGGGCTATCTCACCGATGAAGAGAAGAAAAATCGCCCGAAAGTAACTTCAAAGCTTCTTAAAAGGATATTCTCATATCTTAAGCCTTATTGGAAACAGATGATGATAGTGCTCTTCGCTATAATCATATCTTCGATACTTAATCTGCTTCCGTCAGTACTTACAGGTAAGATAATCGACGAGGGGCTGATCGGAAGAAGCCTCAATAAGCTTGTTTTCTTTATTGTTATGTCGCTTGCAGTGACTCTTGCGGCAAATCTTATAGGTGTGCTTGAAAGCTATATGAATACATGGATAGCTCAGCATATAACCTATGATATGCGTAATAAAATGTATGCACATCTGCAAAAGATGTCACAGCGCTTTTTTACTTCAAATAATCAAGGCGATATCATAACCAGAATGACCAGCGATATTTCGGGTGTGCAGCAGATAATCACAAATACTCTCACAAGCATCCTGTCAAACTCCATTACGCTCATCGTAGCATTGATAGTTATGTTCAGGCAGAACTGGGTGCTTGCTATCGTGGGTATGCTCGTTGTTCCGCTTTTTGCGATACCGACAAGGAGCGCAGGTAAAACAAGATGGACCATCACAAAGGAATCACAAGCCTGCAGCGATGAAATAAACGGGATACTCAACGAAACTATGTCCGTAAGCGGACAGCTTCTTGTAAAGCTGTTCGGAATGGAAAAGACAGAATACGAAAAATACGAAAAAGTCAATCATAAAATGATAAAGCTGAATATACGCGAGGGTATGGCAGGCCGCTGGTTCAGAGTTGCACTCACTACTTTTTCGAGTATAGGTCCTATGCTCATATACCTTGCAGGCGGCATTCTTATGATGAAGTTCGACTCGGATCTTACAGTCGGCGATATTACGGTTCTCGTCGCACTTCTCGGCAAAATGTACGGCCCTGTAAATCAGCTTCTCAATATACAGGTAGACTGGATACGTTCAATGGCTATGTTCACACGTATCTTTGAGTATTTCGATATGCCTGCCGAGATTGAGAACGCTCCAGACGCCATAACTCCGGAGACTGAGCCAAAGGGCGAGGTCGAGTTCAGAAATGTCGGCTTTTACTACGATAAGGAGCGTCAGATACTTGATGATATCACATTCAAGCTTGACAGCGGCAAATGTATTGCAATTGTAGGTCCGTCGGGGTCGGGAAAGAGTACCCTTGTAAACCTGATACCGAGGCTTTATGATGTTACAGCGGGTTCTGTGCTGTTTGACGGTACAGATGTCAGAAATCTCGATCTGTCATACCTGAGGGAGCACATCGGTATTGTAAGTCAGGAAACATACCTTTTCAACGGAACTATCCGCGAAAACCTCCTTTATGCAAAGCCCGATGCAACAGAAGAAGAGCTTATCGAAGCCTGCAGGCAGGCAAATATATATGAATTTATCGAAAAGCAGGAGAACGGTCTCGATACTGTGGTCGGAAACAGAGGGCTTAAGCTTTCGGGCGGTGAAAAACAGAGAATTTCCATCGCAAGAGTGCTTCTGAAGGATCCTGCACTTATGATATTCGATGAAGCAACATCTGCTCTTGACTCCATTTCAGAGCAGAAGATACAGGACGCTATCGAGCCGCTTATCTCTTCACGTACAAGTATTCTTATCGCTCACAGGCTTTCCACCATTCTTGCCGCTGATGAGATACTTGTAATAAAGGACGGCGTCATATCTGAAAGAGGTACACACAGCGACCTTGTAAACCGCGGCGGAGTTTACTCCGAGCTCTATAAAACTCAGTTCAGCAAGGCTGAAAATACAGCAAGCAACTTCGATTACACAGAAGGCGAGGATTGAATCCAAAGATATAATAAAGAAAGGGTAGAGACAGATGAGCGAAAAGGACTTTTACATTGAAGCATTTGACAATCTTCCTGCGTTAACAGACAACAGCGAGTCCATGAAGGAAATGTTTTCCCATGTCTTTTATGATTTTTTACAGCTTCAGCATCTTTACGACTCCGCAATAGAGGTCGTAAAGACGTATCTGAATATACTCGATAACGAATTCGGTGTTAAATTTCAGCGAAATCCCATACACAACATAGAAAGCAGGCTTAAATCTCCGCAGTCAATAATAGGCAAGCTGCAGAAGAAGGGACTTCCCATTACACCCGATGCCGCAAGAAAGAATCTGCTCGACCTTGCGGGCATAAGAGTGACCTGCTATTATATCACGGATATTTACGCTATTGTGGAAATGCTGAGCAGACGCGATGATTTTACGGTCATAAAGCGCAAGGATTATATAAAAAATCCCAAGCCAAGCGGATACAGGAGCTATCATATCATACTTAATGTTCCCGTTTATCTGTCAACTCACAAGGAATACGCTCCCGTTGAGATACAGATACGCACTATAGCCATGGATTTCTGGGCAAGTCTTGAACATCAGCTTAAATACAAGACTTCCGCTGATATTCCGAGCGATATATCGCAGGAGCTCCGCGAATGTGCCGAAAGGATAGCTGAAACAGATATGCAGATGCAGCGAATTTATATGCAGATAAACGATATGGACTGAAAAAATCATGCTCCCGAACGCATTTTCGCCATATTTTGCGTAAATACCTATTAATTTACATAAAAATGCCCGTTCACATTAAAAGCTTCCGATGTTATAATTAATACGTACTCAATAACTGCCGCAAGGCATATATTGTCCGAATGGTTAAATAGGGTACAAGAAAAACATAAAGCAAAGGAAGGAGCATAAAAATGTTCGGGATAGTAAAAAGAATAAAGCATGATGTACGTGATAAGACCTTATATATGGAGATATTCGGTGACAATAAGGTGGCATACAGGGTATTGAGCGGAAAAATGGTGATATACGGCGATGAAGTCATTACATACGGAGTTGAAGTAGTTGACAAGAAAAGCGGCGACAAGGAATGTATCGCGGATTTCTCACGAAATATCGAGGACGCCGTAGCATTTGCAGAATCTCTTATCACCAATAAAAGCCGCCCGCGCCAGCTATACAGCAAAGCTCTTGATTATCTCAGAGTATCTATCTGAATTTTTTTCTTGTCAGGTATAGACAAATCAAATTTTTTATGTTATAATATTAAATTGAATGGTTTATCAGCCTGATCTTGAAAGGAGTATTATTATGGCAGAGCTTAAATACGAAATAACCGAAAAGTTGGGAGTTCTCTCAGAAAACGCTAAAGGATGGACAAAAGAGCTTAATATGGTAAGCTGGAACGATCACGAGCCAAAGTATGACATTCGTGAATGGTCACCCGATCACTCAAGAATGGGCAAGGGCGTTACACTTACAGCAGATGAGCTTGCAGAGCTTAAAGAGCTTCTTGCAGGCATTGATCTTGATTCATTTGAGGAATAATTAAAAGGCAGCTTTTTGAGCTGCCTTTTTTATATTTATTTTACCATAGCCTTTATGCCGAAATATGCGATCACAAGTATTCCGAGTGCTATTCTGTACCAGCCGAATACCTTGAAATCATGCTTCTTTATGTAATCCATAAGGAATTTGATTACAATTACCGATACAACAAATGCAACGATCATTCCTACAAGAAGTATACAAATCTGTGGTGAAGTGAAGCCACCTTCATCATCTGTAGCATATTTAACTATTTTTAAAAGGCTTGCACCGAACATTGTTGGAACAGCAAGATAGAATGTAAATTCTGCCGCAACAGGTCTTGCTATACCAATTAATAAAGCGCCGACAATCGTTGCACCAGAACGCGAAGTTCCTGGGAAAAGTGCGGCAATAAGTTGAAAAACGCCGATTATAAATGCAGCTTTATAAGTAAGCTGAGATATATCTGTAACAATAGGCTTATGGTTTTTGTTCCAGTTTTCGATGATAATAAAGGCTACACCAAAAACGATGAGTGCAATGGCGATAATCCAGAATTTTCTGAGATGATTATCTATCCAGTCGTCAAATAATAAACCAATAATTGCGGCAGGTATGCAGGCTGCAAGAACCTTGAACCACATAATAAATATATCTGTCTTTATCATCTGTCCGAAGGGGGACTTGTTGAGCGGGCGAGAGTTGTTTTTTTTGCCGAATGGCCAGAGCTTTTTCCAGAAGATAACGACTACTGCCATTATTGCGCCTAATTGTATAACTACATCATACATATCCGTAAATTTTTTAGGCTGATCAAGCTTTAAAAAGTTTTCCACAAGGATAAGGTGTCCTGTACTGCTTATCGGCAGCCATTCGGTTATTCCTTCGACTATACCGAGTATAATGGTTTTTATCATTTCCCAAAACATAGTATGATAATTCCTTTCAAATAAAAATACAAGTGATATTATATCACATTTGTTTTAAGCTGTCAATCATTTTGATCAGGATATCTGTAAAGCTTGAATTTCCGCTTTGAAATTGTAAGTATGCCCTCTTTTTTGAGCCTTGTTATCTCACGCTGGAGAGCGCTTCTGTTTACGCATAGATAGTCGGAAAGGGCAGTAGTCGAAAATGGTATCTGCGGAGCTTTTCCCTTTGGGGTCTTTTCTTCTATTATACTCAGGCAGCTTATAAGTTTATCCTCGATTGAACGCTGACTGAGGACTTCTATACGTTCATTGAGGGAAACCGCCTTTTCCGACATGAGCTCAAGAAGGTTCTCGACTACCCGCGAATGGCACTGACAGGCGTTTTCACATCTTTTTGTGATCTCGGAACGCCTTACGAACATTACCTCGCACGCATTCTCCGCAATTATCTCTATTCCGCTCCTCTGCGAAGCCGTAAATGTGAAATAAACGCCGAAAATGCTTTGCTCGCCAAGGGATTCCATGATAGAACGGACTCCGTTTATATCATATCTTACCATAACTGCTGTACCGCTGAGGATTATACCCAGCTTGTCGGGATTATCAGAATAGTCCATAATTCGGTTTCCTGACTTGAATTTCTTTATATCGGCATTGAAGCAGCTTATCATTCTGCGGCAGTCACCTTGTTCTATTCCTTTAAACAGTATATTATCTTCGGGCAGCATAAAATTTCACTCCTTTGTTGCATATGCAACAGATTTTTTGTTTCTTATATGATACAATATATTCAGTCAAATGTCAATACTATTTCTACGGAGGTCGAAAACAATGAAGGTTAATGTTATCGGAGAACAGATTTCTCAGGACGAGATCAATGCGTACATTGATTACGGCAGGAAAAAGTACAGCGACAGGGAGATACTTGGTATGACAGTAAAGATTGACGGCGAGTACGTTGATCTTGAATACGATTTTGCCAAAGATGTACCTTTTGACAGAATAAGAAGGATAACAGGTTATCTTGTCGGTACTCTCGACCGTTTCAACAACGGAAAGCGTGCCGAAGAGCACGACAGAGTAAAACACTCGGTTTGATTTTGTCCATATAAGCAAGGCAGTGTCTTAGCTCGGACTCAACAATATTTTTAAAATAATGGAGGTAAACAACTATGAAAACTTACGTATGTCCTGTTTGCGGATACGTTCACGAAGGAGATGCACCGCCCGAGAAATGTCCTCAGTGCGGCGTTCCAGGTTCAAAATTTATCGAAAAGGAAACAGGCGATAAGCTTGTATTTGCCTGCGAGCACGAGCTTGGCGTTGCTAAGGCTGTAACAGATCAGGAAATTCTTGACGGACTTCGTGCAAACTTCAGCGGAGAATGTACAGAGGTCGGTATGTATCTTGCAATGGCAAGAGTAGCATACAGGGAGGGCTATCCCGAAATAGGCGCATACTGGGAAAAAGCTGCATACGAAGAAGCAGAGCACGCTGCAAAGTTTGCAGAGCTTCTCGGTGAAGTTCTTTCATCTTCCACAAAGGAAAACCTAGAAAAGAGAGTTGCTGCCGAGCACGGCGCAACAGAGGGCAAGCTGAAGCTTGCTAAAAGGGCAAAAGAGCTTAATCTTGACGCTATCCATGATACAGTTCATGAAATGGCGAAGGACGAGGCTCGTCACGGCAAGGCATTTGAAGGTCTTCTTAAGAGATACTTTGGCTGATAATATCAGATCTGGCGGCAGGGAAATACCTTGCCGCTTTTTTATTTTTATATTAATAATATGTTCAAAATCAACCAAACCACTTGAAATTATAAGTGATATTTGATATAATATAATCACATATTTCAAAGGAGGGACGAAAAATATGGAGAAAATACTCGACTGGAACAAATACCTCGAAAAAGCGGCAGAGACTGTCTCTGAGGGAATCGTTATGCTAAAAAACGACAATGGAGCGCTTCCGCTGGATATGAATGAAAATGTTGCCGTTTTCGGCAGGATACAGCTTCATTATTATAAAAGCGGTACAGGCTCGGGTGGTATGGTAAACGTTTCAAAGGTCACAGGTATCGTTGACGGACTTATTGAAGCAGGAGTCAGGATAAACGAAAAGCTTCTTGGAATATACAAGGAATGGGACGAAAAAAATCCCTTCGATCAGGGCGAAGGCTGGGGAAATGAACCGTGGTCGCAGAAAGAAATGCCACTGACAGATGATATCGTTGAAGAAGCTTCCAAAGAAAGCAGCCGAGCTGTTGTTATAATTGGCAGAACAGCAGGTGAGGAACAGGACGCGCGGCTTGAAGCAGGTTCGTATCTTCTGTCCGATGACGAAAAGGATATGCTGAAAAAGGTAAGGAAGCACTTTGATAAAGTTATCGTTCTTCTCAACGTGGGAAGTCTTGTTGATATAAATGATATACTTGAAATAGGCACGGATGCTTTACTGTACGTATGGCAGGGAGGCATGACAGGCGGAACAGGTACTGCCGCCGTTCTCACAGGTAAGGTCAGTCCGTCAGGAAAGCTGCCCGATACTGTCGCAGGTGATATCAGTGACTACCCGTCAGCAGCAAATTTCGGGCAAAAAGACCGCTCGTTCTATAAAGAAGATATATATGTAGGTTATCGCTGGTTTGAGACGTTCGCAAGGGAAAAAGTCATTTATCCATTTGGCTTCGGACTTTCATATACGACCTTTAACATTGAATTCTTATCCGCATACGGCGATGATATCCTGAAGTTTAATGTAAAAGTCACAAATACAGGCAATTTCTCGGGAAAAGAAGTTGTTCAGCTTTATGTTGAAAAGCCGCAGGGCAGATTGGGCCAGCCTTCAAGAGTTCTTTGCGGCTTTGCAAAAACAAAAACTCTTTCTCCGGGAGAATCTCAGGAGCTTTCAATGTCCGTAATTAAGCGCGATATTGCTTCGTATGACGATTTGGGAGCCTCCGGCAGCGTAAATTGCTGGATACTCGAAGAAGGGGATTACAGCTTCTGGTTAGGCTCTGACGTAAGAGAAGCGAAAAAAGTTTACTCTTTCAGCCTGGCAGATACGATCGTTGTTGAAAAGTGTTCGCAGGCGCTTGCTCCTGTTATTGCCTTTGAACGTGTAAAACCTCTTAAAAACAGCAGCGAATACACAGTCGTAACCGAGGCGGTACCGACAAATAAAGTCGATGAAGCTAAACGCCGTACAGATAAGCTTCCTGCCGAGATAAAATATACAGGTGACAAGGGAATAAAGCTTTCTGACGTTAAGAGCTGTAAAAACTCCATGACAGAATTTATTGCTCAGCTGTCCGATAATGAGCTTTCTTCAATAGTACGCGGCGAGGGAATGGGCAGTCCGCGTGTCACAGCAGGTACTGCTTCAGCATTCGGCGGAGTATCCGACGAGCTCAACGACAAAGGCGTTCCTGCCTGCTGCTGCTCTGACGGACCTTCTGGTCTGAGACTTGACTGCGGTACAAAGGCTTTTAGTCTTCCGAACGGAACTCTCATTGCTTCGACCTTCAACCGTGAGCTTATACAGGAGCTGTATGAGTTCACAGGAACAGAAATGACTGCAAATAAAGTGGATTGTCTTCTCGGCCCGGGAATGAACATCCACCGTCACCCGCTAAACGGCAGAAACTTTGAGTATTTCTCGGAAGATCCATATCTGACAGGTCAGATGGCTGCCGCAGAGCTTAAAGGACTTCACAGCATGGGCGTAACAGGTACAATAAAGCATTTCTGTGCAAATAATCAGGAAACTAACCGACACTTTATAGATTCAGTCGTTTCGGAAAGAGCTCTACGTGAAATATACCTCAAAGGCTTTGAGATAGCTGTAAAAGAAGGAGAAGCTCAGACAATAATGACCACTTACGGTTCGCTGAACGGAATCTGGACAGCAGGCAGCTACGATCTGAATACTGTTATCCTCCGTGACGAATGGGGCTTCAAAGGACTAACCATGACTGACTGGTGGGCAAATGTAAACTTTCGCGGCGAAGAGCCGAAAAGAAGTTATTATATCCCGATGATACGGGCTCAGAACGATGTATATATGGTATGTGCTGACAGTTCGGCTGTTGATGATGATATAATGCAGGCTCTTGAAAACGGTGTGATCACAAGAGGCGAACTGCAGCGCAACGCCGCGAATGTGCTGAGTTTTGTCATGACAACTCATGCTATGGACAGAATTATGGGAAATGACATCAAAGTAAAGGTGATAAACAGAGAAGAAAGCGAAAGCAGCTCGGATGAACCCGTTGTATTTTATGATATTGAAAAAGAACTGAATATTGATCTTGAAGATATCGAAAGCATAAAGGGCGAAAACTATGCTTTTGCTTTGATATTAAAAAATCTCGGCTGGTATAAGGTCACTGTAACGGCTTCGTCAACACAAAGCCACCTTGCTCAGCTTCCGATCACGATTTTTTCAATGGGCACACCAAGCGGTACTCTCACATGGAACGGGACCGACGGCAAACCTGTGTCACTCTCATGCACACTTCCGATGTTTTCGAGATTTTCAGCTATAAGACTTTACTTTGCACAAAGCGGTCTGAAGCTTCACAACATAAAATTTGAACTTGAAAAAGCCGATGATAATATTGAATTGGCGTTCGCAGCGGAGGATCAGTGATGAATATACAGATATTCGGCACAAAAAAGTGCTTTGACAGCAAAAAAGCCGAGCGCTACTTCAAGGAGCGCAATATAAAATACCAGTTTATAGATATGAAGGAAAAAGGAATGAGCAGAGGAGAGTTCAACAACGTCAAAAAAGCAGTTGGCGGAACTGATATGCTCATAAATCAGGAATACAAGGACAAAGACCTGATCGCTCTTCTTCAGTATCTTTCCGATGAAGCGAAGGAGGAAAAGATACTGGAAAATCCTCAGGTGATCGTCACTCCCGTTGTCAGGAACGGAGCCAAAGCAACTATAGGCTATCAGCCTGATATATGGAAAAACTGGGAGTAATATTGTTAAAAGATAAAAATATATCTGAAACAGTAAAAAATTGACAAAAGGTAGTGCATTTTTTCTTTAAATATGTTATAATTACAATATGTTAGTTTTCAGCTGACAAGTAAATGACGAAAAATGGCTATTTTTCGCGTAATAAAATTTTAATAGGGATTATTTTCCCGAAAGGAGCTATAATTATGGGTATTATTCAGGCAGCTCTCGTCGGAGCATCTCAGACTCTTGCTGATACATGGGAAGAGTTCTATACTTGTGACGCTCTTCCTACCGACGTTCTCGTTGTAAGAGCTAAGAGACAGCTTGGAAAGCACTCTTCCAACACAAAAGGAAATGAAAATGTAATTTCCGACGGAAGCGGTATCGTAGTTCACGAAGGTCAGGCAATGATCATGGTAGACCAGGGCATGGTTACGGAAATCGCTACTCAGCCGGGTGTATACAAGTATCAGACAGGTACTTCGCCAAGCATCTTCAACAGCAGCTTCGGTACAGGTCTCAAGGATATGTTCAAAGAAATGTGGGAGCGTATCAAGCACGGCGGTACAGCTGCAAAGGATCAGAGGATCTATTACTTCAATATGAAGGAGCTGCTTGACAACAAGTTCGGCACACAGAACCCCGTTCCTTTCAGAATGGCATATCAGGATCTCGGCAGAAGCTTTACTGTCGGCGTTCGCTGCAACGGTGTATATTCCTACAGAATTGCCGATCCTGTTCTTTTCTATGTTAATGTATGCGGAAACGTAACTGACAAGTATTTACGTTCTCAGCTCGACAACCAGCTCAAGAGCGAGTTCCTTGATTCACTCCAGCCTGCATTTGCTTCCATATCCGCATCCGGAATAAGATACGACGAGCTCCCCGGCAGACAGAGAGAAGTAAAGACTGCTATCGAGACCGAAGTAAATCCTATGTGGAAGGAAAAGAGAGGTCTCGAGATACAGACAGTCAATATCAATTCCGCAACTATCTCTGATGAAGATACAAAGAGGATTCAGGAATTTGAAGACAGAGCATGGAACCGTGATCCCGGCAACGCAGCTGCAACACTTGTTGAAGCTCAGGCACAGGCTATGCAGAATGCTGCAAATAACCCTAACGGAGCTGCTATGGGTCTTTTCGGTATGGGAATGGCTCAGCAGGCAGGCGGTACTAACGCACAGAACCTCTTTGGTATGGCTCAGCAGAATCAGGCTGCACAGATGGCACAAGCTCCCGCAGCACCCGCTGCTGCTTCGTCTGACTCATGGAAGTGCGAATGCGGCGAAGTAAATACAGGTAAATTCTGCTCAGGCTGCGGAAAATCAAAGCCTGTAGTACTTACTCCCGACGGCTGGACATGCGACTGCGGATCGGTAAATAAGGGTAGGTTCTGTTCTAACTGCGGCAAAAAGAAGCCTGAAGGAGCTCCACTCTACAAGTGCGACAAGTGCGGATGGGAACCTGAGGATCCGATGAATCCTCCTAAGTTCTGTCCTGAGTGCGGCGACCCTTTCACTGATGATGATATTGTAAAGTAATGATACATATCGGGCGGACCTTGGCGTCCGCCCATTTTAAATAGTTTATTTTCAAAGGAAAGAGATAAAAAATGACAGATTTGATTGAATATAAGTGTCCGTCATGCGGAGCATCGCTTCATTATGATATAAAACAAAATAGTTTATCATGTAGTTTTTGTAAAAACACATATGATCCTGAGTATATGTACTACCGCCTTCACCCGCACATAGTAAAAAAAGATTCTGATTTTGACTGGGTAGAAAGATCAAAAGCAGTATGGGAGCCTTTTGAAGTCGACCATTATGTTGAATTAGACTGTCCTTCATGCAACGCAAAGATCATAACAAGATCATCGACAGCAGCTTCTGTATGTCCGTTTTGCGGAAATGCTGTAATAAAGTCATCGAATTTCAAAGAAGATATTCGTCCCGATAAAGTTATACCGTTCAAAATACCGAAGCAGGTATTTGCTGATAAATACATGAATTATATTTCAGATATAAGATTTATTCCCAAAGAATTCAAGGATAAAGCAGTTATCAACAAAATAGTTGGCTGCTACATACCTGTATGGAGTTACAGCTGTACTTGCGAAACAACGGTTGATTACTCGTTCTGTTCATCTGTTCAACTTAAAAATTATCCCATACTTGCTAATGAAAGTGACATCAAAAGCGAAGTATTTTATTCTCTTTGGCCTTTTGATTTTAATAAAGCCGAAGTTTTTAACGAGGCATACCTTTCAGGTTATTTTGCAAGCAGATATTCTATCGGTGCAAAAAATGCCATGGAAAATACAGATCCCGAAATCAAAAATTGTTGTTCGGAAAAAACATTAAAACAAGCTGATGCAATAACTGTCGGTCCATCAAATCCCCATAAGGATTATAATAAGCTGCTTAACGAACTATTTGACGGCAAATTTGAGGAAGTAATATATGACAGGCAAATGACATATTATCTTATACCGATCTGGCTCTTAAATATAACTTGCGGAAATAAAACGTACACCTTTGCTATGAATGGTCAAACGGGTAATATGTATATTGATGATATTCCGGAACCGATAATTTTAAGTAAATACTTTTTACTTACTTATTTGATATTGCAGCTTTCAGAATCAATCTTAGGATCGCTGCTTTTGAGAAATGATATATCTGCTGTACTATTTATTAATCTTTATCTCATTTCATTTCTTTTTCTCCCGAATTTATTTATTTCTTATGCGATATTGCGTTCAAAATTTAAAACAACGATATCTAAATTAGATCTATACTGCTATCAAAAAATATTTAAAGTGCGTGATTTTATTCATTAAACTGTTGAAATATATTGATACTGAGGTGAAATGAATGTCTGATGTAATAGAATATAAATGCCCTGCCTGCGGCGGCAAGCTTGAATTTGACTCTTCCTCGCAGAAAATGAAGTGTCCGTTTTGCGAGTCGGAATTTGAAGTTGATTCAATAAAAGATCACGACAACTGTCTTGAAAACATAAAAGAAGACGACATGAACTGGGATTCCAGCGCAGGCGGCGAATGGCAGCAGGGTGAGACCGAGAATATGAAGGTATACAAGTGCAAGTCGTGCGGAGGCGAGATAATCACAGATCCTACGACTTCTGCTTCAAAATGTCCTTACTGTGACAACCCTGTTGTAATGTCAGGAAACTTCACGGGTGACCTTAAACCCGATTATATCATACCTTTCAAATATGATAAAGCGGCTGCAAAGGAGGCACTGATGAAGCACATTGAGGGAAGAAAGCTTCTTCCAAAGGTCTTTAAGGATCAGAACCACATCGACGAAATAAAGGGAGTATATGTTCCTGTATGGCTTTTTGATGCAAACGCCGAAGCCAAAATGCTTTTTAAAGGCGAAAAACTGAGAAGCTGGTCTGACGGAAAGATCAATTACGTTGAAAGGAACTATTATTCCATACAGAGGGAAGGAAATGTCGAATTCGAAAGAGTACCTGTAGACGGATCGACAAAAATGCAGAACGAACTCATGGAATCCATTGAGCCCTTTGATTTTAAAGACGCTGTTGAGTTCAAAACTGCCTATTTGTCAGGTTATCTTGCAGACAGGTACGATGTTTCTGCTGAAGACAGCATAGGAAGAGCCAATGACAGAATAAAGGCTACCACCGACCAGATATTTACAAGTACAGTACAAGGATATAATACAGTATCGCGTGAAAACAGCTCTATCAGACTCGATAACGCAAAGGCAAAATACGCATTATATCCCGTATGGATACTTAATACCACATGGGAAAATAAAAAGTATATTTTTGCCATGAACGGACAGACGGGAAAATTCGTCGGTGATCTCCCCATTGACCAGGGTGCTTCCACAAGGTGGTTCTTCGGCATCGCCGCGTGTGTTACAGCTGTCTGCTTCGGATTATCCCTTCTTCTGGGACTTGCGTGATGGGAGTGACAGTAATGAGAACAAGAATGATCGCGGTATTATCTGCTTTGTTTATTTTTTCAGCCATATTCTTAAATTTCAAGACATTCAACTGCAGTATTACAGTCCATGCAGATTACGAATTTGAATTTATCGGCGAAAATACAGAAAATGTTTCTGATACCGATGAATACTCTTACGACAGTGACATCATCGAGTTTAATACTATCGAGCCTGAGCAGAACAGCGGCAATGAAAACTACAGCGCTGTATCCGAGCGCACATATAATCCTGTATCTGCCTTCGTCATAAGCCTTATTATAGGTCTTATCGCTGCGTTTATTGCGATTTCGATCATGAAATCGAGCATGAGATCTGTACATAAAAAACAGGGAGCAGCTGATTACAGAAAAGAAAACAGCTTCAAGCTTGATGTTAAAACAGATAACTTCCTTGGCAAAAGAGTTGAAAAAAGTCCTGTAATGAGGGCTGAAAATCCCGATTCTCAAAGGCCGAATCACTGATTTTCTGATAAATGCAGATTTTTTGTTGACAAAGCGATCCTTTTGATGTATAATAATTCTGATATGGCAAAATACAAATTGCCTTATAACTTTTCAGTGAGAATGATAAAAGTTCTATGGAGGGAACAGATCTATGTGCGGAATTGTTGGATTTACAGGAAGTTCTCAGGCTGCTGCAATACTGCTTGACGGACTTTCAAAACTCGAATACAGAGGCTATGACTCAGCAGGTATTGCTGTAAGAGACGGAGAAAATAAAACAAAGATAGTTAAGGCTGTCGGAAAGCTTGAAGAGCTGAAAAAGAAAACAAATAACGGCGAAGCTGTCAAGGGCGAATGTGGCATCGGTCACACTCGCTGGGCAACACACGGTGAGCCGTCTGCTCTGAATGCACATCCACACTGCAGCGACGACGAAAATGTTATCGCAGTTCATAATGGTATAATCGAAAATTATCAGGAGCTTAAGGAAAAGCTTTTAAAGAGCGGATATTCCTTCAACTCTCAGACAGATACAGAGGTTGCTGTCAAGCTTATTGACTACTACTTCAAGAAGTACGGCCTGGGTCCTGTTGATTCTATCGCACGTGCCATGATAAGAATAAGAGGTTCATATGCTTTATGCGTAATGTTCAAGGATTTCCCCGGTGAGATCTATACAGCACGTAAGGAAAGCCCTATGATAATCGGTATTGCCAACGGTGAGACATACGTTGCATCAGATGTTCCCGCTATCCTCAAATATACAAGAAACGTTTACTATATCGGCAATATGGAGATCGCTAAGCTCGAGAAAGGTGCCGTTACATTCTATAATATCGACCGTGAGGAGATCGAAAAGCCTCTCACAGAGATCAAGTGGGATGCCGAAGCAGCTGAAAAGGGCGGCTACGAGCACTTTATGCTCAAGGAGATCCATGAGCAGCCAAAGGTAGTTCGTGATACTATCAATTCGGTTATCAAGGACGGCAGGATCGACTTCTCCGATATCGGCCTTACCGATGAAGAGATGCAGAAGATCAGTCAGATCTATATAGTTGCCTGCGGAAGTGCTTATCATGTAGGTATGGCTGTACAGTACGTTATCGAGGACTTTACATCTATTCCTGTAAGAGTAGAGCTTGCATCTGAGTTCAGATACAGAAAAATGACTCTTGTCAAGGACAGTCTTGTTATAATCATCAGTCAGTCAGGTGAAACAGCCGACAGCCTTGCTGCTCTCAGAGAAGCTAAGGAAAAAGGCATAAAGACACTCGGTATCGTAAATGTTGTAGGTTCGTCAATAGCTCGTGAAGCCGATAACGTATTCTACACACTTGCAGGTCCCGAGATATCAGTTGCAACAACAAAGGCATACAGCACACAGCTTATAGCAGGATACCTCCTTGCTCTTCAGTTTGCTGTTTCAAGAGGAGAAATGACTGAAGAAAAGTGTGATGAGCTTCTTAAGGAACTGTTTACTATACCCGACAAGATTGAGAAGATACTTGAGGACAAGGAAAGAATACAGTGGTATGCGACCAAGCTTGCAGGTGCAAAGGATGCGTTCTTTATCGGACGCGGCATTGACTATGCTATCGGTCTCGAGGGAAGCCTCAAGATGAAGGAAATAAGCTATATCCACTCCGAGGCATACGCTGCAGGTGAATTAAAGCACGGTCCTATCAGTCTTATCGAAAGCGGTATCCCGGTTATCGGTGTTCTTACCCAGCAGGATCTTTTTGAAAAGACAGTAAGCAACATGGTAGAAGTAAAGAGCCGCGGCGCTTCCCTTATGGGACTTACAACATATGGCAACTACAGCGTTGAAGATCTTGCAGACTTCACGGTATATATCCCGCAGACTGACCCTCATTTTGCAGGAAGTCTCTCTGTAATACCTCTTCAGCTGCTTGGATATTATGTTTCTGTCGCAAAGGGATTCGACGTTGATAAGCCGAGAAACCTTGCTAAGAGCGTTACAGTTGAATAATTGATGAAAAAAGGCTGCCGATGTTCGTCAGCCTTTTTAATATACGGAAAGGTGATAATTATGGAGAAAAGATCGGTAACTGAGCTTGGAAATCCCGCAAAGCCACATGGAGAGGCAGGTATAGAAATGCTTAAGGGCATGAACGAACGTCATACGCCTGTAACCGAGTGGGCATTGGGATTTTTAGAAGTTGCCCCGAATGATATTGTCCTTGATATTGGCTGCGGCGGTGGAGCAACTATAAAAAGAATTGACGAGACCACTGATGTGGGAAAGATTTACGGCATAGATCATTCCGAGATCTCTGTTGAACTTTCCACATTCAACAATGAGCGTTCCGTCGGATGTGGAAAAGTAAAGATATCGCAAGCCTCCGTAGAAGCTTTGCCATTCGATAATGGCAGCTTTGACAGGATAATTACTGTGGAAAGCTTCTATTTCTGGCCTGATCCCCCAAAAAGTCTTAAAGAAGTATACAGGGTCCTGAAAAAAGGCGGCAGGTTCCTTATAGCAGCAGATATTCACGGAGATGCCGAGCTTGACGAAAAAGACATTGAGGGTATCAAAAAGTTCAGCCTTTATAATCCTACTCTTGCCGAATTCAAAGCTTTACTTGAAAATGCAGGATTTATAAATGTTGTCATTCATACAAAAAGCGGCGAAAAATGGGTGTGCGCCGAGGGAAACAAGTGATCTTTTACTTCTGTAATGTTCCGCTGTAGGGGACAAGATCGGGAACTTCTCCTATTATCACGCTTTCTGCGATCAAAAACTCAAATTCCGACGTTGTGCCAAAGCTTATCAGCGGAGTGGAGGAAGAAATTTTAATTTTTATTACTGCGGTTATCCTGTGCTTTGTCTGATTTATCCCCGCTGACAATAGTTCACTTTTCAGTTTTACGTCAGCACAGCCTACAGGAGCGATCTTTATATGTATTTTCGGACCTTTTCCGTTTAAAAGAAATGTTTTTGTAAGCGAGCCCAGAGGTATCTCTGCATTTTTGCCGCTTATCTTCTTTAATTTTTGATTTATTGCAAGCGTAAGCTCTGATTGGGTTTTGTTTACGGCATATGAAATAGTCTCTATTGAAGTTATCTGTTTTTTGTCATTGTACAGAACAGCTGCATAATCACTGTAACAGTACTTATTCCTGTCAAGGTATTCTGATACACAGCTGTCAATAAGCTCCGAAGCTTCCTTTTCGGCAAAGTGCTCCGCCTGAACCTTAATTACCGGCTTTAATGAAGCGTTGAGCTTTACGGACAATACAATCACCGTAATTATTGAGGCTATAAGATATATCACAGACTTTTTTATCCTGTTTTTCCTTCGTTTTGCTTTCATATCTTCACCTTCCTTTTACGTATTGGTCTATTATATTCCTTAACAAAGCACAAGGTGACAGCTTATACTATAAATATTTTGAAAAAATCAGCTCAAAGCATTGACTTTTTTATAAAACAGCGTTATAATATTAAATGTATAGCGTTGACGGGAATGACTGTATAATTTGCGATACAGAGAAAAAGCGTTTGGTGCGAGCTTTTACGCAATGAACAGGTGCTACCCCTGAGCTCCCTTGGGAAACCGAGGCGTATTTCCGCGTTAAGGATTTATGAGGAGAAAGTATATCTTTCTCAAATTTGGGTGGTACCACGAGAGCCTTCGTCCCATTTGGCGGCGGGGCTTTTTTTGTATTGCTAAGTTTTATATTTTTATTAAAGGAGATATATTTATGCTGTGGACAGGTCTTAATGATCTACGTGAAAAGTATTTATCTTTTTTTGAAAGCAAGAACCATACAAGAATGGCAAGTGCTTCCCTCGTTCCTCAGGGGGACAAGAGCCTTCTGCTTATCAATTCTGGTATGGCTCCGCTTAAAAAATTCTTTCTCGGACAGGCTACACCTCCGAACAAGCGGGTTACTACCTGTCAGAAGTGTATAAGAACTCCCGATATCGAAAGTGTTGGAAAAACAGCACGTCACGGTACTTATTTTGAAATGCTGGGCAATTTCTCATTCGGCGATTACTTCAAGACAGAGGCTATCGAATGGGCATGGGAATTCCTTACAAAAACTCTTGCTATCCCTGCCGAAAAGCTCTGGATAACTATATTTGAAAGCGACGACGAAGCTGAACAGATATGGGAAAATCATATCGGCATACCTCATGAAAGGATAATCCGTCTCGGCAAAAAGGACAATTTCTGGGAGCATGGCTCAGGTCCCTGCGGTCCTTGCTCGGAGATACATTTTGACCGCGGTGAGGCTTACGGTCCTTTTGAGAGCTTTGAACAGGCAAGTGACTGTGACAGAGTGATTGAGATATGGAACCTCGTTTTCAGCCAGTTTGACAGCGACGGCGAGGGTCATTATGCCGAAATGAAGAACAAGAACATAGATACAGGTATGGGCCTTGAGAGACTTGCCTGCGTAATGCAGGGCGTTGACAATATCTTTGAAGTAGATACTGTTCAGAATATAATGAAGCATATCTCATCTATCGCAGGTATCGAATATAAGAAGGATGCAAAGAAGGACGTTTCGCTCCGTGTTATCACCGACCATATCAGAAGTACTACCTTCATGGTAGGTGACGGTATCCTCCCCTCAAACGAGGGACGCGGATATGTGCTTCGCCGTCTGCTCAGACGAGCAGCCCGTCACGGCAGACTGCTCGGTATCACCAAGCCCTTCCTCTGCGATGTATGCGATACAGTTATCAACGAGAACGCCAATGCTTACCCCGAGCTTGCTGAAAAGCGTGACTACATCAAGAAGATAATCGGTGTCGAGGAAGAAGCATTTGCCAAAACTATCGACAAGGGAACTGAACTCCTCAATCAGTTCACTGATAAGCTTACTACCGAGGGCGGAAAGGTACTCTCAGGAGACGACGCATTCAAGCTCTCCGATACATACGGCTTCCCCATAGACCTTACAGAAGAGATATGTGAGGAAAAAGGCTTTACCGTTGACCGTGACCGTTTCACAGAGCTTGCAAAAGAGCAGAGAGCAAGAGCTAAGGCAGACCACGCTGCAAAGGCAGGTTCTTCGTGGGCTGACAACAGCATAAAGGTCGACGCTCCCGCAACAATATTCACGGGATATACTGATTTTGAAGCAAAGGATGCCGAAATACTTGCAATATACAAGAACGGTACGGAAGTAGAGACAGCTATTGAAGGCGATGATGTTGTTATAGTTCTCGACGTTACTCCTTTCTATGCTGAGAGCGGCGGACAGGTCGGAGACACGGGTATGCTCATCAACGGAGCAAATATCGCTTCTGTTGATGATACGATTAAATCCGAGGGACATTTCCTGCATATTGCAACAGTAGAGCAGGGAAGTATCTCAAAGGGAGACAAAGTCCTCGCTCAGATTGAAAAAGACCGCAGAATGGCTATAATGCGTAACCATACGACTGCACATCTTCTTCAGCATGCCCTTCGTCAGGTACTTGGCGATCACGTTCATCAGGCAGGACAGCTTGTTAACGAAAAAGCCTGTCGTTTTGACTTCAATCATTTCAGTGCAATGACAGATGAAGAGATTGAAAGAGTTGAAAAGATAGTAAACTCAGAAATAATGGAAGCCTTCCCCGTAACTATGCAGGAAATGCCTATAGACGAAGCAAGAAAGCTTGGCGCTATGGCACTTTTCGGCGAAAAATACGGTGATACCGTACGTGTCGTTACTGCTAACAAGTCCGTAGAATTCTGCGGCGGTACACACATATCAAATTCCGCACAGATAGGACTCTTTAAGATAGTTTCCGAAAGCTCTGTAGCAGCAGGCGTAAGACGAATCGAAGCAGTTACAGGTACAGGCGCACTTGAGCTCATGAACAGCTTCAAGGATACAATCCTCCGTTCCGCAAAAGCGCTCAAGCTTGCAAACGTAAGCGAACTTCCCGAAAAGTGTGCAGCCCTTGCAGCTGAGGCAAAGGAAAAGGACAAGAAGATAGAGAGTCTCACCCAGCAGATAGCCAATTCAAAAACTGCTGCTCTCTTTGACAACGCAGGTGAAGTCAATGGTATCAAGACGGTATCCGCAAGAATGGATGGCTCTGCTCCCGATGCTCTGAGAAAGCTCGGAGACAGCGTCAAGGATAAAAACGAAGCTATCATTGCTCTATTTGCAGGTACTATGGGTGAAAAGGGAACATTCTACTGTGTATGTACAAAGGAAGCTGTTGCAAAGGGTGCTAACGCAGGCAAGATAGTACGTGAGATAGCTGCCGTTACAGGCGGTAAGGGCGGCGGAAAGCCCGACGGAGCTATGGCAGGCGCAGGCGATATCGCAAAGATCGACGAGGCAATGGCTAAGTTTGCCGATGTAGTTGCGGAAACCATGCAATAATCAACAGGCGGTTCCACACCGACCTTCACTATAATAAAAAGGAGAAATAATATGGACTGTTTATTCTGTAAAATAATCGACGGTGAAATTCCAAGCACTAAGGTCTACGAAGATGAATTCGTATATGCATTCAAGGATATAGCTCCTATCGCACCTGTTCATTACCTTATCATCCCAAAGGTTCATATAGCCTCTGCAAACGAGATCACTGAAGCAAATTCTTCCGCAGCCGCTAAGGTTTTTGAAGCTGCTGCCAAGATAGCAAAGGCTGAGGGTATCGAAAGCTATCGTATAATCAACAATTGCGGCGACGACGCAGGACAGACTGTAAAGCATCTCCATTTCCATATGCTGGCAGGCGTTAAAATGGGCTGGGGACCCGAGTCCCTCGGCAAGACAGAATAAAGGAGGGGAAATATAGTGGCTGAAACATATAAAATGACTATCGCAGGACTTGAAAGGGAACTTCCTATATGTCCTCTCAATGACAAAATCGATATTGCAGCATTTGTTATGTTTTCCGATGTAGAGCTTACTGTAGCTGTTGCGGGAAAGCTTCTGAGCAAGTCTCCATATTTTGATATAATAATCACGGCTGAATCAAAGGGTATACCTCTGGCATACGAAATGGCAAGAGAAAGCGGAAAGCCTTATGTCGTTGCAAGAAAATCGGTAAAGCTCTATATGACCGATCCTATATCCGTAAGCGTTAAGTCTATAACAACAGCCGCCGAGCAGACACTTTATCTCTCAAAGGAGAAAGCAGAGCTCCTTAAAGGCAAAAAAGTGCTTATCGTAGATGATGTTATAAGCACAGGAGAGTCGCTCCTTGCACTTGAAAAGCTCGTTACAGAGGCAGGCGGAATCATATCGGGTCGATCTGCCGTTCTCGCAGAGGGCGATGCAGGTGAAAGAAAAGATATATGTTTTCTTGAGAAGCTACCGCTTTTCTTTAAATAAGGAATAGAATTATGAAGCGAAAAATGATTGGAGCTGCGGCAGCGTATATGGCGGGATTGTTTTTCGCTTCATTTTTTACAGATCCCGCTTTTATGATTATAACTGCTGCGGTAATAGCTGCTGCGCTTTTTGCAGGTAAAAAGTATAACTTCACTATAGCAGATCACTGCATAATGGCAGCGTTTTTCGGAGCAGCTGTACTTGTATTCAGTATTTACACTGACCTTGTATATGCTCCTGCAGTTGAATTTGACGGACAAAACGGAAGCTTCCGCGGAAAAGTTATCAGTTTGCAGCATTACAGCGGTGACAATTCGTCGTATGTACTTAATGGTAATATAAACGGAAAAACGAAAGCCAAACTCAGCTTCTATGTCAACTCACTGGATGCCGAAATAGGAGATACCATTGAATTAGGAAACTGCAAATTTGAAAAGCCGTCTAAGGATTATCTTTTCGACAGTGAGAGCTACTTCAAGTCTGACGGTATTTTCCTTGAAATAAGCAACGCAAAGGATATAAACAGGATAAGTTCATCCAAAAGAAGCCTTAAAGTAATTATAAACGATCACAGAGAGAATATGATCTCTGATTTTCATATCGCACTCGGCAAAGACAGCGGCGATCTTCTTGCAGGAATGGTATTCGGTGAGAAACGCGGAATGGAGTGGAATATAAAAACTGCCGTCTATCGCTGCGGAATAGGACATATTCTTGCCGTTTCGGGACTTCACGTATCTGCTGCGATATTTATTCTCATGAGCATATTAAGGCTTCTGCGTATCAACAAATTCATATCATTTGCTCTTATGGAATGTATGATAGCTTTCCTTATCACGCTGGCAAATTGTCCTATTTCAGCTATAAGAGCAGCGATCATGATGAATTTTATGTATGCAGCAGGACTGTTCAGACGACAGAACGACACTTTTAATTCTCTTGCGGGTGCAGTACTGCTGATATGTATTTTACAGCCCTATGTTATTTATGATCAGGGCTTTATACTCTCCGTGGTGGGAACATTCGGAATAGGCGTATTTGCGCCGTATATGACCAAAAATATCCCTTCCGAAACAACATTAGGCAGCCTTATGAAGAAATCGGCTGTAATGCTCTGCACAATGATATGTGTATTTCCGTTTTCACTGCTGTATTTCGATGAAACGTCGCTTATTTCACCGATAACGAATGTGATTTTGGTCCCGCTTTGCTCCGTATCCATGATGATAGGACTGCTTTATGCAATCAGCGGCGGGATTATAGACCTTCTGTTCATTCCGAAGATCATAAACGAATTTGTCCTGCGTTTTTCCGACATTGTATCACGTATCCGCTTCACATATTTCTCAGGCGGGAGCAAAACTGTTGTCGGCGGACTTATGATATGTATGATAATTACTTTCCTTACTGCCGCAATCTTCAGGAACAGGAAATATATATGCGGAGCTGCCGCATTTTCTGCAGCATTTCTGTTTATTGCATCGTCTGCGGCAAGAATAGAGCGTAACAGTCATACGACTATTGCTGTTCTCGGAAAAGGAAACAACGCAGTTGCAGTTGTGAGCCGTGATAATTCCGCCGATATTATTGATATAAGCGGACATTACCGTTCAGCAGTCTATGTCAGAAAATATCTCGCTGCAAACGGGATAAACTGCATTGATTCTGTGATCCTGACCCGGAAAGTCCAGTCGGGATACTCAAATTACATAAACGAGCTTGAATTCACCGATGTTAATAACTGGATAATCGCAGGAGACACGGAAATACCTTTAAAAAGCAGCAATGTCACATATTTCACTAATGATATAACCGTTCACGAAAACAGGTATTCAATAAAGATCACAGATAATAATATCACTGTCATCTCCGATAACAAGGAGATCTGCTTCATTTCCGATGCAAACGCATACAAGCCGTCTTCCGGACTTACGGTCCTCTGCGGAAAGGCCGCAAAAGGAGATGAAATGGCAGTAAATATACTTGACCTGAGTAAAAACAATAATTTCGAGATAGTGCTGTCAGGCTCTGACAGCTTTACGATAAGGAGATTATAATGCCGATAACCGACGCTAAAACACTTAAAGCTCAACTAAATAAAGGCGAGATAAGTAATCTTTACTATATATTTGGCCAGAACATCCCCGATGTCGAAAAGCTTACCAAATATATAATCAGAGCTGCCGTGGGAGACAATGAAGAATTTGCGCTCAATAAGCTTGAGGGCAGATATCTTGATTTTTCGGAATTATATGATATGATACAGATGATGCCCATGATGTCGGACTATAACTGTATACTTATCAACGACTATAACTGCGAGAAACCACGTGAAAATATGGCAGGACTTAAAGCGGAGGATATAAATAAAAAGCTTATCGACGCAATAAAAGACATACCGCCACATACAGTCGTTATTTTCAATGTTACGGGCTTTGAGATAGCCGTAAAGACTGACTATAAGGCGAAACGGACTTTCATAAAGGACAAAAACAAAAAGTTAGCGGACTTTGCGGAGAAAAACGGTATCCTTGTCGAGTGTCCCGTTAAGACAGAAGGGGAGTTTGCAAAGGATATCGCTGCAAGTGTTTCCGCAAGAGGTTCTCTTATTTCTCTTGAAAATGCCCGTGAACTGGCTGAAATGTGTCAGTATGACACTCTTACCGTAAGAAACGAGATAGATAAGCTCTGCTCATATGCAGGCAAAAACGAAATAACACGGGAAATTCTTCATAATCTCGTACACAAACAGAGTGACGCAACAATATTCAAACTCGCAGATGCTGTTGCTGCAATGAATAAGCGTCTTGCATATGAAGCTCTTGACGAACTGATGCAGGACAAGAACAACAGAAGCGCTGTTCTTGCATCAATATCGGCTTCATTTATAGATATGTACCGTTCAGCCTGTGCAAGAAAAAAAGGAAAACAGATAAATGACGTAAAAGAGGACTTTTCGTACTTATTTGACTTCAAGGTAAAGAACGCTTTCCGTGACAGCTCAAGAATGAGCATAAAACGTCTGAGAAAATGTATATCCATATTGCGTGATACGAATATACTCCTGAATTCAAGCAGAAGTGACGAAAAAACAATCCTTGAACAGTGCATTACAAAGATGCTTCTGACGAAGAATTAGTGGTGAGGCAAATGATCAAGATAAGTGAAGCTATAATCGTTGAGGGAAAGTATGATAAAATAAAGCTTTCTTCCATAGTTGACGCAGTTATAATAATCACAAACGGTTTCGGTATATTCAAGGATACGGAAAAGCTCGAACTTATACGGTATTACGCCCGGAAAACCGGAATTATCATACTTACCGATTCCGATGCGGCAGGTAGAAAGATACGCGGTTATATAAAAGGCGCAGTCGGGAACGGAAAAGTCACGAATGTATATATACCCGATATTTTCGGCAAGGAAAAACGCAAAACCAAGCCTTCATCCGAGGGGAAGCTCGGAGTTGAAGGCGTTGATACACAGATCCTGCTTGAAGCTTTTCGTAAGTCAGGCATAACAGCGTCAGATAACTGTCAAAAATCAGACATAACAAAACTCACTCTATATGAACTCGGACTGAGCGGCGGCGAGAACAGCATGGAACTTAGGCTGAAGCTCCAAAAAAAACTCGGACTTCCCCAGCAGCTTTCGGCAGGTGCACTTATTGAAGTACTCTGTACAATGACGGACAGTTCAGGGCTTTCCGACATCGTAGAGAAAATAAAGGAGGAAAACAATGGTATATAGCAGTTTATTGTATATATACGGCTTCCTTCCAATTTCACTGCTGCTGTATTATCTAACTCCGAGAAAATGCCGCGAGGCTATGATCTTATTGCTTAGTATGCTTTTCTGCGGCATGATAAGTCTCTATTTTCTCATTTTTATCTCAGCTTATACCCTTATAAATTATTTATGCATAAAGCTCATCCTTAGATTCAGGGAAAGTGATAAGCTCTCAGCAATTCCTCTTGTATTCGGTACAGTTTTTGATCTTCTTGCACTTTTTGCCTTTCGGACTGAGTACTTCACATGGCTGCACAGACTTATAAAAGCTCCCGAAGGCTTTTATCCGGTCGGTATTTCTTTCTTTGTACTGTCCGCTATAGGCACTCTCGTCGATGCATATAAGAAAAGACTTAGCTGTGAGTGCAGTATCATGAGATTTTCGCTGTATATAATGTTTTTTCCGAAGCTTATTATGGGGCCGCTTCTCAGATACGGTTCTTTTTCAAAGCTTTTCGACAGCCGAAAGTCAAGCTTATCGGGCATAGGTATAGGAATGACGGTTTTCGTTAAGGGACTCGCCAAGAAGGTTATTATCGCAGATAATCTCTATATGCTGTACAGATCGGTACAAAGCAGCAATTTTGATGAGATCTCGGCGGTAACAGCATGGCTCGGCGTAACGTCATATATTTTCTGCCTCTATTTTACTCTTTCCGGAGTTGCTGACATGGGTACAGGAATAGCTTATTGCTTCGGGATTCGTTTGCCTCAGAGCTTTAATTATCCGCTGCTCAGCTCAAGAATAAAGTATTTTGCAGCTCGATGGCAGTCACAGGTAGTACAGTGGCTAAGACGCTATATAACCAAACCGTTGTATAATTCATGTGAAAAAAAGTGGCTCAGGGAAACTATTTTTATATTCGGCTGGTCGCTTTTCGGCTTTTGGTACACCTTCAATCTTAACGGCATAGCTTTCGGAGCTCTTATGGGATCATTCATCGTTATAGAAGCACGGCTGAGAGAGAAGAAGATAATGGAACTTACAGGCGTGTTCTATACGTTCCTCGTAGTAATACTATGCTCTGTGTTCCTTTCGGGAAGCAGCCTTTCATATTCGGTAAAGTATTTTCTCATAATGATAGGCGGCAACGGAAGTATCGCAGATACACAGGCTTTTTACCTTATGAAGTCATATATAGTACTTATTCTGCTTGCAATGTATGCCTCCACCGACCTGTTCAGAAATATGATGATAAGATCGGGAAAGAAAAAGCTCAAAATTGCCGTAAACATAGCTTCCCCCATAACGACGGCATTACTGCTTGTGGTATGTACCGCATTAATATCCTACAGCGGCAGCTCGGAAATGCTGCTACTCAGATTGTAAAAGGAGGAAAGGGAAATGTCAAAGCTGACAAAGATCACCGGCAGGATAACAGCGATCATAACTCTTTCGATAATCGCTTTCTTCTTCTTTATGACAATCCTCGGCAAAAACGAATCCTTCTCCTATGCTGAAAACCGCAGGCTTGCTGATGTCCCCGAATTATCGGTAAGCGGACTGTATGACGGCTCGGATGTTGAAAAAGTCGGGAACTACATCACAGATCATTTTGCGGGCAGAAAAACTCTGTTATCTGCCCAGACTCGATTGCAGGCAGAGCTTTCGGAGCAGATAGTAAACGGCATTTATATCGGCAAGGACAGACTTCTTGACGCAGAGGTATCTCTGAGAACACCTGCAACGGTCAGCTCTGACATTTTCAACCGATTTGCCGAAAAATACGACGGAACAGTCTATTTTGCAGCAATCCCCAGTTCATCGGGAGTATACGGTGATCTTTTGCAGGCCCGCGGTATATCAAGGTCGGACGGTCAGCAGATATCGGCATTTTACGACTTTTTAAGCAGCAAGATCAGAAAGATAGACGCTTATAATATATTAAAAATGCTTAATGAGAACTATATTTATTACAGGACTGATACTAAATGGACCACATACGGCGCATACTGTGTATACAAGACTGTTATTCAAAAGCTTGGATTTCTTCCTGCATTATATGACAAGTACAGCATAAGTCATATAACCGATAATTTCAGAGGAAATCTCTATAGGAAGGTCCTTTCGGCACAAATAACCCCCGATATAATCGACATTTACAATTATACCGACGGAGCAGCAGTCATTTCGTGCGAAAAGACAACAAAAAGCGGAAATACCATCGAGACCGAGCTTTACGACTTCGATAAGCTCGATTCAAGCGATATGTATTCTGTTTTCCTTGGGGATCCCGCACCTCTTATAAAGATAAAGACATCGGTAAAAAACGACAAAAAGCTCCTTGTTATCAAAGACAGCTATGCAAACTGTTTTGTACCTTTCCTTATACAGCATTACAGCGAGATAGCTGTCGTATCACCTGAAGATATGCAGAAAGAGCTTTCCGAGTATGTCAATGTCAACGATTACGGTCAGACGCTGTTTTTGTTTGGGATTGAAAATCTTGGAAACAGAGCAAACCTCGAAAATATAATTGAAAGGAATTGATATTATGAAAGCATTGGTCACAGGCGCAACATCAGGCATCGGACAAAGCTTTGCAGCGAAGCTGTCAAGAAAAGGCTGGTCACTTATACTAACAGGAAGAAACGAAACGAAGCTTAAGGAAATGCAGAAGAGCCTCGGCGGGAATGTTGAAATAATCGCTGCCGATCTTTCAAAGCGTGAAGAAGTCTTCAGGGTATATGAATTCTGTAAGGACAAAAATGTTGATATGCTTATAAATAACGCAGGATATGGCCTTTTCGGAAAATTCGACGATACCGACCTTGATGACGAGGTAAACATGATAAATGTCAATATCACAGCGCTTCACATCCTGACAAAGCTTTTTCTCCGTGATTTCAAGAAAAAAGATCACGGTACCATACTGAATGTGGCATCAGCCGCAGGATTTATGTCAGGTCCTCTCATGGCAGCATATTACGCTTCAAAGAACTATGTTCTGAAGCTTTCTGTCGCCATATACGAAGAACTCCGAAGAGACCGCTCAAATGTAAAAATAACAGTTCTTTGTCCCGGCCCTGTTGATACGAACTTCAATAACAGGGCAGGAGTAAGCTTCTCTGTAAAGCCTATAACTGCAGATGAAGCTGCGGAATACGCCCTGAGAAAAGCATTCAGCGGCAAGCTTTTCGCCGTTCCCGGTTTATTTGTAAAGTTTGGTACTCTTTCGCCAAGAGTCTTGCCTCAGAAGCTGCTTGCAGCGATCGTATACAATATCCAGAAAGCAAAAAAGACCTCTGACGGAAAGGAAAAGGCTCTGAAATAATGAGAGATATAAGCTATAGAGTTGCTCTTGGCGGCATAATCTCCGCACTATGTCTCGTTACAATGTTCCTTGCGGGAGTTTTCCCTGCACTTTACCTGCTTTTGCCGGGTATTGCAGGGATACTCCTGATGATAATAGCAGTTGAAGTCAACACAGGCTGGGCATTCCTGACATATCTTGCCGTCGGACTTCTTGCTATGTTCATTACCTTTGATAAGGAAGCAGCTCTGATATTCATAATGTTCTTCGGCCATTATCCTGTCGTCAGGTTCTACATTCAGAAAATAACGCCTAAAATACTCAGACTTGCTGTCAAGCTGCTTCTGTTTAATGTATGTATAATCTCTTTTTTCTACGTTACGGTATATATTTTCGGACTTAGGGAAATGCTTGATGAGTTTGATGATCTCGGCAGATACGGCGCATATATAATGCTGGGGATATCTAATCTCGTATTCCTTTTCTATGACTATGACCTCGACTTCACGTATATGCTTTACAGAAAAAAGCTAATGCCAAAATTCCGCAAAAAAAGATAGATCATACCATTTATTGACGTAAATAGTATGATCTTTCTTTTTTACTTGATTTGTTAACCAAAGTATGATATAATAAGAACACAATCAAAAAACGGGAGTGATAACAATGAACACTGTTGGAATAATAGGAGCTATGCCTTCCGAGCTGACAGATATACGTGAAATGCTCGGTATCGGTGAAATACAGCATATTTCAGGCTTTGATTTTTATATTAATGAAAAAAACGGAAAAACTCTGATAAACGCCTGCTGTGGCATCGCTAAAGTTAACGCAGCGCTTTGCACACAGGTAATGATAGATAATTTTCATCCCGACTGCATTATAAATACTGGAATAGCAGGAGGCATGAACAGTGCTGTAAAGGTATGTGATATCGTAATATCCACTGAGGTGCTCCCTCACGACCTTGATCTGCATTTCCTCAAGGACTATCCCCCGTACTGCGGTATATTCAGAGCGGATGACAAACTCATTGAAACAGCTGAAAAGGTTTGCGGTGAATTCTCTGTAAAATCATTCAGAGGCAGGATAGTTTCTGGTGAAGTATTTATTTCAAGCAATGAAGCTAAAAATGCTATACTTGAAAAATTCGACCCATATGCAGTCGATATGGAAAGTGCGGCAGTAGGGCACTGCTGCTACCTGAACAAGCTTCCTTACGTCAGCGTCAGATGTATTTCTGACAACGCCGACGATGATGGAGCAATGTCATTCGATGAATTTGAAAAAATTGCAGCCAAGCGTGTTGCAGAAATAGTTCTGCGTATGTCTGAGCTGCTTTGAAAGGAGAAAAAATACAATATGAAAAAGACATTATCACTGATCTCAGCTGCTGTTATGACAGCAGGCATGGCATTTTCGGCTGCTGCAAACGCATCTGAGCTCCCGAAGGACTACAATCCGAGCTACTATTTCAAAGCAGATGAGGGAACAGGTATCGAAGTTCTGAAGTACGGCAATGTTTATGTTAATACAAAGAAGGCTTCAGCTGACGGTGCTGTTGTTCCTTGTGCTATTTATATCAAGGACGACCAGAAGCTTGCAGGATTTGTCGGTGCAAAATGGCAGTGCGACAACAAGTCGCTTGTACTCAAAAACCTCGATTCCCCTGTAAAGAAATACGAAAAAACACCTTATGCTGATTTTAATGAAAGCGAAGATGATATTTTACGCAAGGAATTTGATAAATTAAATATGCTGTCTATAGTTTATTCGACCACAACCTCTGCAGATCCTATGAAGCTGTCGGGCGAAACTTCGGATGCATATCCTCTTGCCTGCTTCAATGCTGCATTAACTTC
The DNA here is from genome assembly GCF_946415235.1 of uncultured Ruminococcus sp. Classification (GTDB taxonomy): domain Bacteria; phylum Bacillota; class Clostridia; order Oscillospirales; family Ruminococcaceae; genus Ruminococcus. Next base: position 613 of record NZ_CAMKRR010000025.1, on the reverse strand, counting down.
GGATGCAGCTCTGGGAAGCTATGATATAAATATCATCAATGAAGGCGAATATACATCAACAGTAACCCCGAGATATGAAGATCCTTCAATAATCGGAAGCGTAGATATGTCCAAGACCAGCAAGAACCTGAGAGTAAATGTTTCGGATCGTCTGCTCGGCGATATCAATAACAATGGATTTATTGACGCTGTAGATGCATCCGCTATCCTCAAGGAATACGCTATGATCTCAGCTAAGAAGGAGCCATCTATGACTCCCGAGCAGTCAGCAGCGGCAGATATCAACGGTGACAAGATAATCGATGCAGTTGACGCCAGCGGAGTTCTTGCATATTATGCTTCTGTTTCCAGCGGAGCTAAGGACATAACACTTAACCAGTTTATCAACAAGCACTGATCCAACTAAAAGCACTATAGCCGTTCAACAATTGTTGAACGGCTATTTCAGCATTTCACGCAAACTCATTATTCAAAACTGTTATATGAGACGAAAAATGCCGATATTCAAAGATTCCCTTGAAATACCGGCATAAATAAATGTGGTGAGACATGAGGGATTTGAACCCTCGACCCTACGCTTAAAAGGCGTATGCTCTACCGACTGAGCTAATGT